>NZ_CP133019.1:1812759-2114886 GCF_030866805.1 Microbacterium terrisoli
GAACCGCTTATCGACGGCGTCGAACCGCTGATCGTGGCCGTCGAGCCTTTCGTTCACGCCCATCAGTTGAGCGCTGATCTCGTCCAACCGGTTGTGGTGCCGTCGCAGCGTGCCGTCGATCGAGGCGATCATCTCGTAGATCGCCTGCACGTCATTGTCGAGCTGGTCGACCTTGCGTTCCATGGCGGCGTCTGACATCGGCATGTCCTCGACCCTACGCTGCCCACCCTCTGCCGCAGAGGGCGGATCCGGAAACTGTGGAGAACTCACTTCGAGGTGAGCTTCAACGTCAAGCCTTCTTCGGGGCGAGCTGCTCGATGATCGCCTTCGCGACATCCTGCATCGTCAGTCGGCGGTCCATCGAAGCCTTCTGGATCCAACGGAAGGCTTCGGGCTCGGTCAGGCCCATCTTCTCGTTGAGCAGACCCTTCGCGCGGTCGACCAGCTTGCGGGTCTCGAAGCGCTCGACCATGTCCTGCACCTCGGCTTCGAGCGTGATGATCTGCTCGTAGCGCGCGAGCGCGATCTCGATCGCGGGCAGCAGGTCGTTCGGGGTGAAGGGCTTGACGACATAGGCCAGCGCGCCGGCTTCGCTCGCCCGCTCGACCAGCTCCTTCTGGCTGAACGCCGTCAGGAGCACCACCGGGGCGATGTGGTTCTTGCTGAGCTTCTCAGCGGCCGAGATGCCGTCCAACTGCGGCATCTTGACGTCCATGACCACGAGGTCGGGGCGAAGGTCGGTGGCCAGCTGGACTGCGGTCTCTCCATCACCTGCTTCGCCGACGACGTCGAAGCCGTTGTCGCGCAGGATCTCGACGATGTCGAGACGAATCAGTGATTCGTCTTCGGCCACCACGACCCGTCGCGGTGCGGAAGATGCGGACCCATTGTTCTGTTCCTGCTCAGTCACCCTAGAATCCTACGGTATCGTCGATGCTCGGCGCGCTTCCTGCACGCCGACGTGCGCCGGTGTGGCGGAATGGCAGACGCGACCGACTCAAAATCGGTTGCCCGCAAGGGCGTGTGGGTTCGACTCCCACCACCGGCACGATTTTCGCTCGCCTGCGATCCCAGCGCTTTCAAGGGGTCGTCAGCGACAATGCGGGCATCCGGCCGCCCGAAGTCCACGCGTGTCGCTAAACACTCTCGGCGGTGGCGTGCGCGTCAAGCCAGCCAGCTGGTACTCTTCGAGACGCCGAAGGCGAAGCCGGACATGGGGTGGACCAGCCGGGTCGGGTCCCGGTGGAAGCAGCCCGCCGCCGTCACCCGGATCGGAAAGTCCCCCGCGTGCACGACCTGCCGCACACGCACGCATCCTGGCTCGTCGCTGACCGGGTGCCGCTCCCCAGTGGTCCGCGGTGTCGGGTCGCAGTCGCACCGTGCTCAGATCGCGGTGGCCATCTGTCCGTGGCCGATCGCGACGAGCATGGCGAGGACAGCCAGGACGACGGAGGTGGGGGTCATGGTGTTGCGTTCGGGTTTGCTGCGCGAGATCGCGTTCATGACGATGCCGAGGGCGAGGTACCCGAACACGACCCACATCGCCACTCGGGACACCGTGTCGTCGAGCACGCTCAGCACCCCGGCACGGTCCCAGGCGATCCCGGCCATGAGCCCGTACAGCAGGATCGAGATGGCGCTGCCGATGCGGAGCCGGACAGGCAGCACCCGATGCTGGCCGCCCCACGCGTACCGTCCAAGCGGGGCTCCCAGAGCCAGCGCGAGCTGGAAGATCGACAGGGCGCCGAGGATGACGGTCAGGGCGAGCGCGGCGGGCATGGCCATGACCATACCGGACCCCTGGGTCACTTCCCGTCGGTGGCCGACCGGTAGGCGTCCGAGCGGATGAGGACCGGCGCGGCACCGCTGTACACGACAGAAGCGGGATGCCTCGGCCGAGGCATCCCGCTTCTTCCGATCCGGGTACGACTAGTGGTGGTTGCGGTACACGGGCGCATTGCCGTGCACGGCATCGCCGACCTGGTGGATGCGGATGTCGTTGGTCGAACCGACGATTCCGGGTGGGGAGCCGGACACCACGACCACCTTGTCGCCGACATCGGCGAGCGTGTGATCGAGCAGATAGTCGTCCACCTGATGGAACATCAGGTCGGTGTGGTCCACGTGCTCCACGAGCGCCGAGTGGATGCCCCAGGTCAGGGCCATCCGTCGCCGGATCTCCGGGACCGGGGTGAAGGCGATCATCGGCATCTTGGGCCGCAGCCGCGACATGCGGCGGGCGGTGTCGCCCGACTCGGTGAAGATGCACAAGTACTTCGCGTCGAGGAACTCGGCGACCTCGAGCGCTGCTGCCGTGATCGCTCCGCCCTGCGTCCTCGGCTTCGTGCCCAGCGGCAGGATACGCTCCAGGCCGTGGTCCTCGGTCGATGCGACGATGCGGGCCATCGTCTCGACGACGACGACGGGGTACTCCCCCACGCTGGTCTCGCCCGAGAGCATCACCGCGTCAGCGCCGTCCAGGACGGCGTTGGCCACGTCGCTGGTCTCAGCGCGCGTGGGGACGGGGTTGCTGATCATCGACTCGAGCATCTGCGTGGCCACGATCACCGGCTTTGCCATGCGGCGGGCCAGTTCGACGGCCCGCTTCTGCACGATCGGCACCGCCTCCAGCGGCAGCTCCACACCCAGATCACCGCGGGCGACCATGATGCCGTCGAAGGCATCGATGATGGCCTCGAGGTTGTCGACCGCCTGCGGCTTCTCGATCTTGGCGATCACCGGCACGCGGCGCTTCTCCTCGGCCATGATCTCGTGGACGCGCTTCACATCGTCCGCGTCGCGTACGAACGAGAGCGCGATGAGGTCGGCGCCGATGCGCAGACCCCACCGCAGGTCGGCCTCGTCCTTCTCGCTCAGGGCGGGAACGTTCACGGCCACCCCGGGCAGGTTGATGCCCTTGTTGTTCGAGACCGCCCCGCCGACCACCACACGGGTCGTGACCACCGTGCCGTCGGTGCTTTCGACCTCGACGCGCACCTTGCCGTCGTCGATCAGCAGCTGGTCGCCCGGCTTCACATCCTGCGGCAGGCCTTTGAAGGTCGTACCGCAGATGTCCTTCGTGCCGAGGATGTCTTCGGTCGTGATCTTGAACACGTCACCGGTGGCGAGCTCGTGCGGGCCGTCGGCGAACTTGCCGAGCCGGATCTTCGGGCCCTGCAGATCGACGAGGATCGCCACCGCGCGGTGCGCGTCGTCGGCGGACTTGCGCACATTGGCGAAGTTGGCCTCGTGCACGGTGTAGTCACCGTGACTCAGGTTGAATCGCGCCACATCCACGCCGGCGTCGATGATGGCACGGACCATCTCGTACGTCGAAGTGGCGGGCCCGAGCGTTGCGACGATTTTCGCGCGTCTCATACCGAGCAGTACTCCGGGTTGTGTGATGTCAGGGCAGATGCTGTGCCGCCTGACGGTGTTGACAGGAATGGGTGAGCCGCCGCCAGCCTACGCGGGCTCCAGGCTGATCGCGACATCGCCAGGCTGGATGAAGGTCTCCAGTGCGGTGTGCCCCATCAAGTACTCGTCGACGTTCGCGGCCGCAGCGCGGCCCTCGGCGATCGCCCACACGATCAGGGACTGGCCGCGCCCCGCGTCGCCGGCGACGAAGACGCCGGGCTGCGTGGTCTGGAAGTCGGGGGTGCGCTTGACGCCGCCCAGTCGGGTGAAAGCGACGTCGATCTGCTCTTCGAGCTGCTCCCGCTCGCTTCCGCGGAAGCCGAGGGCCAGCAGCACCAGATCGGCGGGGATCTCCCGCTCGGTTCCGGGGGCGGGCACTCGGGCACCGTCGACATACTGCGTCTCGGCGACCTTCAGCGCACGCACGTGGCCGTCGTCATCGGTGAGGAACTCGACGGTGCTGGCCAGGTAGCTGCGGTCGCCCCCCTCCTCGTGGGACGGCTGCACCTCGAACACCGTGGGCACCATGGGCCAGGGCTGGTGCGCCGGCCGCTCGTCGGCGGGTCGCTTGCCGATCGCGAGGTTCGTGACGCTGAGCGCACCCTGACGGTGTGCCGTGCCGATGCAGTCCGACCCGGTGTCGCCGCCGCCGATCACGATGACGTGCTTGCCCTCGGCGGTGATCTGCCCGGGCACCTCGTCGCCGGCGACGGCCTTGTTGGACTGCACGAGGTAGTCCATCGCGTAGTGGATGCCGGCAGCCTCGCGTCCGGGGATGGGCAGGTCACGCGGCACTGTCGCGCCGGTGGCCACGACCACGGCGTCATACCGGGCGCGCAGCTGCTCCCAGGTGATGTCGCGGCCGATCTCGACGCCGGTGCGGAAGATCGTGCCTTCCGCGCGCAGCTGCTCCAGCCGCAGTTCGAGCACGGCCTTCTCGAGCTTGAAATCGGGGATGCCGTAGCGCAGCAGGCCGCCGATGCGGTCATCGCGCTCGAACACCGCCACCGTGTGCCCGGCGCGCGTCAGCTGCTGGGCGGCGGCCAGTCCTGCCGGGCCCGACCCGACGATCGCCACGGTGCGCCCGGTCAGACGACCCGGCGGCTGAGGCTTCACCCAGCCGTTGCGGAAAGCCTCGTCGGCGATGGTCTGCTCGATGCGCTTGATCGTGACAGCGGGCTGGTTGATGCCCAGCACGCACGCGTTCTCACAGGGTGCAGGGCACAGCCTGCCGGTCAGCTCCGGGAAATTGTTCGTCGCGTGCAGACGCTCGCTGGCGGCCTGCCAGCGGTTGCGGCTGGTCAGGTCGTTCCATTCCGGGATCAGGTTGCCCAACGGACACCCCGTGTGGCAGAACGGCACGCCGCAGTCCATGCACCGCGACGCCTGTCGGCGCACCATCTCGGTGTCGGTCGGTTCGTACACCTCGTCGAAGTCCATGATCCGCACCGGGACCGGGCGGCGCGGCGGCTGCTCACGATACGTCAGCTTGAGGAATCCCCTCGGGTCAGCCACGGGTCACCTCCAGGATGCGATTCCAGACGGCATCGCCGTCGGGGTCCAGGCCTTCGTCGACGGCGTTCTGCCGCACTTCCAGCACCGCGGAGTAGTCGCGCGGCACCAGCCGGGTGAACCGGTCGAGGTGAGCGCTGAAGTCGGCCAGGATCGACGCCGCCAGCACCGATCCGGTCAGCCGGCAGTGCTGCTCGAGCAGATCACGCAGGATCGCGGCATCCGCCGAGCCCAGCGGGCCCACCAGCAGCGAACCGGACTCGCGCGCCAGCGAGTTGACGTCTGCGTCGTTCAGATCGTAGATGTACGCGGTGCCGCCCGACATGCCCGCGCCGATGTTGCGACCGGTGCGCCCGAGGATGACCGCACAGCCGCCGGTCATGTACTCCAGCGCATGATCGCCCACGCCCTCGACCACGGCCGTCGCACCGGAGTTGCGCACCAGGAACCGCTCTCCCACGACGCCGCGGACGAACAGGCTTCCGCTGGTGGCGCCGTACCCGATCACGTTGCCCGCGATGACGTTCTGCGAAGCGGTGAAGCGTGACCCGTGTGGCGGTCGGATGATGATCTGACCGCCCGACAGGCCCTTTGCGACGTAGTCGTTCGCGTCGCCGACCAAGTCCAGCGTGATGCCCGAGGGCATGAACGCACCCAGGGACTGGCCGGCCGAGCCGGTGAGCTCCAGGTGTATGGATCCCGCGGGCAGTCCGTGCTCGCCCCGTGCCTTGGTGACATGGTGGCCCAGCAGCGTCCCCACCGCGCGGTCGGTGTTGCGGATGTCGCGGACCAGGCGGATGGTGCCGCCGGTGTCGATGACATCCCGGGCCTCGGCGATCACGCTGACGTCGAAGTGCTCGCCCAGTCGGTGGTCCTGATCGCGCAGGTGCCGACGTGGCGCGTCAGCGGGCAGGTCCGGTCCGGCCAGGATGGGGCTCAGGTCCAGTCCGGCTGCCTTGAAGTGCCCGATGGCATCGGAGGTCTCCAGCAGGTCGCGTCGGCCGATGGCCTCTTCTATGCTGCGCAGGCCGAGGGATGCGAGGTGTTCGCGCACCTCCTCGGCGATGAATTGCATGAACGTCACGACGTGCTCGGCCTGGCCGGTGAACCGGTCGCGCAGCAGCGGGTCCTGGGTGGCCACGCCCACCGGGCACGTGTTCAGGTGGCACTTGCGCATCATGATGCATCCCGAGACCACGAGCGGCGCGGTGGCGAACCCGAACTCCTCAGCGCCCAGCAGCGCCGCCACGATCACATCGCGGCCGGTCTTGAGCTGCCCGTCGGCCTGCACCACCACCCGGTCGCGCAGACCGTTGAGCATCAGCGTCTGCTGCGTCTCGGCCAAGCCCAGCTCCCACGGGGTACCCGCGTGCTTGAGCGAGTTCAGCGGGCTCGCGCCAGTGCCCCCGTCGTGTCCTGAGACGAGGATGACGTCGGCCTGCGCCTTCGCGCAGCCTGCCGCCACGGCGCCGATCCCGGATTGGCTGACCAGCTTGACGTGCACCCGCGCGGCGGGGCTGGCGTGCTTGAGGTCGAAGATCAGCTGCTTGAGGTCCTCGATGGAGTAGATGTCGTGGTGCGGGGGCGGTGAGATCAATCCGACGCCGGCCGTGGCGTGGCGCGTGCGCGCGATCCACGGGTACACCTTCTCGGGCGGCAGTTGGCCGCCCTCGCCGGGCTTGGCACCCTGCGCGAGCTTGATCTGGATGTCGTCCGCGGACGTGAGATACAGGCTCGTCACGCCGAACCTGCCCGAGGCCACCTGCTTGATGGCGCTGCGGGTGCGCGGGTCCAGCAGTCGCTCGACGTCTTCGCCGCCCTCACCCGTGTTCGACTTGCCGCCGATCGAGTTCATCGCGATCGCGAGGGTCTCGTGCGCCTCACGCGAGATGGACCCGTAACTCATCGCACCGGTCGCGAACCGCTTCACGATCTCGCTGACCGGCTCGACCTCGTCCAGCGGAACGGGCTCGTGGACGCCGGTGCGCAGGGCGAACATCCCGCGCAGCGTCTTCAACTCTGCGGACTGGTCGTCCACGCGGTGCGTGTAATCCCGGAAGATGTCGAAGCGCCGGGTGCGGGTGGAATGCTGCAGCCGGAAGACGGTCTCGGGGTTGAACAGGTGCGGCGGGCCGTTGCGGCGCCACTGGTACTCGCCGCCGGTCCACAGCCGCTCGTGCACGCGCGCAGCGTCGTCCGGCGGGTAGGCGAAGTCGTGACGCACCTGGTTCTCGGCCTCGACGTCTTCCAGTCCGATGCCACCCAGTGCCGAGATCGTCCCGGTGAAGAACTCGTCGATCAGCTCCTGGCCGAGCCCGATCGCCTCGAACACCTGGGCGCCGCTGTACGAGGCGACCGTGGAGATCCCCATCTTCGACATGATCTTCAGCACGCCCTTGCCGAGCGCGTGGATCACGTTGTCGACCGCCTCTTCACGAGACAGTCCGGTGATGTCGCCGTTGCGCACGAGGTACTCGACGGTCTCCATGGCCAGATACGGGTTCACCGCCGATGCGCCGTAGCCGAGCAGGCATGCGACATGGTGCACTTCGCGCACGTCGCCGGCCTCGACGATCAGGCCCACCTTCATGCGGTTCTCGTTGCGGATCAGGTGATGGTGCACAGCCGAGACCAGCAGCAGCGACGGGATGGGGACGAGGTCCTTGTCCGAATCGCGGTCGGACAGGATGATGAACTCCGCACCCGCCTCGATCGCGGCATCCACCTCTGCGCACACCTGTGCCAGCCGCTCTCTCATGGTGCCGGGGCCCGCATCGAAGTGGTACAAGCCGTGCACGGTCACCGATTTGCGGCCGGGCATCGTCCGCTCGATGTTCTGGAGCTTTGCCAGTTCGTCGTTGTCGAGCACCGGGAAGTCGATCGTGACCTGCCGGGCGTGATCCGGGCCCCAGGACAGCAGATTGCGTTCGGGGCCGATGCCGCAGCGCAGACTCGTGACCACGGCCTCGCGGATCGAGTCCAGCGGAGGGTTGGTGACCTGCGCGAACTGCTGCGTGAAGTAGTCGAACAGCAGCCGCGGGCGTTCGCTGAGCGCGGCGATGGGAGTGTCGGTGCCCATCGCTCCGATCGGCTCGGCGCCGTGCTGGCCCATCGGCAGCAGCAGCGTCGAGATCTCCTCTTCGGTGTACCCGAACGTGCGCTGACGGCGCGTGATCGAGGTGATCGGGTGCGTGATGTGCTCGCGCTCGGGCAGCTCGGAAAGCTCGAGCTTCTGCCGCAGCCACAGACCCCACGGGTGCAGCTGTGCCAACTCGCCCTTCACCTCCTCGTCGGTGACGATTCTGTGCTCCGCGGTGTCGACCACGAACATGCGTCCGGGACGAAGCCGTCCCCGCTGCTGGATGCGCTCATCGGCGATCTCGAGAACTCCGGTCTCGCTGGCCACGATCACCAGACCGTCGGTTGTCACCGTCCACCGGCCGGGCCGCAGTCCGTTGCGGTCGAGCGTGGCGCACACGAGCGAGCCGTCGGTGGCGATCAGTGCGGCCGGCCCGTCCCACGGTTCCATCTGCAGCGCGTGGTAGTCGTAGAACGCGCGCAGGTCGGGATCGAGGTCCGTGCGGTTCTCGTAGGCCTCGGGCACCATCATCAGCATCGAATGCGGCAGGCTGCGCCCGGTGAGCGTCAGCATCTCGAGGACCTCGTCGAACGACGCCGAGTCGCTGCCGCCGTCGGTGCAGATGGGCAGCAGCGGTGCGAGGTCGCCGACCAGGTCGGATGCCAGCTGTGACTGGCGCGCACGCATCCAGTTGCGGTTGCCGCCGATGGTGTTGATCTCGCCGTTGTGGGCGACCATGCGCAGCGGCTGGGCCAGCGACCAGGACGGGAACGTGTTGGTGGAGTACCGGGAGTGCACGACGGCCAGCTCGGAGGCGAATCGCTCGTCCTGCAGATCGGGGTAGAAGGGCTCGAGTTGGAGCGTGGTCACCATGCCCTTGTAGCCGAGGGTCCGAGAAGACAGCGAGACGAAATACGCGCCCAGCTCGTGCTGGGCGCGCTTGCGCATCCGGTAGACGCGACGGTCGAGGTCGAGTCCGGAAAGCGCCGGCGCACCGCCGATCGCCGGGCGCGACAGGAACAGCTGCTCGAAGGCGGGACGCGCCTGAAGCGCCAGCTTGCCGACGTGCGTGTCGTCGACGGGCACCTCGCGCCAGCCGAGCACGACGAGACCCTCGTCGGCGGCAAGCTGCTCGAGGTTGCTCTTCTGCGCTGCGCGCTCGTTGTCGTTACGGGACAGGAACGCCGTTCCGGCCGCATACTCGCCGACGGGCGGCAGCGGGAACGAGGTGACGGCGCGCAGGAACGCGTCAGGCATCTGCGTCAGGATGCCGGCGCCGTCGCCGGTCCCGGCATCCGAGCCGACCGCACCGCGATGCTCGAGATTGCGCAGCGCCGTCAGTGCGAGCTCGATGATGTCATGCCCGGGCTCGCCCCGAAGGGTGGCCACCATGGCCAGTCCGCACGCGTCCTTCTCGAACGCGGGGTTGTACAGTCCCTGCTGCGGCGGCAGAACGCCGCCCGGGACTTCCGATCGAAGGGTCGATGACATGGCTGTCGTCCTCACGAGTTCGGTGCGGGACGACGTCGGCCCAGCGGGAGGGGTGCCGCTGCGGCGAGGACTATCTGGCAGCAGCGGGTGCGGGCTCGGCGCTTGTGACGTCGGCCGCGGAATCGTCGGTGGGAGGCTCACTCACGTCGACGTAATCCGGGGTGTCCTGCGATTGTACAGCCCCGGAACCCCTCCATTCGCGTCCGAGTCGATATGGCGATGCTTCGAAGCCCGGATGCCGACGCTTCTGGACGATCATGATGATGACGCCGACGATCACTCCGAAGATCGCGGCCCACACGTTCGTGCGCAAACCGAGGAACACGTCGCTGGGATCGATGCGGATCGATTCCCAGACGATGCGCCCGGCGCTGTACCAGATGAGGTACAGGCCGAACAGGCGGCCCCACTGCAGCCGAAGTCGGTTGCCCACCCACAGCAGGACGGCCGCACCCAGCAGGTTCCAGATCATCTCGTAGAGGAAGGTGGGGTGGAACAGCGTGCCCGGGGCGAGGCCTGCGGGGAACGCCGGGTTCGTGGACTCGATCTGAAGTCCCCACGGCAGTGTCGTGGGCAGTCCGAACAGCTCGTGGTTGAAGTAGTTGCCCAGGCGTCCCATCGCCTGAGCGATGATCAGGCCCGGCGCCAGCGCGTCGGCGAAGCTCCAGAACTTGATGCCCGTCCAGCGGCAGCCGAGCAGCGCGCCGATGGCACCGCCGATCAGGGCGCCGTAGATGGCGATGCCGCCCTCCCAGATGTACAGCGCCGAAAGTGGATCGCGGCCCGGGCCGAAGTAGAACGACCAGTGTGTGAGCACGTGATACACACGGGCGAAGATGATCGCAAGGGGCACAGCGATCAGGGCGATGTCGATGACGACCCAGGGTTCCGCGCCGCGTTTGGTGAGCCGGTGGTTGGTCAGCAGCGTCGCGACGATGATGCCGGCGATGATGCACAGAGCGTAGAAGTGGATGCGCAGCGGGCCGATGTCGAAATAGCTGACGGAGGGGCTCGGGATGCTGGCGAGCACGCCGTTGATCGCGCTGGCGGGGGCAAACGTCATGAGTACGAGTCTAACGTCGCGTACCGGCGGCCAACGCACGGGCCGTCTCGGCAAGGCCCGCCAGGCCGTGGTCTCGCAGCGATCGCACCAGGGCGGTGCCCACGATGGCGCCGTCGGCGTACCCGAGCACGCTGGCGACCTGGTCGGCGTTGGAGATGCCGATGCCGACGCAGAGCCGTTCGGCTCCGTGCGCACGCAGGCGCCCCGCGAGGGTGCGGGATGCCGCATCCACCTTCGCCCGCTCCCCCGTGATGCCCATCGTGGAGACCGTGTACACGAAGCCGGTCGTGTTGCGCACGATCAGGTCGAGCCGGGCGTCGGTGGATGTCGGCGCAGCGAGGAACACACGGTCAAGGCCGGTGCGGCGGCTGGCGGCGATCCATTCAGGTGCGGAATCGGGGGTGATGTCGGGCGTGATCAGGCCCGCTCCCCCGGCGGCGGCCAGATCGTCGGCGAACCGGTCGACCCCGTACTGCAGCACGAGGTTCCAGTAGATCATCACCAGGACGGGCACACCCGTGCGCTGTGTGATCTCGCGCACGGCGGGAAACAGGTCGTGGATCGTGAAGCCTGCCTGCAGCGACGCGTTCGCGGCTTCTTGGATGACGGTGCCGTCCATCACCGGGTCGGAGTACGGCGGGCCGAGTTCGAGGATGTGGGCGCCGTTCTCGGCGAGCGTGACGGCGGCCTCGACACTGGTGCGCAGGTCGGGGTAGCCGAGCGGCAGATACCCGATGAACACGCCGTTGCCGGTGGCGTGAGCGGCGTCGATGGCCTCGGCGATGCGCGACGTCATGCCGCCGTCTCCTGCTCGCTCAACCCGTCACTCCTTCGTCGTAGAGGCCGAAGTACCGCGCGGCCGTGTCCATGTCCTTGTCGCCGCGCCCGCTGAGGCTCACCGCGATGAGCGCATCCGGGCCGAGCTCACGGCCGATGCGCAGAGCTCCGGCGAGGGCGTGTGCGGATTCGATGGCGGGGATGATGCCTTCAGTCTCGCTCAGCAGACGCAGCGCCTGCATGGCCTCGTCGTCGGTCGCCGGAATGTAGGAGGCGCGGCCGATCGATGCGAGCCACGCATGCTCGGGCCCGACACCGGGATAGTCCAGACCCGCCGAGATCGAATGCGATTCGATCGTCTGACCGTCGGCATCCTGCAGGACGAAGGTCTTCGCCCCGTGCAGCACGCCGGGCCGCCCGCGTTCGATGGATGCCGCGTGCCGCTCGGTGTCCACGCCGTCACCGGCGGCTTCGACGCCGTAGAGGGCGACACCGTCGTCGTCGAGGAAGGCGTCGAACATCCCGATCGCGTTGGAGCCGCCGCCCACGCAGGCGATGACCGCGTCAGGCAGCCGGCCGACCTCGCCCAGCAGCTGAGAGCGCGCCTCTTCGCCGATGACCTTCTGGAAATCGCGCACCATCGCCGGAAACGGGTGGGGCCCGGCCGCGGTGCCGAAGATGTAGTTCGTCGTCTCGACGCTGGCCACCCAGTCGCGGTACGCGTCGTTGATCGCGTCTTTCAGGGTGCGCGACCCCGTCGTGACCGGGATCACCTCGGCTCCCAGCAGTCGCATCCGAGCCACGTTCAGCGCCTGACGGTGCGTGTCGACCTCGCCCATGTAGATCGTGCAGTCGAACCCGAACAGTGCGGCGGCCGTCGCGGTGGCCACGCCGTGCTGCCCGGCGCCGGTCTCAGCGATCACCCGCGTCTTGCCCAGGCGTTTGGTCAGCAGGGCCTGGCCGAGCACGTTGTTGATCTTGTGCGACCCGGTGTGGTTGAGGTCTTCTCGTTTGAGGAAGATGCGCGCACCGCCCGCGTGCTGTGCGAAACGTGGCACCTCGGTGATCGGCGAGGGGCGGCCCGCATACGACTGCAGCAGGCCCGTCAGCTCCGCCCAGAAGGCGGGATCGGCCACAGCGTGCTCGTACACCTCGGTCAGCTCGTCGATTGCCGCGATCAGCGATTCGGGCATGTAGCGCCCGCCGAATTCGCCGAAGAACGGTCCGTGGGCGTCCCGCAGACTCATCACAGCTCTCCTGTCTGGACGGCCGGGCTCGCGCCCAGGAACGATCGCAGCGTTGCGACGGGGTCGCCGGTCACCAGCGCCTCGCCGATGAGCACCACGTCCGCACCGGCATCGCGATAATGCGCGACATCGGCCGGGGTGTGCACGGCGGACTCGGCCACCTTGACCGCGCCGACCGGAATGCGGCCGACCAGTCGGGCGAACAGGTCGCGGTCAAGCTCGAAGGTCGCCAGGTTGCGGGCATTGACACCGATCAGCCGAGCCCCGATGTCGGCGGCCCGCTCGATCTCGTCGGCGGAGTGGGTCTCCACGAGCGCGGTCATGCCCAGCTCACCGATCAGCGCGTGCAGGGAGCGCAGCACCTGCTGGTCGAGCGCGGCGACGATCAGCAGCACCAGATCGGCGCCGGCGGCACGCGCTTCGAGCACCTGGTACTCATTCGCGATGAAGTCCTTGCGCAGAACGGGCAGCGACACGGCGGATTTGACGGCTTCGAGATCTGCGATGCTGCCCTTGAACCGCCGCCCCTCGGTCAGCACCGAGATCGCCGAGGCACCGCCCTGCTCGTAGAGGCCGGCCTGGTGCGCGGGGTCGGGGATCCTCGCCAGATCCCCGCGGGACGGACTGGCGCGCTTGACCTCGGCGATGATCTTGACCCGGTCGGCGGGAGCGAGCGCCGCAAGCGCGGCGCGGGCGGAGGGCTGTGCCAGCGCGGCCTTCTCGATGTCGGCGAGGGGCCGCTCGAGGCGCCGCTGCGCCGCATCCTCCACCGCGCCGGCCATGAGGTCGGCGAGCATGCTCAATGCTCTTTGGAGACGTACTTCGGGCCGTTGACGCCGTACCCCGCGCGGCGCAGGGCGTACCCGACGATGATCCCGATGACCATAAGGACGATGCATGTCCATACCAGCCACGGCACATCGAAGAAGAATGCACCGGTGCCGATGGCGAATGCGACCAGCATGATGATCACGGCGGTCCAGGCGGCCGGCGAGTGTCCGTGGCCGGGATCGGCGATGGGGTTGCTCATGGGGCTCCTTCGTAGTCGGGCGCGACGATCCACGCCCTGCGGGCAAGTCTAGCGGGGGTCGTCGTCGCGGGTCGGATCGTCGCCGCGTGAAAGCTCGTCCCACGAATCGACGGCGTCCAGCGGTCCCGCACTCGCCCGCGGTGCCGCATCCGTGCGGTACTTGCGGCCGGTGGCCTGCCACCGGCGCGCGGTGACCAGGACGAACACCGCAGCCGCGCACAGGATGACCCAGACGGCGATCGTGATGGCCGGCCACATCGTGGTGGTGACGGTGTCGACGAGCGCGGCCACCGCCGCATCGCCGGTGATGCCGGTCGCGTCGGTCACTGTGCGTGCCACCGCCGACGTCGGGTGTTCGAAGGCGACCTGCGCCGCCAGGAACGCCTGTGCCACGCCGATGGCCAGCGCGATCACGCCGAACACATAGCGCAGCACGAGGCCGACGATGGACAGAGCCACGCCCAGCGCGAGGACGGCCAGACCCAGTGGTGCGAGCACGGGAATGGCAACAGCACCGTTGACGGTGAGATCGTGAGCGGCGGCACCGGTCAGGCGCACGTGCAACCAGACCTGGGTCGACGACATCACACCGACCGCGCCGCACAGCACGATCACCACGACCGAGAGCTGGCGGGCGCGCGCGATCACGGGCGGCCCCCGGACACCGGCTCCAGGTCGTCGGCGTCGAAGCAGGTGCGGTCACCGGTGTGGCACGCAGCCCCGACCTGCTGGACGCTGATCAGCACGGTGTCGCCGTCGCAGTCCAGGCGCGCGCCGCGGACGAGCTGGATGTGTCCGGAGGTGTCGCCCTTGCGCCAGTACTCGCCGCGCGAGCGCGACCAGAAGGTCACGCGCCCCTCGGTGAGCGTTCGACGCAGGGCTTCGGCATCCATCCAACCCAACATCAGCACTTCCCGCGTGTCCCACTGCTGGATGACGGCCGGCACGAGGCCTTGGTCGTTGAACGCGACGCGCGCGATGCGCTCGTCGACGGAGCCGGTCATGAGGTGCTTCCTTCCGTGTGCGCCGCCTGCGGCGCGGTGTATGGCGTGCGGCGCACGGGGACGCCGTCGGCGGCCAGTGCGGCTTTGACGTCGGCGATCGCGAGCTGACCCGAGTGGAACACCGAGGCTGCCAGCACCGCATCCGCTCCTGCGTGCACGGCCGGGGCGAAGTGCTCCACCGCGCCTGCACCGCCGGACGCGATGACCGGCGCCGACGAGATCTCGC
The DNA here is from genome assembly GCF_030866805.1 of Microbacterium terrisoli. Taxonomy (NCBI): domain Bacteria; kingdom Bacillati; phylum Actinomycetota; class Actinomycetes; order Micrococcales; family Microbacteriaceae; genus Microbacterium; species Microbacterium terrisoli. Next base: position 1,827,606 of record NZ_CP133019.1, read on the forward strand.
GCATCAGGGCAATCAACTCGAGGTCGAAGCCATTCTTCGTGCCGTCGGCGTCGATGGAGTTCACCAGCAGTTCGCCGGCTCCCCGCTCGATCGCCTCGCGCGCCCACACCAGAGCATCCAGCGTCGTCTCCACCCGTCCGCCGTGAGTGGTGACCACGAACCCGGAATCGGCGACGTCGGAGCGCTTGACGTCCAGGCTCAGCACGAGCACCTGTGCACCGAATCGGTCTGCGATCTCATCGATCAGCTGGGGCCGTGCGATCGCGGCGGAGTTGACGCCGACCTTGTCGGCGCCCACGGCCAGCAGTCGCGCAACATCGTCCACCGTGCGCACTCCCCCGCCGACGGTCAGCGGGATGAAAACCTTCTCAGCGGTCTGGCGGACCACGTCGTATGTCGTGGAGCGATCATCGACGGTGGCCGTGACATCCAGGAAGGTGATCTCATCAGCGCCCTGGACGAAGTACAGCTCGGCCAGCTGCACAGGGTCGCCCATGTCGCGCAGATTCTGGAAATTCACACCCTTCACGACCCGGCCGGCGGCGACGTCCAGGCACGGGATGACACGGGTCGCGAGCGTCATCAGAGCCTCGCGGCGTCGATCGCGGTGACCAGGATCGCCCGCGCGCCCAGGGCGTAGAGACCGTCCATCACCTGGTTGACGGTCTTTCGCAGACTCATGACGCGCACGGCGACCCACTCGGGGTCGCGCAGGGGCGAGATCGTGGGCGACTCGATGCCCGGGGCCAATGCGACGGCCTGGTCGACGAGCGCGGCGGGCAGGTCGTAGTCGATGAGCACGTAGCGACGGGCCACCATGACACCGCGCAGGCGTCGCAGCAGTGTCTCGGTGCCGTCGGCGTCGTGAGGCCCGGCGATCACCACCGCCTCCGACTGCAGCATGACCGGTCCGAACACCTCCAGGCCCGCCTGTCGCAGCGTCGTGCCGGTGGAGACCACATCGGCCACCGCGTCGGCCACGCCGAGATCGACCGCGGACTCCACGGCCCCATCCAGCGGCACGAGGTCCACAGCGATGCCCTGCGCGTCCAGGTACGAGTCGACCAGGCCGGGGTACGAGGTCGCCACGCGCACGCCGTCCAGGTCAGCGACGTCGGAGAACCGGCCGGGAGGGCCGGCGAAGCGGAAGGTGGACTCGCCGAAGCCGAGCGATTCGATCTCTCGCGCCCGTCCCCGGGCGTCCAGCAGCAGGTCGCGACCGGTGATCCCGACATCCAAGGCACCGGATCCGACGTAGGTGGCGATGTCGCGCGGGCGCAGGTAGAAGAACTCGACCCCGTTGTCGGGGTCGATCACGTGCAGGTCTTTCGTGTCGCGGCGGCCGGTGTAACCGGCCTCGCTGAGCATCTCGGTGGCAGTTTCAGCCAAGGATCCCTTGTTGGGGACGGCGATTCGCAGCATGGAGTGTCTCTCTGATGGGCGCTGTGAGGTGCGCGGATTCTGGCGGGGGCCGGTGTCAGAGATGTCGGTACACGTCCTGCAGGCTCAGCCCCTTCGCGATCATCATGACCTGGAGGTGGTACAGCAGCTGCGAGATCTCGGCGGCCGCGGCATCCGTCGTCTCGTACTCGGCGGCCATCCACACCTCGGCGGCCTCTTCGACGACTTTCTTGCCGATGGCATGGATTCCGGCGTCCAACTCTGCGACGGTCTTCGAGCCGTCGGGGCGGTCAGCCGCCTTCGCGGACAGCTCTACGAACAGAGAGTCGAACGTCTTCACCCTCCCAGGGTATCGAATCCACGGGGCAGGTCCTCACCGCGTGACTCATGCTCGTCCGGCGAATGCGGCGAATCGGGCGCGCGTCAGTGCGTGCGGGTGGCTGCGAGCTGCCGCAGTGAGGCGATGGCGGTGGCGGGGTCCTGTGCGCCGAACACCGCCGAGCCCGCGACGAAGGTGTCGGCCCCGGCTTCGGCGGCCTGCGCGATCGTGGATGCGGAGATCCCGCCGTCGACCTGCAGCCAGACCGCAGAACCGCGTCGGCGGGCCTCGTCGGTCAGCCGGCGCAGCTTCGGCATGGTCTCGGGCATGAACGACTGCCCGCCGAAGCCGGGCTCGACCGTCATCACGAGGATCTGATCGACATCGTCGAGGATCTCGAACAGCGGCTCGACGGGTGTCATGGGCTTGACGGCGACGCCGGCGCGGGCCCCGATGGCGCGCAGCCGGCGCGCCAGGGAGACAGGCTCGTTTGCCGCTTCGAGGTGGAAGGTGACCGATGCCGCCCCCTGTTCGGCGTACCCGGGCGCCCATCGGTCCGGATCATCGATCATCAGGTGCACATCCAGCGGGATGGGACTGGTCTGCTGGATGCGCTCGACCATCTGCGGCCCGAACGTCAGGTTCGGAACAAAATGGTTGTCCATGACATCGACGTGGACGAAGTCGGCGGTGCGGATGCGTTCGAGGTCGCGCTGCATGTTGACGAAGTCGGCGGCGAGGATGCTGGGGTTGATGCGCGGCGCGGCGGTGTGGGGCACGTCCCCTATTATCGCGGTGCGTGTCGGCGTCCGCCTGCGCGACGCCTCGGCCCGCGCTCAGCGACGCTGCAGCAGCGTGATCGACATCGCGTCCGTGCCGTGACGGTGCGGCCACAGCTGCGCGCGGCCCGACCCGTCGGTGGGAACGGCCAGATCGATGGGGCGCAGGGCGACATCCTGTACGACGGCGCGCGCATCGAGCTGCGCGACGGCGTCGCCGTGCCTGTGCAGGACGTCACCGACCACCGCCGCGGTCTCGGCGAGGTGCGGTGAGCACGTGACGTACGCGACGATGCCGCCTGGCGCCAAGGCCGCGATCGCGGCGTCGAGCAGTTCGGTCTGCAGGGCGGACAGGGCGGGGACGTCGCCGGGTGCCTTGCGCCACCGCGCCTCGGGCCGGCGTCGCAGAGCGCCCAGGCCGGTGCACGGTGCGTCCACGAGGATGCGGTCGTAGGCGCCGGGCGAGGATGCTGCGCGCTCGCGTCCGTCGGCTTCGCTGACCGGGATCTCGCCCGGCACCCCGGCCAGGGCGTGTCGCACCAGTCGAGCGCGGGCGGGCACGAGTTCGTTCGCCTCGAGCCGGGCGCCGTGTGCGAGCGCTTCGGCGGCGAGGATCGCCGTCTTGCCGCCGGGGCCCGCGCACAGATCGAGCCAGCGTTCGCCGTCGGCGACCGGACGGGCGCGGGTCAGCGCGAGGGCCGCAAGCTGCGACCCCTCGTCCTGTACTCGCAGCCGCCCGCCCGACGAGCGCACAAGCGGCCCGGGGTCGCCCGAGCCTGCCAGGAACCCGAACGGCGAATAGAGGGCTGCGGTATGACCCTCAGGGACGTCGGCGAGTCCCGGAAGGGCGGCCATCATGACGCGCGGTGCCGCGTTGTCGGCCGCCAGCAGCGCATCCAGCTCATCGACGCGGCCCTCGGCGGCAAGTGCCCGGCGCAGCGCCCGGATCACCCACACGGGGTGCGCCGCGTGCAGTGCGAGTCGCTCGTCGTCAGAACGTGCGGAGGATTCCACGCGGGCCATCCAGTCGCCGGGGGTGTCGCGGGACACCCGGCGCAGCACCGCGTTGGCAAATCCTGCGGCGGGCCTGCCTGCCGCGCCTCTCACGATCTCCACGGTCTCGTTGACAGCGGCGTGCGAGGCTATGCGCGTGGACAGCAACTGGTGCACGCCGACCCGCAAAGCGTCCAGCACGACGGGGTCGATGCGGTCGGTGGCGCGGTCGGCGGCCGCGGCGATCACCGCGTCATACGTGCCCTGGCGGCGCAGCGTGCCGTAGGCGAGTTCGGTGGCCAGGGCGCTGTCGGCCGTCGAGAGGCCGGCGCGGGCGATGAGCTTCGGCAGCAGCAGGTTCGCATAGGCATCGTCGGCATGGACGGCACGGACCGTCTCGAAGGCGACCTCGCGCGCCGAGGGTGCGCTCACGAACCGGCCACCGGTTCGTCCACGCGCAACCCGCGCCACCAGTCCGCGGCATCCATGGCGGGTCGCCCTGCCGGCTGCACGCGCTCCAGCGCGATCGGCTCGGTCGCCGTTCCCACCAGCACGCGTTCGCCGTCCTGTCCGAACCGTCCGGGCGTCAGCCGCAGCTCGGTGTCGGCCGGGGCGGCGGCGAGCACCTTCAGCCGCGCGCCGTCGATCGTCGTGTACGCCCCCGGTTCGGGCGTCGTGCCCTGCCAGCGTGCCAGCACGCGCTCGGCAGGCTCGTCCCACCGCAGGAGCGCGTCGCCGAGGGTGAGTTTCGGGGCCGGAGTGGGCTCGCCGGTCTGGGGCCGCGCGGTGCTCGTTCCCCCGCCGACGGCGGTCACGACGTCTTCGAGCAGGTACGCCCCGCGGTGGGCCAGCGCATCCAGCACATCGCCTGCGGTCGCAAGCGGCGGGATGTCGTAGCGCAGCTCGCCGAGGATCTCACCGGTGTCCAGCCCGGTCTGCAGCTGGAAGACGCCGGCGCCGGTGGTCGCGTCGCCGGCGATGAGCGCATGCTGAACAGGTGCCGCGCCCCGCCAGCGCGGCAGCAGGGAGAAGTGCAGATTGACCCAGCCGTGCACAGGGCCGCTCAGCAGCGGTTCACGCACCAGGCCGCCGTAGGCCACGATCACACCGAGATCCGGCGCCGCCGCCAGGATCGTCTCGGTGGCATCGTCATCCAGGCGCGCCGCCTTCATGATCGGCAGATCGAGGTCGGCGGCCGCCTGCGCGACCGGAGACGGCGTCAGGATGCGCTTGCGTCCGAGCGGCGCATCCGGTCGGGTGACCACCAGGACGATGTCGTGGCCGGATGCCGCGAGCCGCTGCAGCGACGGGACGGCGGCGGCAGGGGTTCCTGCGAAGACGACGCGCATTCTCTCCTCGTTTCTCACAGCTCGGGATCGAGCACATCGACGCGTACTCTGAGTGTATTGCGCGGGCCTGTGGGCCTTCCCTTGGCGGGGCGCCGGGTGCGCAGCGCAGCGGTCACGACCGCGCCGCGCAACGCGTCGGTGATGGCCGCCCCCGACCGGTAGGGAAAGCGGACCAGAGCGCGGGTCGTGGCCTGTGCGCGATCGGCGTCGGAGATCGGCTGATGCTCCACCGGGCCGAGGACCGCATCGGCCGGCAGTGCGGCGTCGGCGGCGCGCACAGCGGCAATGGCCGCCGTGATCTCCTGCGGGGTGCCCTCGATCGCCGCGACCCGCACGCTGGGCGGCATCTTCAGCGGTGACCGCTCGGCCAGCTCGGCCCGTGCGTAGGCGGGTTGCGTCCACGTGGCCAGGGCGCGGGCGACCGGACCGGTCACCCCCACCAGGTGCACGGGGGCGCCGGGCGCGGCCAGCGCGGCCGCGTTCGACCACCAGCGCAGGCACGACTCCCCGATCCGCAGGTCATCCGCCTGCAGCATGCGGTCGCCGTCCAACAGCAGCACGGCGCGATAGCCGCCGTCGGCAACCGGTTCGGCGCCCCGGGTGGCGATGACGAGCCCGGGCTGCCGGTCGACACGCAGCAACGGATGCTCTCCGTCCGAGACGATGATGCGGGTCCCGGCGAACGCCCGTCCGAGCTCGTCGGCGGTGCGTTCGCTTCCCGACGACGCCATGCGCACCCGGTCCGACCCGCAATGGACGCACTCCCACCCGGTGGCCGCACGGCCGCACCAGCCGCAGTCGGGAACGGCGCCGTGGCGGCGCGCGCGCAGCGGGCCCCCACAATGACGGCAGCGTGCAGGATGTCGGCACTCGGCACACACCAGCGACGGCGCATACCCGGGTCGGGCGACCTGCACCAGCACGGGGCCGGCCCGCAGGCCCTCGCGGGCAGCGGTGAACGCGGCCGAGGGCACACGTGAGCCGCGTGCCTCGCCCTGCTGGGTCGCCGACAGCACGACGCGCGGCGAAATGCGGCGTGCGGGTGCGATCTCACGCACCCAGCCCGTCTCGACCAGCCGCTGCACGTCGGTGGTGCGGGTGTGCCCGGCAAGCAGCAGCGCACAGCCGTCGAGTTCTTGGCGCACGAGGGCGGCGTCTCGGGCATGCACCCCGGGGCTGAGCGGCTCACTGAGCAGCAGGTCGCCATCGTCCCACAGGGCGATCAACCCGACATCGGGGGCAGGCGCGTAGACGGCCGAGCGGTTGCCGATCACCACGCACGGTGCCGGCTCGAGCAGCCGCAGATAGTCGGCGTAGCGCTGCGGGCCCGTGCGGCGTGCGTCCGCGCGGACGACCGCGTCCGGTGGCAGCAGTGCCGCCAGGGCTGCCGCCAACTGCTCCTGGTCTCGGTAGTCGGGGGTGACGACGATGGCGCTGTGCCCTTCAGCGAGGGTGAGAGTCGCGGCGGCGGCCAGTTCGAGGGCCCATCCCGCGATCGTGACATCGCCGGCCGGGCCCGCAGTCTCGGCAGTGTCTGCGGGCGGCGACCCCGGAACGGTCACCGGCCGCGGCGAGGCGTCGATGGCGATGCGGCCGCCGCGTGCCAGCGCGTCGGCCAGACCCGGGTATGCGGCCAGCACACGCGACGCGCGGGCCACGGCATCCTCGCCCACGATCACCGGCTCGCTCTGCGCGCGAGCTCGCCATGTCTTCTCGGCGCGCACCATGCGTCTGGGGATGACCAGGCGCAGGATGTCGCCCGCTCCCCCGGCGGCGCGGTCGGCCACACGACGCGCCAGGGCGTAGAGCCCGGGCGTGAGCACCGGTACGGGCGAGATCACCGTGTCCAGATCGGACAGCGGTCGGTCGGCGGGATCGGCGTCGATGATCTCGACGATGTAGCCGTCGATGATGCGCCCGGCGCTGCGCAAGGGCACGCGCACCCGCACTCCCGGCGCCGCCTCCGCGGCGAGCTCGTCGGGGATGGCATAGTCGAACAGCCGATCCAGCTGCGGCAGCGGCGAATCCATCAGCACGCGTGCCACGCGCCGCGCGGTCATCTCAGATTCCGGCGGCCTGGCGCAGCTCGTCGACGCGGTCGGTGCGCTCCCAGGTGAAGTCGGGCAACTCTCGTCCGAAGTGGCCGTATGCCGCGGTCTGCGCATAGATCGGTCGCAGCAGGTCGAGCTGTTGGATGATCGCGCGCGGGCGCAGGTCGAACACCTCGCGGATGGCGCGTGTGATCTGCTCGTCGGGAATCGCTCCCGTGCCGAACGTCTCGACATACAGGCCCACCGGGCTCGCCTTGCCGATCGCGTAGGCGACCTGCACTTCGAGTCGGCGTGCGAACCCTGCCGCGACGGCGTTCTTGGCGACCCAGCGCATCGCGTACGCCCCCGAGCGGTCGACCTTCGAGGGGTCCTTGCCGCTGAACGCGCCCCCGCCGTGGCGGGCCGCTCCCCCGTACGTGTCGATGATGATCTTGCGCCCGGTCAGGCCCGCATCGCCCTTCGGTCCCCCGATGACGAACGCGCCGGCGGGGTTGATGTAGAAGTCCGTGCCCGAGGCATCCAGCCCCGTGGCCTCGAGCACCGGGTCGATCACCTCGGCACGCACGGCTGCACGCAGCGCGGCCAGTGAGATGTCGGGCTGGTGCTGCGTGGAGAGCACCACCGTCTCGATCGTGCGCGGGATGTCGCCCTCGAAGCCGACGGTGACCTGCGTCTTGCCGTCGGGTCGCAGGAACGGCAGCGATCCGGAGCGCCGGGCCTCGCTCAGCCGCTCGGCCAGCCGGTGGGCGGTCCATGCCGTGATCGGCATGAGCTGCGGCGTCTCGGTGGTCGCGTAGCCGAACATGATGCCCTGATCGCCCGCACCGAGTTCGTCGATCGGATCGCTCGAGCCGTCGCGCTGCTCGAGGGCATGATCCACCCCGCTGGCGATGTCGCTGGACTGCTCGCCGATCGAGACGCTCACGCCGCACGAGTCGCCGTCGAACCCGGTGTCGCTCGAGGTGTAGCCGATGCGATTGACCACCGCCCGAACAGTGCCCGGCACGTCCGCCCAGGCTTCGGTGCGCACCTCGCCGGCCACGTGCACCAGGCCCGTCGTCACCAGCGTCTCGACGGCCACCCGGCTGCCCGGGTCCTTCGCGAGAAGCTCATCGAGGATGCTGTCCGAGATCTGGTCGCAGATCTTGTCGGGGTGCCCCTCGGTGACGGACTCGGACGTGAACAGGCGCAACTGCGGCATCATGCTCCCTGGACTGAAGACGGACGGGCACCAGTATGCCCCCAGCCGCCGACACGGCGGACACTGGGGGCACTGGATGACAGACGATGACCGATTACTCGGCGCGGCGCAGTCGCAGCTTGTCTTCGTGGATCTCGTGCAGAGCGATCGTGAGCGGCTTGTCTTCGACGGTCGAGTCCACGAGCGGTCCCACGTTGTCGAACAGGTTGCCCTCGTGCAGGTCGGAGTAGTAGTCGTTGATCTGACGTGCGCGCTTGGACGCGAAGATCACGAGCTGGTACTTCGAGTCGACCTTCTCGAGCAGGTTGTCGATGGGGGGATCGATGATGCCTTGGTTCGTTCCGGCCATGGGAACCTCCTGAGTATGGGATGAACGTCGATGCCGCACCCGAACGGTACGGAAGGCGGGGCGCCGTGCGTGAGAACACGCTGCGCACGCTTCTATTCTAGCGGGCCAGTGCGGCGACCTCGGCGGCGGCGCGGGCGACGTCGTCGTTGACGACGAAATGGTCGAATTCGTGCTGCGCCGCAAGCTCGGTGCGCGCTGTGCGCAGACGGCGTGCGCGTTCTTCTTCGCCTTCGGTGCCGCGACCGACCAGCCGATGCACCAGCTCGTCCCACGACGGCGGCAGCAGGAACACCAGCGCAGCCGACGGGTCGGCACTGCGCACCTGCCTGGCACCCTGCAGGTCGATCTCCAGGAGCACGGTCCGGCCGTCCGCCAGCGCCCGCTCGATGGGGCCGCGCGGAGTGCCATAGCGGTACTTGTTGTGAACGGTGGCGTGTTCGAGCAGTTCGCCCGCGGCCACCAGTCGGTCGAACTCGGCGTCGTCGACGAAGAAGTAGTGCTCGCCCTCGACCTCGCCGGGGCGTGCAGGCCGCGTGGTGGCAGACACCGACAGCAGCATGGCGGGGTGGTGCGCCTTGATCTCGGCGGCCACCGTGCCTTTGCCGACGGCAGTCGGCCCGGCCAGGACCACCAGGCGGCTGCGTCCGGCGCGAGCCTGCGGCTCGGGGAAGCGCCCGTCCAACCAGGCACCCAGCGCCTTCTGCTGCCGCACGCCGAGACCCCCCAGCCGCTTGACCGGTGAGATCTCGAGCTGGGCCAGCACACGGTCGCGCTTGCCCTCCCCGATCGCCGGCAGCGCGGTCAGGAACTCCGTGACGCGCATCGTGGCCGCCGGCCCTGCAGGATCGGACTTCGCGCGCCGCAGCACAGCCTGCGGCCAGATGACCCGGGTGGCGATGTCGCGTTTCAGGCTCGCGCGCGCGCGACGGGCCGCAACGGCTTTGCGGGATGCCGCGGCCCGGTCGACCTCGGGGGGATGTTGGGCGTCAACCACGTCTCGTCAGGCCTCCAGTTCAGCCAGGTGCTGCTCGATGGCATCCGCCAGCCCGGTCGGACCGGCGGAGAGGATGCTGCGACTCGCGCTGGCGAGCACGTGCGGCGCGAGGCCGCCGAAGAGCGCATCGGCATCCTCCAGTCTCGCACCCTGATGACCGAATCCCGGTGCGAGCAGCGGCATGCCTTCCAGCAGGTCGGCGGTGAGTCCGAACCGAGCCCGATCCACCGTCGCCCCCACCACCAGTCCGAGGCTGCGCACCGGCGCATCCGAATCTTCGAGAAGCGCTACCGACCGGGCCACCGACGCTGCCACCGGCTCACCCGCGACGGTGGCGGTCTGCAGTGCTGCAGCCTCGGGGTTGCTGGTCGCGGCCAGGACGAACAGGCCCTTGCCGTGCGCGAGAGCGTACTGGGCGGCGCCTTCCAACGCGCCCACGCCGAGGTACGGGCTGACTGTCACGGCGTCGGCCTCCAAGGGCGAGCCGGGTGTCAGCCAGGATTCGGCATAGGCCGCCATCGTCGACCCGATGTCTCCGCGCTTGACGTCGGCGATCACGAGCAGACCCGCCGCGCGGGCCGCGCCCAGTACATCCTCGAGCGCCGCGTAGCCGGCCGATCCCCATCGCTCGAAGAACGAGACCTGGGGTTTGACCACCGCGACGCGTCCGGCCGCCGCCTCCACCACGCGCAGCCCGAATGCGCGCACGCCCTCGGCCGAGGCATCCAGCCCCCACGCCTCCAGCAGACCGGCGTGCGGGTCGATTCCCACGCACAGCCTCCCTCGGGCAGCGACCGCGGCCTGCAGCCGCGCGCCGAACGCGCTCACGCGGTGGCCGCCCGCTCTGCGGCGTATTCCTGCAGGCTGCGCACGTCGAAGCCGTTCCCGGTCGCATCCAGGGCGCTGACAGCGGCGCCCAGGGTGGCGATCGTCGTGAACAGTGCCTTGTCGGCCGCCACGGCCGTGGCACGGATCTCGTATCCGTCGGCACGGGCCGACATGCCGCTGGGCGTGTTCACGATGATGTCGATGTCACCGCGGTCGATCAGATCCACGATGTTCTCGGCGCCCGACCCGGCCGTCTCGCTGAACTTGCGCACGACGGTGACGTCGATGCCGTTGCGGGTGAGGATCTCGGCGGTGCCCGTGGTCGCCATGAGGCGATAGCCCATCTGCTGCAGGCGGTGCGCGGGCAGGATCACTGCGCGCTTGTCGGAGTCGGCGACCGAGATGAACACCGTGCCGCTGCGCGGGATGCCGCCGTAGGCCGCCGCCTGGCTCTTGGCGAACGCCGTCGGGAAGTCGCGGTCGAAGCCCATGACCTCGCCGGTGGAGCGCATCTCGGGCCCGAGCACGGAGTCGACGGTCTTGCCTTCGACGGTGCGGAACCGTTTGAAAGGCAGCACCGCCTCTTTGACCGCGACCGGTGCGTTCAGCGGCACGGTGGAGCCGTCGCCGGATGCCGGCAGCAGACCCTCCTCACGCAATTCGGCGATGGTGGCCCCCGCCATGATGCGCGCCGCGGCCTTGGCCAGCGGCGTGCCCAGAGCCTTCGAGACGAAGGGCACGGTACGGCTGGCCCGCGGGTTGGCCTCGATCACGTACAGCACGCCGGCGCTGACGGCGAACTGCACGTTCAGCAGACCCCGCACGCCCACCCCTTCGGCGATGCCGCGGGTGGCTTCGCGCACACGGTCGATCTCGGTGCGGCCCAGGCTCATCGGCGGCAGGGCGCAGCTGGAATCGCCGGAGTGGATGCCGGCCTCTTCGAGGTGCTCCATGATGCCGCCGATGAACAGCTCGTCTCCGTCGAACAGAGCGTCCACGTCGATCTCGATCGCGTCGTCGAGGAACCGGTCGACCAGCAGCGGCTTGCCCTCGCCGATGATGGCGGCATCGCCGATGCGCACGAAGTAGTCGCGCAGGCTCGGCGTGTCGTAGACGATCTCCATTCCGCGTCCGCCGAGGACGAAACTCGGGCGCACGAGCACCGGGTAGCCGATCTCCTCGGCCACCGTGACGGCGCCGTCTGCGTCGATCGCGGTGCCGTGCCGTGGTGCGACGAGGCCTGCGGCGTCCAGGATGTCGCTGAACAGTCCTCGCTCCTCGGCGAGGTCGATGGCTGCAGGCTTCGTACCGAGAATCGTGTATCCGGCATCCTCGATGCCTTTGGCCAGTCCGAGCGGTGTCTGCCCGCCCAGCTGGCAGATCACGCCGAGAATCGTGCCGGACTGCTCTTCGGCGTGCAGCACCTCGAGCACGTCTTCGAGCGTGAGCGGCTCGAAGTAGAGTCGGTCGCTCGTGTCGTAGTCGGTCGAGACGGTCTCGGGGTTGCAGTTGACCATGATGGTCTCGAACCCGGCGTCGGCCAGCGCGAACGAGGCGTGCACGCACGAGTAGTCGAACTCGACGCCCTGCCCGATGCGGTTCGGGCCGGAGCCGATGATGACGACCTTGGTGCGATCCGACGCGGTGACCTCGGTCTCGGCGTCGTAACTCGAGTAGTGGTACGGGGTGAGGGCGGGGAACTCCCCCGCGCAGGTGTCGACGGTCTTGTAGACAGGACGGATCCCGAGCCCGTGCCGCACACCGCGCACCTCGGCCTCACCCGACCCGCGCAGCTGTGCGATCTGAACGTCCGAGAACCCGTGGTCCTTCGCCAGACGGAGGATGTCGTCGTCCAACTCGTCGGCGGAGTGCACCGCATCGGCGACTTCGTTGATGAGAGCTATCTGGTCGAGGAACCAGGGGTCCATCGCCGTCGCGTCGAAGAGCTGCTCGACCGTGGCACCCTTGCGCAGCGCCTGCTGGATGGACACGATGCGACCGTCGGTGGGCGTCTTGGACGTCTCGATGAGCTCATCGACCGTGCGCTTCTCCTCACCCCAGTGAAAGCTCGACCCGCGCTTCTCGACCGAGCGCAGCGCCTTCTGCAGCGCCGTCGTGTAGTTGCGGCCGATCGCCATCGCCTCGCCCACCGACTTCATCGTGGTCGACAGCGTCGGGTCTGCGGCGGGGAACTTCTCGAACGTGAATCGCGGCACCTTCACGACCACGTAGTCCAGCGTCGGCTCGAAGCTGGCAGGGGTGACGCGGGTGATGTCGTTCGGGATCTCGTCGAGCCGGTAGCCCAGTGCGAGCTTGGCGGCGATCTTCGCGATCGGGAAACCTGTGGCCTTGGACGCCAGCGCCGATGAGCGCGAGACGCGCGGGTTCATCTCGATGACGATGATGCGACCGGTGGCCGGGTCCACGGCGAACTGGATGTTGCAGCCGCCGGTGTCCACACCGACGGCGCGGATGATCTCGATCGCGAGGTCGCGCATCTTCTGGTATTCGCGGTCGGTGAGGGTGAGCGCGGGGGCGACCGTGATGGAGTCACCGGTGTGGACCCCGACCGGGTCGACGTTCTCGATCGAACAGACGACGACGGAGTTGTCTGCGACGTCGCGCATGAGCTCCAGCTCGTATTCCTTCCACCCGAGGATCGACTCCTCCAGCAGCACCTCGTGCGTGGGCGAATCGTGCAGGCCCGCCCCGGCGATGATGCGCAGGTCGTGCTCGTTGTAGGCGAAGCCCGAACCGAGCCCGCCCATCGTGAAGCTGGGGCGCACGACCAGCGGGTACCCGAGCTCTTCGGCACCGGCGATGATCTCGTCCATCGTGTGGCAGATGCGGGATGCCGCGACCTCGCCGCCGATCTCGATGACGAGATCCTTGAAGATCTCGCGGTTCTCGCCCTTCTCGATCGCGTCGGGTTTGGCGCCGATGAGCTCGACCTCGTACTTCGCGAGGACACCCCGCTCGAACAGCGCCATCGCGGCGTTCAGTGCGGTCTGTCCGCCCAGCGTCGGCAGGATCGCGTCGGGCCGCTCCTTGGCGATGATCGTCTCGATGACCTCGGGCGTGATCGGCTCGACGTAGGTCGCATCGGCGAAGTCCGGGTCGGTCATGATCGTTGCGGGGTTCGAGTTGACCAGGATCACCCGAACGCCCTCGGCGCGCAGAACGCGACACGCCTGGGTGCCCGAGTAGTCGAACTCGCAGGCCTGACCGATCACGATCGGACCGGAGCCGATGACGAGTACGGAGTTGATGTCGTCGCGCTTGGGCATCAGTTGCCTGCCTTCTGGGAGTCGTCGGTCGTTGAGCGGGCGCCGGAGGCGCGAGTGGAAACGTCGCCGGATGGCGCAGGGCGCTTCGACTCGCTTCGCTCGCTCAAGGACCGCTGCACCATCTCCGCGAAGCGGTCGAACAGATAGTTGGCGTCGTGCGGACCGCCGGCGGCCTCGGGGTGGTACTGCACCGAGAACGCGGGCAGATCCAGGGCGCGAAGGCCCTCGACCACGTTGTCATTCAGATCGACGTGGCTGACCTCCACGCGACCATACCCGTGCGGGCTGTCGACCGGGCCGTCCAGGGGCGCGTCGACCGCGAAGCCATGGTTGTGCGCGGTGATCTCCACTCGGCCGGTCTGGCGGTCCAGCACCGGCTGGTTGATGCCGCGGTGTCCGAACGGGAGCTTGTAGGTGCCGAAGCCCAGTGCGCGACCCAGCAGCTGGTTGCCGAAGCAGATGCCGAAGAACGGTGTGCGATCATCGAGGACGCGCCGAAGCAGTGCCACCTGCTGGTCGGCCGCAGCGGGGTCGCCGGGGCCGTTCGAGTAGAACACGGCGTCCACCCCGAGGTCCTTGATCTGCTCGTAGGTCGCGTCGAAGGGCAGCACGTGCACATCGAACCCGCGATCGGCGAGGTTCTCGATGCTGGCCTGCTTGATGCCCAGGTCGATCAGGGCCACGCTGCCGATCCGTTCGCCGCGTGCAGGCTCGACGGTCGCCGCCCCGACGGACACGTCCGCCGACAGGCTCAGTCCCGACATCTGCGGCGCTTCGCGCACCAGTCGCAGCTGCTCGTCGGGGGTGAGGGCAGCTGCCTCCCCCGAGAAGATTCCGCCCCGCATGCTTCCGACGGAGCGGATGTGGCGTGTGATGGCCCGTGTGTCCACGCCGCTGATGCCCACGATGCCGTCGGCGGTCAGGGCGTCATCGAGCGAGCCGTTGGCCCGCCAGTTGGACACGACGCGGGAGGGATCGCGCACGATGTACCCGGCGACCCAGATGCGACGCGACTCGGGGTCTTCGTCGTTCATGCCGGTGTTGCCGATGTGGGGCGCCGTCTGCAGCACGATCTGACCGGCGTACGACGGGTCGGTCAGCGTCTCCTGATAGCCGGTCATGCCGGTGGCGAAGACGACTTCGCCCAGGGTGGTGCCGAGGGCCCCGTACGCGCGTCCGCGGTGTCTGGTGCCGTCCTCGAGCACGAGGACTGCGGGTTCTTGCGTGAGGGTCATGCGTGGGATCCTGTCCGTGGATTCTGAATGAGGGCGTGGATGCTGTCGGCCAGCGCGCTGGCCGGGGCATCCTTCGCCCGAAGATAGGTGTCGACGACGCTGCCGGAATCGGTGCGCCAGGTCAGGCGCACGAGGCCGTCCGTCTCGACGATGCGATCGATGGCGACGGTGGCCTGGGCGACCTCGTCGATGCGGTCTGCGGGGATCACGACGCGCCGTTGCCCGACAAGATCCAGCACCACACCGGTGTCGGCGACGCTGATGGTCGCCGACGAGATGAAGCCCAGGCCGGGGGCGGCGATGCGCTGCATCGGCTCACCCGTGCGGGTGGTGGCGACGTACTGCCCGTCGAAGACGTCGCCCAGCTGCGACCCTTCGGGCAACTCGTACATTTCGCTGAGCGGTGTCGCATCGCGTCGGGCCTTGCGTCGCCACGCCCACACCATGAGGGCCAGCAGCACCACCGTGACGGCGACCGTGATCAGCAGGGCGCCTTCGCGGGTCATGCTGCGACCTCGGCTGCCGTGCCCTCGACGAAGGTCACGCGGCCGGCGTGGATCGTCACGCGCACCGCGCCGGGCAGCTCGCGCCCGAGATACGGGGAGTTCGCGCTGCGCCCGTGCAGGTCGTCGAGGGCGAAGGCCCCCGCCGCCTCATCGTCGTACAGCGTCAGGTGCGCGGGCTCCCCCACCGCGATAGGCCGGCCGTGACCGGCCAGGCGTCCGATCTGCGCGGGGGTGTGCGACATGACGCGCGCGACGTCATCCCAGTCGAGAAGACCGGTCTGCACCATGGCGGCGTGCACCACGCGCAGAGCCGACTCCAGACCCACCATGCCGTTGGCGGCCGCCGGCCACTCGCAGGCCTTGGCTTCGGCGGGATGCGGAGCGTGATCGGTGGCGACGATGTCGATCGTGCCGTCGGCGAGGCCTTCGCGCACCGCGCGCACGTCTTCTTCGCGGCGCAGCGGCGGGTTGACCTTGAACCGTGCGTCGTACCCGCGCACGAGTTCGTCGGTGAGCAGGAGGTGATGCGGCGTCACCTCGGCGGTGACGTGGATGCCGCGCTTCTTGGCCCACCGGATGATGTCGACCGACCCCGCCGTGGACAGGTGACACACGTGCAGGCGCGAGCCGACGTGTTCGGCCAGCAGCACGTCGCGCGCGATGATCGACTCCTCGGCCACCGCCGGCCATCCGCCCAGACCGAGCTCTGCCGACACGACGCCCTCGTTCATCTGCGCGCCCTCGGTCAGGCGCGGATCCTGTGCGTGCTGCGCGATGACGCCGTCGAACGCTTTGACGTATTCCAGCGCGCGTCGCATGATCAGCGGATCCCAGACGCAGAACCCGTCGTCGCTGAACACGCGCACCCGGGCCCGAGAGGCGGCCATGGCGCCGAGCTCTGCGAGTCGTTCGCCCTTCTGCCCCACCGTGACGGCCCCGATCGGCTGAACCGTGACCAGGCCCGCCGCTTCACCGAGTGCGAGCTCTTGCTCGACGACGCCGGCGGTGTCGGCCACCGGTGAGGTGTTGGGCATCGCGAAGACCGCCGAATATCCCCCGGCGGCCGCCGCCCGCGAGCCGGTGAGGATCGTCTCGGATGCCTCGAACCCCGGTTCGCGCAGGTGTGTGTGCAAGTCGACCAGGCCCGGCAGCGCGATCAGCCCGTCGGCGTCGATCACGTGCGCGCCGCGCTGCGCGAGGCCGGTGCCGAGCTCGGCGATGCGGCCGTCGCGGACGAGGATGTCGGTGGCCTCACCGCCCTGCGGACGTGCGCCTCGGATGAGGATGCCCGAATTCGGAAGGTCTGCCCCGTGCAGGTCGGTGCTGGTCATGCGTCCTCCTTCTCAGCGGGCAGCGCGTCGTCTCCGGCGCTGCCGGGGCGCTCTCCGGCCAACAGCAGGTAGAGCGCAGCCATGCGCACCGCGACCCCGTTCGTGACCTGGTCGAGCACGGTGGCCCGCGGCGAATCCGCCGCCTCGGCGCAGATCTCCAAGCCCCGGTTCATGGGTCCCGGATGCATTATCAGCGTACTCTGGGGCAGCGCACGGAACCGTTCGGGGTCAAGCCCCCACCACCGGGTGTACTCGCGCTCGGTCGGGAAGAACGCGGCATGCATGCGCTCGAGCTGGATGCGCAGCATCATCAGCGCGTCGGGTCCGTCGGCGATGGCCTCGTCGAAGTCGTACCCGACCTGCACCGGCCAGGCCGAGACATCCTGCGGCACGAGGGTCGGCGGCGCCACCAGCGTCACCTCGGCGCCCAGCGTGTGCAGCAGCCACACGTTCGAGCGCGCGACCCGCGAGTGGAGGATGTCGCCGACGATCGTGACGCGGAAGCCGTCGAGGTCGCGGCCACGGCTGTCGTCGCCGAATCGGCGCTTTCGCATCGTGAACGCGTCGAGCAGTGCCTGTGTGGGATGTTCGTGCGTGCCGTCACCCGCGTTGACCACGCCGGCGCTGATCCAGCCGCTGGTGGCGAGCGTGCGCGGGGCCCCGGACGCGCCGTGACGGATCACCACCGCATCGGCGGCCATGGCCTGCAGCGTCTGCGCGGTGTCTTGCAGCGATTCGCCCTTCGAGACCGACGACCCCTTCGCGGAGAAGTTGATCACGTCAGCCGAGAGCCGTTTGGCGGCAGCCTCGAACGAGATGCGCGTGCGCGTGGAATCCTCGAAGAACAGGTTCACGACCGTCTTGCCGCGCAGCGTCGGCAACTTCTTGACGTCGCGTCGCTGGGTGTCGGCCATGTCTTCGGCGACGTCGAGGATGCGCAAGGCATCGTCGCGTGAGAGCGTCTTGGTGTCCAGCAGATGCCTCATGACTCGATCGTCACCTCTTCGATGCCGTCGAACTCGCGCAGACGCACGTTGACGCGCTCTTCGCTCGAGCTCGGCAGGTTCTTGCCCACGAAGTCGGGGCGGATCGGCAATTCGCGGTGCCCGCGGTCGACGAGGATCGCCAGGCGCACGGCCGCAGCGCGACCGGTGTCCTTCAGCGCGTCCAGAGCGGCGCCGATGCTGCGGCCCGAGAACAGCACGTCGTCGACAAGCACGACGGTCTTGCCGTCGATCCCGCCCGGCGGGATCTGGGTGGGCTGGGGCGTGCGGGTCGGATGCCGGTGCAGATCGTCGCGGTACATCGTCACATCCAGCGCCCCGGTGGGAACCGGCGTGCCGCTCACCTCGGTGATCATCGCCGCGATCCGCTCGGCCAGGGGCACTCCACGCGTGGGAATGCCGAGGATGACGAGGCCGTCAGCGCCCCGGTTCGATTCGAGGATCTCGTGCGAAATCCGGGTCAGTGCGCGTTGTATGTCGGCGTCGTGCAGCACGGTGCGCGTGCTCATCGCCGCTCCCTTCTCCGCCTCACAGGACGGGGTTAAAGGTTGCTTGCGCCACTGAGTCTACCGTGCGGTCTCATGCACCCCGACGGCGGCTGTGTCCGACGCTCACTCCCCCGCCGGATTCAGCAGCTGGAACATCACGTGGTCACGCCACGCGCCGTTGATGCGCAGGTATTTCGGGGCAAGCCCGTACCGGATGAAGCCGTTGCGGCGCAGCACCTCCTGCGACCCGGCGTTCTCGGGCAGCGTCTCGGCCTGAACGCGGTGCAGCTTCAGCTCGCCGAAGGCATGTGCGACCGCCTGCGCCACCGCGCGGGTCGCGTGTCCTTCGCGCAGGCGGTCCGCGCGGATCCAGTAGCCGATCGAGCAGGACTGCATCGCCCCGCGCACGATGCCGCTGATGGTGATGCGCCCGAGGATCGTGCCCTGCGCATCGATGATCGCGAAGGGCACGCCCGCGCCCGCGCCATGCTGCTCGAGCAGCCGCGCCACCACACGTGACTGCCCCTCGACGGTGAGGTACGCGGGCGGTCGCACCGGGTCCCACGGACGCAGGTGCTCGGCGTTGGCCACTGCCAGCTGTGCCAGGGCCCCGGCATCCTGCGCGTTCAGCAGTCGAAGCCGGGTGGATTCCTGACCCATCAGCCCGCGGGCCGCAGCGCGGCCTCGGACAGCGGGCAGGACGCGGATCGGATCGGATGCCCCTGCGTGGTCAGGCAGCGGCCCGAGGCGAGGTCCCACTTCCAGTCGTGCATGCTGCAGGTGAGCACGCCGTCCTCGATCTTGCCGGTCTTCGACAGGTCGGCGCGCAGGTGCGGACAGCGGCGCTGCACCATCCACTCACCCAGTTGCACGTCCTCGTTCGTGTCGGTCTGCTCGGAGTACCAGTTCTCGACGTACTCGATGCGGTCGGCCGACAGACACTTGAAGAACGTGTAGATGAACTCGTTGAACTTGCCCTTGCGGCCGGCCGTGAACTGCATCGACAGGAAGATCGAGTTCGACCAGTCGATCTCGTGGTCACGGATGTTCGTGGAGACCAGGTCCGCGGGAATCGTGTACCAGAACTCGCAGTCCTCGCCGTCGAACTCGCGCACCTTCGCCTTGGGGAAGTCGACGACCAGGTCGAGGTCGCCGATGGTCATGCGCACCGGCCCGCCCACGCCGAGGCGGATCGTGCGGGACTTGCGCAGCAGTGGCTCCCACCACGCCTTCAGCTCGGCCAGCATGTCGGCCGGGGCCAGGACCGGGGCACGGGATGCCTCTTCGGCCCGCAGCTCTTCCTGCCGCGAAGCGCGCTGCCCTTCGAGGTAGGTCCACTTGTCGTGGAAGATCTGATCGATCTCGGCGTCGGTGTACAGGGTCTGGGTGACGCTCAGCCGGCCGTGATCGAGGTCGACCTGCGTGCCCGGCACGAACAGGTAGCCCTTCTGCTCGGGACGCTTCTGGGCCATGTGCTCGAGGAACTGCGCCTGATCGGTGAAGATGGCGTCGTCGTCCTTGCCCCACCCGTTGAAGCGGAACAACTCGTCGCGCAGGAACATCGGAGGCCCGGCCATCGGGAAGACGTGCTCGGCATCCACCTTCTCGACGTAGTACATGGCGCGCTTGTTCTGCGCTTCGCGCTTGAGCCGGGCGAAGTTCTGCTTGGCATCGTGCGGCAGGTCATAGACCATCGGCCACCAGATCGCGCCCGAGACCTGGGTGAAGTACGCGTCGGGCTTCGAGAATCCCAGCAGCTTCTCGAGATCGAGGGGGTGCGAGTCATTCTGATTCAACACGCTCGCGGTGCCGTCGTCCAGCGACAGCGAGGAGTCGCCGATCGGCCCGTCGCTGGGGGCACGCAGCGGGGTGACCATGAGCTTCAGGGCACCGAACTCCACAGGCACGCCCGCCTGCGTGTACACGATGTTCTCGTAGCCGAGCCGGCGGATGTCGGCCTCGAGATCGTCGGTGGGATATTCCGGCAGCAGCACCCGGATGTCTTTGCGGATGAAGCGCTCCAACACCCGCGGATCGAAGTGGTCGCGGTGCCGATGCGAGATGTACAGGAAGTCCGCCTGACCGAATCGCTCCCAGTCCAGGCCGCGATTGTCGGGGAACGGGAACCACGAGCCGTAGAAGCTGGGGCCGATGACCGGGTCGCAGATGATGCTGCCGCCGGCGGTCTCGATGAACATGCCCGCGTGGCCGAGTCCGGTGATCCGCATGAAACTCCTCCTGATGCGTCAGCCTCCGATTCTACGCGGAGAGGCGTGCCGGGCCGGCCGGAAGCGCCGTCAGAAACCATGTCGGCACCGGCCGCTGCGCCCGTCTCGCCGCCGGTAGCAGGCTCAGTCTGCGAACAGCGCGCGGATGTCGTCGGCGGTGAGGGCCCGGGCGAACAGATCGTCGTCGTCCATGACCGAACGGAACAGTCGCGCCTTGCGCTGCTGCAGGGCCAGCACCTTCTCTTCGATCGTGCCGGTCGAGATCAGCCGGTACACGAACACGCTGCGTGTCTGGCCGATGCGATGGGTGCGGTCCACCGCCTGCGACTCGGCAGCGGGGTTCCACCATGGATCCAGCAGGAAGACGTAATCGGCCTCCGTCAGGGTCAGGCCGAACCCGCCGGCCTTCAGGCTGATGAGGAACACCGGTGCCTGACCGTCGCGGAACGACGAGATGACATCGGCGCGCTTGCGCGTGGACCCGTCGAGGTACTCGTACGCCAGCCCCGCGGCATCCAACCTCTCGGCGGCCTGCTGCAGGAACGACGTGAACTGACTGAACACCAGGGTGCGATGACCTTCGGCGGCCAGCTCGCTCACCTGGTCGACCAGTACGTCGAGCTTGGCCGAGGGGATGCGCGCATCGGCCGGATCGATCAGGGCAGGCGACAGGCTGAGCATGCGCAGCAGCGTGAGCGAACGGAAGACGATGAACCGGTTGCGGTCCAGATCCTCGAGCAGGCCGAGCACCTTCTGCCGCTCGCGCTGGAGCACCGTGTCATACAGCGCGCGGTGGGCGGGAGCCAGCTCCACGGGCAGGATCTGCTCCTGCTTGGAGGGCAGGTCGGCGGCCACCGACTCCTTGGTGCGACGCAGCATGAGCGGGCGCACGCGTCGTCGCAGCCGCTCGAGGCGTGCGGCCCGGTAGGGCGCGCCCTCTTGGTTCTCGGGCACTTTGCCCTGTTCGATCGGCCCGATGTAGTCCTGTCGGAATCGCCGTGCGGAGGGGAACAGCCCCGGGGAGGTGAGCGAGAGCAGGGCCCAGAGTTCGGCCAGGGTGTTCTCCATCGGGGTGCCCGTGAGGGCGAAGGTCACGTCGGCGTGCAGCCGTGCCAGAGCCTTGTGCAGCTTCGTGGCCGGGTTCTTGGCGAACTGGGCCTCGTCGAGAACGACGCCCGCCCACTGCACGTCGGCGAACTCCGCCTCATCGAGGCGGACCAACGTGTAAGAGGTCACGATCACATCGACATCGAGCGGGAACGGTGCGCCGCGTCGCACGCGGGTGGCTTCGACGACCGCGACGCGCAGTCCCGGGACGAACCGGGATGCCTCGTCCCGCCAGGTGGGCAGCACAGAGGTCGGTGCCACCACGAGGAAGGGCCGCCGCTCGCCCGTCTCACGCGCGTGCGCCAAGAACGCGAGCATCTGCACCGTCTTGCCCAGCCCCATGTCGTCGGCCAGGATGCCGCCGAGGCGGTGCTCCCACAGGAACGCGAGCCAGTCGAATCCCGAGCGCTGGTACGGGCGCAGCTGGGCATGCAGAGCCTGCGGCAGGGTCGCAGGCTCGATGCGCGCCACCTCGCGCAGCCCGTCGGCTGCCGCCCGCCACGACACGGCGGGCTCGGAGACGTCGGCGAGGTCTTCGAAGTCCTCCCAGAGCGTCGTCTGATATCGGCTGATGCGCGGACCCGTCTCCCACTCGGTCAGTTCGGCTGCCTCGTCGATCAGTTCGCGCAGACGGTCCAGGGCCGGATGGGCGAGAGAGAAATACGTGCCGTCGACCAGCAGCAGCTTGGTGCGACGGGTGGCCAGCGCGGTGAACAGCGGCTGGAAGGGAATGGTCTGTCCGCCGATCGTGACGGTCACACCCAGATCGAACCAGTCCGGGTCGGCGCTCTCGACGGTCGACACCGTGATCTCGGGATCGCCGGTCAGCTCACGGTAGGCGCGCTTGCGGCCCTTGCTGACCACGCGGATGCCGTCCACCTGCTCGAGCTCGGGCACCGTGCGGGCGATGAACTCGGCAGCCTCGATCTCACGCAGCGAGCCTGCCGGTTCGAGCGGCACCGTCGCGGCCCGGGCCCACGCCTCGTCCAGCCGTGCGCGCACGGTCTGCTCGGCGTCGACGTCGCGGTCGGCCGCGGTTTCGAGGCGGGTACCGGGGTGGGTGTCCAGGTAGGGATGCCGCACGCCATCGGGATAGACCCACTCGAACGCGAATTCGACGACTTCGCGGGGCCGGAAGCGCACCGTCAACTCGAGCACGGGCGGCTTCGGCTCGGGCAGTTTCACTCCGGGCGCAGCCACCAGCGCCGTGCCGCGAGCCAACTGCGGATAGGTGGTGCGCAGGAACTCGTCGACGTCGCCGGCGGGCACCGGCATCCCGTCCGGCACCTGCAGCACATTCACCAGCGGTCCGCTCAGAGCCACCGGGGCGAGTGTCACCGCGATGCCGTCGCGGCTGACCTGCCACGCGTAGACGCCGGTGCGTGCCACCGGGCGCACCTGCCCGACGTCGACCGGCAATCCGTCGATGCGCACGTCCGCCTTCAGCCGCAAGCCCCCGTCGGACGCACTGTCGACGACGACGGAAGCCTCCGCGGCTGCGGCCAGCTGGACGCTCTGCCCCTTGGCGACCGAGACGATCGCGACTGCGTGCGCCGCAGCGGTCGCCAGATGCGGCCACAGCAGGTCGGAGGTGATCGAGCCCAGCGTGATCCAGTCCGAGACGTCCGTGAACGGGCTGAGGATGCGCTGGTCGCGGGCGATGCTGTGCAGATCCAGCAGCCACCGCACCTGGTCGGCGCGGAAGCCGAAGCTGGGGCGCCGCAACGCATCCCATGTCGCCGCCCCGCGGATCCAGTTGCCGGTCGCGGGGCTGCGCACCAGGGGTCGCAGCCCGACCAGCACCTCTCCGGTGCCCGTCGCGAGCAGTCGTGCCGTGGCCGTCGCGACCTTGCGGGGCACCCAGCTTGCACCGCCGCGAGCAGGACGGACTCGCAGCTCGACCCCCAGCGCGAGCTCGCTGCCAGTGGGGGGATCGGTGCGGGGCACCAGGTCGCGCCAGGACGACTCCGGCAGGACAGCACGGCCGGCCGGCGCCGCGGCGCCCGGTCCACCACCGCGCGAAGCCGCATCGACCGGGTGGTCCGTCGGGTCTGGCGTGCGCGTGCTCGCGGGTCTGGGCAGGGCGCGCGCAGCCTGCGCGTTGGCGGCCAGCAGGGTCGCCACGGTGTGCTTGCACGACGCCTGCATCGGACAGGTGCAGTTCGTCCACACGATGGGGCCGGCACTCCGATCGCCGTCGATGCGGATCGTCGTCCGATACGACGCCGCAGTGCTGCCGTCGACGGTGCCGGTGAGGATGCCGTTCCTGTCGTCCCACACGACCCGGCGCACCGCCCCCTGCCGGAAGTAGTCGACTCCGCGCGGGTACCCGTGGCCCTCCGCCTGGCGGCGGATCTCGTCGGGATCGACGAACGGCGGGGTCATGGCATCCATTCTCGCCGACCCGTCGGACACTGCCCGCCGGTGCGCCGGCGCCCGGCTCAGGACGAGCGGGCGATGCGCGCGAGCACGCCGTGCACGAACGCGCCGGAGTCGTCGGTCGAGAATTCCTTGGCCAGCTCCACGGCCTCATCGATCGCGACTGCGGCGGGCACCTCGTCGTTGTACAGGATCTCCCAGGTGCCGATGCGCAGCAGTGCCCGGTCGATGGTGGGCATGCGCGGCAGGCTCCAGTCGCGCGCCGAGGTCGTGATCTGCTCGTCGATCTCGCCCTGATTGTCGATGATGCCGTCCACGATCTCGCGTGCATACAGCCATGACGCCTCGCGGGCGGGCTCGTTGGCCGCACGCTTGGCCTCGGCGGCCAGCATCGTCGCCAGCGTCTCGTCTCTGACATCGGACTGGTAGAGGATGTCCATCGCGCGCTTGCGCGCCTTGGTGCGTGCGCTCATCGACGCGCGGTCAGTTGACGCGGCCGAGGTAGTCGCCCGTGCGGGTGTCGACCTTGACCTTGGTGCCGGTCTCGAGGAACAGCGGAACCTGGATCTCGTATCCGGTCTCGACGGTGGCCGCCTTCGTGCCCGCCGACGAGCGGTCCCCCTGCAGTCCGGGCTCGGTGTAGGTGATTTCGAGGATGACCGATGCGGGCATCTCGACATACAGCGGGTTGCCGTTGTGCAAGGCGATCGTCACGGACTGGTTCTCGAGCAGGAAATGCTTCGCGTCGCCGACGACGGCGCCTGCGACGGTGATCTGGTCGTAGTCGCTCGCGTCCATGAACACGAAGCCGTCGCCGTCGCTGTACAGGTAGGTGAAGTCGCGGCGGTCGACGTTCTCGATCTCGACCTTCGACCCGGCATTGAACGTCTTGTCATTGGTCTTGCCGCTGACGACGTTCTTGAGCTTGGTGCGGACGAACGCGCCGCCCTTGCCGGGCTTGACGTGCTGGAACTCCACGACGCTCCAGAGCTGGCCGTCGAGGTTGAGGACGACGCCGTTGCGGATGTCTGCGGTGGATGCCATAGGGGATGTTCCGTTTCGTGAGTTCTGCGGGCGCACGTGACGGGCCCGACGTTCGATTCTACGGGATGCCGCGTCACGGCCGCTGAGAGCGGCTCATTCAGGGACGGACCAGAGGCAGGAAGATCTCGTCGACGATCGCGACGACGGCGTCGTCGGCAAGGGGTGCCGCCGTCATCAGGAGGTCATGGCGGAACAGGTCGCTGGCCACCGTCCGCACCCGCGGAGAGA
Source organism: Microbacterium terrisoli (assembly GCF_030866805.1). Classification (NCBI taxonomy): domain Bacteria; kingdom Bacillati; phylum Actinomycetota; class Actinomycetes; order Micrococcales; family Microbacteriaceae; genus Microbacterium; species Microbacterium terrisoli. Next base: position 1,852,707 of record NZ_CP133019.1, read on the forward strand.
GCTTGCCGGGATCGGCTTCGCCGCGTGCGATGGCGCGCTCGAGGATCTCGTCGAGGGTGCGGCTGGAGCTTTCGCCGAACGCCCGGTTGCGGACCTCGGCGAAGGTGCGGCCGGAATCGGCGTAGTACGCACCCATGAACACGCTCATCAGCGGGGCGATCGGACTGCGCGCGGCATTGGCGGCGCGCAGCAGCGCGAGCATGTCGCCGCGGAGGGTTCCCGTGTCCGGCGTCGGAACGCGGCCGAGCTTCAAGCCGAAGGTCAACGTCGCATCCAGCAGGTCGTCCCTGCCTGCCCACCGTCGGTAGACCACAGAGCGGCTGGTCTGCGCGCGTTCGGCGACAGCGTCGATCGTGAAGCCGTGGTAGCCGTCCTCGAGAAGCTGCTCCCACGCAGCCGTCAGAATCGCCTGCTCGAGCTCTTCGCCCCGCCTGCGGCGTCCGGTTTCCGCCTCTTCAAGATCCATTTGTGTATCTTATCCCGGCGGCGTAGACTGCCGCAGCAGTAGATACACATCTGTATCTTATGTGAGGAGTTTCCGTGACTGCTTCCCCCGCAATCCCCGCCATCCCCCGCAGTGCGGTGGTCACCGCACTGAGCCTCATCGTCGGCGGGATGGCGGTCATCTTCGACAGCACGATCGTCAGCATCGCGCTGAAGACCCTCGCCACCGATCTGGATGTGCCGGTCGGCACCATCCAGTGGGTCAGCACCGCGTACCTGCTGGCCCTCGGGGTGACGATTCCCGTCGTCGGGTGGGCGCAGGCGCGTGTCGGCGGCAAACGTCTGTGGATGATCGCGCTGGTGATCTTCCTGGTCGCCTCCATCGCCTGCTCGCTGGCGTGGAATGCCGCCAGCCTGATCGCGTTCCGTGTCGTGCAGGGCATCGGCGGCGGCATCCTCATGCCGTTGATGGCCACGCTTGCGATACAGCAGGTGCCCCGCGGCGCAGCGTTCGGGCGTCTGATGGCGATGGTGAGCCTGCCCGCAGCGCTGGGGCCGATCCTCGGGCCGACCATCGGCGGGATCATCCTGCACTGGCTGGACTGGCGCTGGATGTTCTGGGTCAACGTTCCGTTCTGCCTGCTCGGGCTGCTGCTGGCCTGGCGATTCGTCCCGCGCGACGCGCCGACCGGTCGTTCACGCCTCGACCTGGTCGGGCTGCTGCTGGCCTCCCCCGGCATCGTGGGAATTCTGTACGGGATGTCGCAGGTCGGCGCGGAGGGTGGCTTCTCACGGCTGGACGTGTGGCTGCCGGCGGTCGGCGGCGTGGTGCTGCTGGCCCTGTTCGCGTGGTGGGCCGGCCGCCGTCCGGGCACGGCGCTCATCGATGTCAGACTGCTGCGACGCCGGCCGGTCGCATCGTCTGCGGTGGTCATGTTCCTGTCGGGTGCAGCGCTGTACGGCGCGATGCTGCTGCTGCCCCTGTTCTTCCAGATCCTGCACGGCGTGGACGTGCTCACCGCTGGGCTGCTGATGATTCCGCAGGGGGTCGGCGCGCTGCTCAGCCGCACCATCGCGGGCCGTCTCACCGACACCATCGGCGCGCGCATCGTCGCCATCGGCGGGTTCGCGGTGATGGGTCTGGCCACCGTTCCGTTCGCCCTCGCTGACGCCTCGACGAGCCTGTGGTGGCTGATGGCGGTGCTCTTGGTCCGTGGCCTGGGCACCGGTGCGGTCATGATCCCCGTGATGGCGGTCGCCTTCGTGGGGCTCGACCGCGACGACGTCCCGCACGCGAGCCTGATCACCCGCCTCGCTCAGCAGTTGGGCGGAGCCTTCGGCACTGCGCTGCTGGCCGTCATCCTGCAATCGGCGATCGGGTCGCACACATCGCTGACCGACCTGTCGCAGGGATTCGACACCGCGTTCTGGTGGGCTGTGGGATTCACCGTCGTGGCGATCGGCGTCTGCGTCGTGTTGCCTTCGCGCCCGCGGCCTCCCCTGGCTGAGCCCCGCGCAGAGTCTGCGGAGGTCAGCCCTCGGCCCGTCCGGCGATGACCTCCACGAGCAGGTCGACAGCCGTCGCGTAACCGTCGACTCCCTCGCCGATCACGTGGACGGCGGCGACATCGGCGACATACGAGAAGTGGCGGAACTGCTCGCGCTGCGACACATCGGAGATGTGCACTTCGGCGACCGGCAGCGCGACGCCGGTGAGCGCGTCGCGAAGCACGACCGAGGTGTGAGTGAGCCCTCCGGGATTGATCACGATGCCCGCGCAGTCCTCGCGGGCGTCGTGGATCGCATCGATCAGCACACCCTCGTGGTTGCTCTGCACGGCCCGCACGTCGAAGCCGTGGACCGCGGCGGCGTCGGACGCGATGCGCTCGACGTCGCTCAGCGTCGCGGTGCCGTAGATCTCGGGCTCGCGCACGCCGAGCAGGTTGAGGTTCGGCCCGTTGACGAGCAGGAGACGGCGGGGCATGGTCACGCCCTCACCCTATCGCCGCGTGCTCGGGTCTCAGGTCGTGCGTAAACGTCGAGATGCGCGGGCTTGCGCCGGCCGGCGCGATCACGGACGACGTCGCCCGGCATCGCCGTGACCTCCTCGCCGCTCGCATCGACGATCGCCACTCGCAGATTCGCCGTGGCGAGGATCCGGAGGAACGTGTTCACCTCGAGATCTCTGCCGCCCTCGACACGAGAGATCGCCGATTGATCGACGCCGATCTGCGTGGCAAGCTCCCGTTGGCTCAGATCCGCCAGCCGCCGCGCGCGCCGGACATACCCCGAAGTGTCGAAGACGGGTTGTGGTGCTGCCATCCGTCCATCGTGGGGCGCGCCTCCGACATCCTCACGCACACCGTGCATTGCGCTCTGAGGCGGTCGCGCGGCGCCCGGACATCGGGGAAAGCCCGGCGCGGCACTCATGTCCCGGCGATACTCACGTGTTGATGCTCCTGGCGCATCAACACGTGAGTCTGTGAAAACGACACTACGAGCTGGGCGCGATGGGCCGAGGGCCGGGATATGCCCGGTCCGGCGCCGCGTCGCGCCCACGGCATGCGAAGGTTCCGGGCAATAACGACCCCGCGGTCAGTCACGCCGGTGAAGGACACTCCGTCGCCGCGAACGCGGCGAACGAGAGGTCGGCTCACTCGCCGATCTCTTGGTAGGCGGCGAACAGCAGCGACTCATCGGGGGCCTGCATGACCGTCGGGCGTCCGATGTCATCCAGCACCACGAAGCGCAGCATCGCACCGCGCGCCTTCTTGTCACGGCGCATCGTGGCCAGCAGCGACTTCCACGAGCTCGACCGGTACGTGATCGGCAGGCCGAGCAGCCCCAGCACCGTACGGTGACGCTCCACGGCTTCGTCCGAGAGGCGACCGGCCAGGCGCGAGAGCTCCGCGGCGAACATCATCCCCACGCTCACGGCTGCGCCGTGGCGCCACTGATAGCGCTCGTTGTATTCGATCGCGTGTCCGAGCGTGTGGCCGTAGTTGAGCACCTCGCGAAGCCCGGCTTCGCGCAGATCTTCGCCGACCACGCGCGCTTTCATCTGGATCGCCAGCTCGATGCAGCGCCGGAATGCCGGGCTCGTCGGATCGATCGCGATCTGCGGGTCCGCCTCCACCAGGTCGAGGATCTCGGGATACCAGATGAATCCCGCCTTGACGACCTCGGCGAACCCGGCGATCCGCTCGTTCGTCGACAGCGAATCGAGCAGTTCGAGATCGCAGATGACGGCACGCGGCGGCCAGAACGCCCCCACGAGGTTCTTTCCCTCGTTCGTGTTGATGCCGGTCTTGCCGCCGATCCCGGCGTCGACCATGCCCAGCACCGAGGTCGGCAGCTGGATGATCTCCACCCCGCGCAGCCACGTCGCCGCCACGAAGCCGGCTAGGTCGGTCACCGCTCCCCCGCCGAAGCCGATCACCAAGTCGGTGCGTGTGAAGTCGGCCTGCCCCATCACCTGCCAGCAGAAAGAGGCCACCTCCACCCTTTTGCCGTCCTCGGCGTCGGGGATCTCAGCCAGCAGCACCTGCCGCTCGCCTTCGGAGAGCGCCTGGCGGATCTGATCGGCCGCGAACGACATCGACGGCTGATGCACCAGCAGGATCTTGCGCACATCGTCGCGAACCTCCGCGCGCAGGGTGTCGATCAGGATGCCGCGGCCGATCGTCACGTCGTACGGTCGGTCGCCGTTCACCGTGATCCGGGTCGTGCCATCGGCAGTCGCCTCAACAGCGTCATCGGAAGTCATCACGGGGCCTCGCTTTCGGATTCGACGGCTGCGGCATCCTGCGCAGCCCACTGCGCACGCACCCACTCGGCCACGCGCGCCACAATGTCGCGGATATGCCCGGTCGCCGTGTCGAAGCTCACGTCGGCCAGATCGTCGTACAGCTGCCCGCGCTCGGCGGCGACCGCCTTCCAGCGCTGCAGCGCGTCATCGCCCTGCAGCAGCGGACGGGTCGTGGACTGCAACCTCCCGGCGACCGTGCGCGGGTCCACCGTCAGCAGCACGACCGGGTGGCGCCGCAGATCGGCGCGCGTGTCGGCGTCGAGGATCGCCCCACCGCCGAGTGCCACGACGCCATCGGTGCGCAGAGCCTCGATCACCGCGGCCCGCTCCCACTCGCGGAACTGTGCCTCGCCCTCACTCGCGAAGATCTCGGGGATCGGGCCGTGAGCGCGACTGACGGCGATGTCGGTGTCGAAGAACGAGACGTGCAGTGCCTTGGCGGTCTTGCGACCGATGCTCGTCTTGCCGGCGCCCATCGGTCCGATGAGCACGACAGCCCGGCCGGTCATGCCCCGTGCAGCGCGGCGTCGCTGGCGCCAGCGGTGTGCAGCGTGGCGGGGATCGCTGCGAGGTAGCCCTCGAGGTTGCGGCGGGTCTCGGTGACGCTGTCTCCACCGAACTTCTCGAGCACCACCTGGGCCAGCACGATGGCGACCATCGCCTCGGCGACGACGCCGGACGCCGGCACCGCGCACACGTCCGAGCGCTGGTGGTGCGCCGAGGCGTCTTCGCCGGTCGCGACATCGACGGTGTGCAGCGCATGCGGGATCGTCGCGATCGGCTTCATGCCCGCCCGCACCCGCAGCGTCGTGCCCGTCGACATTCCGCCTTCGGTCCCGCCCGCCCGGTCAGATGAGCGTGTGATGCCGTCATCGGTCGCGAACAGCTCGTCGTGGGCCGCCGATCCACGCCGACGCGTGGTGTCGAACCCATCGCCGATCTCGACGCCCTTGATGGCCTGGATGCTCATCAGCGCCTGCGCGAGCCGGCCGTCGAGCTTGCGGTCCCACTGCACGTGCGAACCGAGCCCCGGAGGCAGGCCGTACGCGAGCACCTCGACGATGCCGCCGAGGGTGTCGCCGTCCTTGCGCGCCGCATCGACTTCTTCCACCATCCGTGCACTGGTGGCCGCGTCGAAGCACCGCAGCGGGTCCGCGTCCAGCGCTGCGACGTCGTCGGGATGCGGAACAGGCGACCCTTCGGGCACCTGCACCGGGCCGATGGCGAGCGTGTGACTGACCAGGCGGATGCCGAGCTCGCCGAGGAAGGACCGCGCGATCGCTCCGAGGGCGACGCGTGCCGCCGTCTCTCGCGCGCTCGCGCGCTCCAGGATCGGGCGCGCTTCGTCGAAACCGTACTTCTGCATGCCCACGAGGTCGGCGTGCCCGGGTCGAGGCCGCGTCAAGGCGGCACCGCGCCCGCGTGAGCGCTCGGTCAGCTCGACGGGCTCGGGGCTCATCACCTCGGTCCACTTGGGCCATTCGGTGTTGCCGATGCGCACCGCGATGGGACTGCCCAGACTCAGGCCGAAACGGACCCCCGTCGACAGGGTGAGCTCATCCTCTTCGAATTTCATGCGCGAGCCGCGACCATAGCCGAGCTTGCGACGGGAGAGGTCTGCCTGGATCGCCTCACGGGAGACGGGCACGCCGGCAGGCAGGCCCTCCATCAGGGCGACGAGTTCGGGGCCGTGGGATTCGCCGGCCGTGAGCACGCGGAGCATTCTCCCAGTCTCGCACGCCGCGCCGCGCGCTCAGCCCGCCATGACGGCCGCGCGCATCGCGGCCAGCACCCGGTCCTCGTCCGGCAGCGGCACATCGGGGTCGCCGCCCACGAAGACGCGCACCTGCAGCAGCGCCTGCTCGATGAGCATCCCGATCCCCGGCACCGCCGGGTCGCTGCCCCGTCGTTCCCACGCGCGAGCCAGATCCGTCGGCCAATGGCCGTACACCACGTCGTAGAGCGTCCCGCCCTCGGCGGCCACGGCGTCGGCGACCTCATCGGGCACCGCGGCACCGCCCGGCAGCGTGGCCAGTGTCAGCGGCACCGGCGACATCCGCGCGGCCTCGAGCCGCTCTGCATGCACCTCCACGCCGATCTGCGCCCCCAGTGCCTCCAGGCGGCCTGCGGCGTCGGGGCGGCGTGCCCGCACTTCCACGTGCGTCGCGCCGAGCTCTGCCAGCGCGAGCAGCGCCGATGTCGCTGTGGCTCCCGAGCCCACGAGGCGCGCGCGGTCAAGGCCTGCGAAGCCGTGTCGGCGAAGGTCGCGTGCGATACCGCCCACATCGGTGTTGAACCCGTGCGGGCCGTCACCGGCCAGCAGCAGCGTGTTCACCGCCTGCGACAGCCGGGCGCGGCTGTCGAGCGTGCGCGACGCGCGATGCGCGGCGGCCTTCAACGGCATCGTCAGCGACAGCCCGTGCAGCTGGGCGCCCAGCGACCCGAGTCGGGCGGCGAAGGATGCCTCGTCCACGCGCCTGCGATCGTACGACCAGTCGAGCCCGAGCGCGCGATAGGCCGCGGCGTGCAGCTCGGGTGACCGGCTGTGCTCGATGGGATCGCCCCAGACTTCGAGCGAGTGGCCGGAGGTCAGCATCCCGAATCAGGGTGTGCGGAGCACCACTCCCGCATCTGGGCGACCGCCTTCTCCTGCTCGGCGTAGGTCGTGCTGAACACCGTCTCGCCGGTGTCCATGTTCACGGTCACGAAGTAGAACCACGGACCCTTCACCGGGTGCATGGCAGCGTCGATGGCCAGGTCGCCGGGGCTCGCGATCGGCCCTGCCGGCAGACCGGGGCGCACGTACGTGTTCCACGGGTTCGGGTCCTTCAGCGCCGCCGACGACGAACTGGCCGAGCCGTCGTGCATCTCGCCGTAGCCGTATTGGGCCGTGGAGTCCATCTGCAGCTTGCCGCCGGTCTCGCTGTTGTTCGGCTGCAGGCGGTTCTCGATGACCCGCGAGACCTTGTAGAAGTCGTCGCTGTTGCGCGCCTCGCGCTGGATGATGGAGCCGATCGTGAGGATCCGCTGCCGGTCGGCGGCCGGTACGCCGGCCTTGTCGAGAGACTGCACCGTGCGGTCGACCATGGTCTTGATGACGTCGGATGCCGTGGCCCCGGGCGCGAACGTGTACATCGCGGGGAACAGCCAGCCTTCGAGCGTCTTCGCCTTCACACCGAACGCGGCGGGCTTCGCAGCCGCGGCCTTCAGGTCTTCCTGTGGCATCTTCAGGCTGTCGGAGACACGTTTGAGGATCTGGGTCTCGGTGAGGCCCTCAGGCAGCAGCACCGAGTTCTGCAGCTTCGAGGCCGGATCCTCCAGCGCCTTCAACGCGGCGGCCGCGGTCATCTGCTTCTGCAGCTTGTACACACCGGGATAGAACGTCGGGTTCTCGCCGGCCGAGACGAGCATGTCGTAGAAGACCGATGAGGTCTTGGTCACTCCCGCGGCATTGAGCGTCTTGGACACGCTGGCACCCGTGTCGCCGTCGACGATCGTCACGAGCGCTTCTCCATGCGCCAGGCCCGACTCGTAGTCCTGCGGCTCCTGCCATCCCATGACGGCGCGGATCTGGTCTTCGTACGTCGACCACACATACAGCGCACCCGCGCCGATGCCGGCCAACACGACCACGACGATGCCGAAGGCGATCCATCGTCCTCGGCGCTTCTGACGTTTCGTCTTCTTCGGCGGCACCGTGCCGATGCTATCGGTGCCGACCTCGCCGGTGAACAGCGCCTCGAACGACCCGCGGTGAGACGGCTCCGCGTCACCGCGGTGCAGATCCCTCGCTTCGGGCACCAAAGGGGTCGCGGCGGGGTCGTGCGTGGGCTGCGGACCGGTCAGCAGCGCCGTGAACGTGTCCGTGCGGTTCAGACGCGATGCGGAATCCCCGTCATCGGCCGGCGCTGACACGACAAGCGACTCCCGCGTCCATGCCGCGTCACCGGCGAACAGCGGATTGTCGGGCACCTGGTGCGCCCGCGTCGCCATCTCGTGCTGCAGGGTCGCCTGCCGCACCGCTTCGCGTTCGGCTTCTTCAGGATCGGCGGCCGGTTGCGCGGCTGCCGCGCGTCGAGCAGCCTCCTGCTGTGCCGCCACACGGGCCGCCCGGCGCGAGCCGGGCGCGGGTGGGGTGACGGGTCCGGTGGCAGGCGGCTCCTCGGGGGCGGGACCACCCTGGCCGGGCCAGGGGTCGTGGGGGATGTCGGGCATGTCAGGCGGGCTCCTGCGCTGGGGGAATCAGATCGCCGGCCGGCTCTGCCGTCCGTTTCTCGATGTCGAGCGCGTGCTGGAGGAAGACCACCGCGGCGACCTGATCCACAATGCTACGAGATGAACGCTGAGATCGACCGGAAGCACGCAGTGCGTTGTGCGCAGAGACCGTGCTCAGGCGCTCATCGATCACGCGCACGGGGCGAGGGGATGCCGCCGCCAGCGCCGCTGCGAATTCTCTGGCATCCGTCGTCGACGGCGTGTCGTGCCCGCTGAGGTTCAGGGGCAGCCCGACGACGAACTCGAGCGCGTCGTACTCATCGGCGATCGCCAGCAATCGGGCGATCGGCTCGCCGGCGCGCGGCACCGTCTCCACCGGCACCGCGAGCAGCCCGTCCGGGTCGCTGCGCGCGACCCCGACGCGCGCCTTTCCGACGTCGACCGCCAAGCGGATCCCGTGACGGAATCCGCTCGGCGAAACGCCGCCGTCGCTCACTTGCGCTCCACCGACGCCCGTACGGCCTCCAGCGCGGCATCGATCGCGTCACCCCGAGTGCCGCCGCCCTGCGCGACGTCGTCGCGTCCGCCGCCGCCGCCGCCGAGCACTGCGGCGGCCGTCTTCGCCAGCACGCCGGCCTTCGTGCCGCGGGCACGTGCCGCCTCGTTCGTGGCCACGATGACGACCGGTCGCCCGGCCGCTGTGGCCGCCAGCGCCACCACTGCGGCCTCGGTTCCGAGGCGGTCACGCACCTGAAGCGCGAGCGTTCGCACATCATCGCCCGAGGGCACGGCGCCGATGGATGCCGCCACCAGTCGCTGCCCGCCGACCGTGGCTGCGGTCTCGGCCAGCGCGGGCGCCCGATCGGCCAGCGCCTTCGCCTCGAACGCGGCGATCTTCTTCTCCGCCGTCTTCAGCTGAGCCGACAGGTCCGCGATACGCGCCGGCAGCTGGTCGCGCGGGGTCTTCAGAGCCGACGTCAGCTGCGACACGATCGCTCGTTCGGCCGCGAGCTCGTGGAATGCGTCCACACCCACCAGCGCCTCGACGCGACGGTGGGATGCGCCCACCGACGACTCGCCGACCAGGCTGATCAGCCCGATCTCCGCACTGGTGGACACATGCGTGCCCGCGCACAGTTCACGCGACCAGGGACCGCCGATGTCGACCATGCGCACCGTGTCGCCGTACTTCTCGCTGAACAGCGCCATGGCCCCCAAGGATTTCGCCTCCGCCAGCGGCAGCACGCGGGTGGTCACCTGCAGGTTGTCGCGCACGGCGTTGTTGGCGATCTCTTCGATCTCGCTCTTGGTCGGAGTCGACAGGGCCTGCCCCCATGCGAAGTCGAAGCGCAGATATCCCGCGCGGTTCAGCGAACCGGCCTGGGTCGCCGTGCGGCCGAGGGTGTCGCGCAGGGCCGCGTGCACGAGGTGGGTCGCGGAGTGCGCCTGCGCCGCCTGACGCCGATTCGCGGCATCCACCACGCTCGTCGCCGCCTGCCCCACGCCGACCTCGCCGTGCGAGACCTCGACGGTGTGGCTGACCAGGCCCGGCACCGGACGCTGCACGTCCAGCACGTCCAGCTCGTATCCGGGTCCGACGATGGTGCCCTTGTCGGCCACCTGCCCGCCGCTCTCGGCGTACAGCGCCGTCTCGGCGAGGATGACCTCGGCGATCTGGCCCTGTGTGGCCTGCTGTGCAGGCTGTCCGTCCACGAGGATGCCCAGCACCGTCGAGGCGGTTTCGAGGTCGGTGTATCCGGTGAAAACGGTCTCGCCGGATGCACGGAACTGCCGGTAGACGCTCTGGTCTGCCAATGCGCGCTTGCGGGACTTCGCGTCGGCCTTCGCGCGGGCCTTCTGCTCCTGCATGAGGGTGTCGAAGGACGCACGGTCCACGTCGAGTCCGGCCTCTTGCGCCACTTCGAGCGTGAGGTCGATCGGGAAGCCGTATGTGTCGTGCAGCAGGAAGGCCTCCGACCCGCTGATCGAGGTCTTCGACGCCTTCTTCGTCTCGTCGATCGCCAGGTCGAGGATCGTCGACCCGGACGCCAGCGTGCGCAGGAACGTCTCTTCTTCGGCCACTGCGTACTGCGAGATGCGGGTCCAGTCCTCCGCGACGACGGGGTAGGCCGACGCCATCGCGTCGCGTGAGGCGACGAACAGCTCGGGGAAGGTCGGGCGGTCCACGCCCAGCAGGCGCATCGCGCGCACCGTGCGGCGCATGAGCCGGCGCAGGATGTAGCCGCGGCCCTCGTTGGAGGGCGTGACGCCGTCCGAGAGCAGCATCAGCGAGGAGCGGACGTGGTCGGCGATCACACGGAATCGGATGTCGTCCTCGTGGTCGGCTCCGTAGCGGCGGCCGGAGAGGTCCACCGCGAGATCGAGCACGGGGCGCACCTGGTCGATCTCGTACATGTTCTCGACGCCCTGCTTGATGAACGCGACGCGCTCGAGCCCCATGCCGGTGTCGATGTTCTTCTTCGGCAGCGGCCCGACGACCTCGAACTCGGTCTTGGAGCGCACGTCGCGGATCTGCTCCTGCATGAACACGAGGTTCCAGATCTCGGTGAACCGGTTGTCATCGACGGCCGGTCCCCCGTCACGCCCGTACGCGGGCCCGCGGTCGAAGTAGATCTCCGAACAGGGGCCTCCGGGCCCGGGCTGACCGGTGTGCCAGTAGTTGTCCTCTTTGCCCATCCGCTGGATGCGCTCCTCGGGCAGGCCCGCGATGCGCTTCCACAGCTCTGCCGCGTCGTCGTCGCCTTCATAGACGGTGACCCAGAGGTCCTTCTCGTCGAAGCCGAGGCCGCCCGCCGTCTCAGGGCTGGTCAGCAGCTCCCATGCGTAGGCGATGGCACCCTCTTTGAAGTAGTCGCCGAACGACCAGTTGCCCAGCATCTGGAAGAACGTGCCGTGGCGTGCGGTGTGCCCGACCTCTTCGATGTCGAGCGTGCGGATGCACTTCTGCACATCAGCAGCGCGCGGGTACGGCGCGGGAACGAGGCCGCTCAGGTACGGGATGAACGGCACCATGCCGGCGATCGTGAACAGGATCGACGGGTCGTCGCTGACCAGAGACGCCGACGGGACGATGACATGGTCGTTCTTCTCGAAAAAGTCGAGGTAGCGCTGGGCGATCTCAGCGGTCTTCATGCGGGTCTTTCAGGGTCGAAGCCACCGCCGGCGCACAGCGCCGCACGGACGGGCGGGTGTCAGAGAGCGGGTGCCGGCGGGGATGGCGCGGTGGTGGCGTCCGACGCCCCGGCCAGCCGCGCGTCCTGTTCGCGATAGGCGTCGCTGATCCGGTCGGAGAACTGCGCGATACGTGCGTCGAGCTCGGCGAGCACCTCATGACCGCGGGGGTCGCGGTCCACGAAGTGGGCCAGGACGAACCCGCCGGCGATGCCGAACAGGAACCACAGGAGCTTCTTCATGTCATCCCTTCCGCGCGCGCTCCACCGGGAGGGCGGGTGCGGCATCCCCCATCGTATGCGGTGATGCGAAGGGGCGCCGGGGTGTTCCCGGCGCCCCTTCGATCAGGTCGCCGTGCGACCGGATCTGTGTGCGTCAGCGCGCTGCGTAGTATTCGACGACGAGCTGAACTTCACACGTGACCGGCACCTCGGCGCGCTTCGGGCGACGCACCAGGCGTGCCTGCAGCTTGTCGAGGTCGACCTCGAGGTAGCCCGGAACGGGGGGAAGCACCTCGGCGTTGCCGCCCGCGGCTGCGACCTGGAAGGGCTCGGTGCCCTCGCTGCGCTGCTTGACGTGGATGAGCTGGCCCGGCTTCACCCGGAACGACGGGCGGTCGACGAGCTGGCCGTCGACCATGATGTGACGGTGCACGACGAACTGGCGGGCCTGCGCGGTGGTGCGGGCGAAGCCGGCACGCAGCACGAGGGCGTCCAGACGCATCTCGAGCAGCTCGACGAGGTTCTCACCGGTCAGGCCGTCCTTGCGACGCGCTTCACTGAAGGCGATGCGCAGCTGCTTCTCGCGGATGCCGTACTGCTCACGCAGACGCTGCTTCTCGCGCAGACGGACGGCGTAGTCGCTGTCCTGCTTGCGCTTGGTGCGGCCGTGCTCGCCGGGGCCGTAGGGGCGCTTGTCGAGGTAGCGCGCGGCCTTGGGTGTCAGCGCCACGCCGAGGGCGCGGGACAGGCGGACCTTGCGGCGGTCCTGGGACTTCGATGCCACGAAGTGTTCCTTCCATGACGCGGCCGTGACGATCACGACTCGCGGACGTATCACCCGACTCCGCCCTTCGAAGCCGCACGCCGGGGCGCACCAGAAGGTTGTACAGGAGGAGGGGGATGCCCGAAAACCCGGTTTCGAGCCGATTCATGCTATCAGACCCGGCTGATCTCTCGCCCGGGACCAGGCGAGCGGGCTGCGTCTCACTCCCCCAGGATCCGGCGGATCTTCTCCAGTCGCGCCTGCACGTCGCGCTCGGCCCCGAGGGGCTTGGGCTCGTAGTACCGGGTGCCGCGCAGCTCGTCGGGAAGATACTGCTGCGCCGACACGCCGATCGCGCTGTCGTGGGGATACACGTAACCCTTGCCGTGCCCGAGCCGCTTCGCTCCCGCATAGTGCGCGTCGCGCAGGTGCTTCGGCACCCGGCCGAATCCGCCGGCGCGCACATCGGCGATCGCCTTGTCGATGGCCAGGTACGCCGCGTTGGACTTCGCCGTCGTGGCGAGATAGGCGGTCGCCTCGGCGAGCGGAATGCGCCCTTCCGGCATCCCGATGAAGGCGACCGCGTCGGCCGCGGCGACCGCGATCTGCAGTGCCTGCGGGTCGGCCAGGCCGATGTCTTCGGCCGCAGAGATCACCAGCCGCCGCGCGATGAACCGCGGGTCCTCCCCCGCCTCGATCATCCGCGCCAGATAGTGCATCGACGCGTCGACGTCCGATCCCCGGATCGACTTGATGAATGCGCTGATGACGTCGTAGTGCTCGTCGCCCTGTTTGTCGTAGCGCAGCAGCGCCTTGTCGACGGCTTGTGCCACCGCCTCGGCGGTGATCGCAGGCTTCGCGTCGCCGTCGGTGTCGGCGATGGATGCCGCGGCCTCCAGCGACGTCAGCGCCCGGCGCGCGTCGCCCGACGCGAGACGCACGAGCGCCGAGCGGGCAGCGTCGTCGAGCCGGACGGCATCGGCGAGGCCGCGCGGATCGGTCACGGCCCGATCGATCAGCAGTCCGACGTCCTCGTCGGAGAGAGGCTGCAAGGTCAGCAGCAGCGATCGGGACAGCAGCGGAGAGATGACCGAGAACGACGGGTTCTCGGTGGTCGCGGCGATCAGGACCACCCAGCCGTTCTCCACGCCGGGCAGCAGGGCATCCTGCTGAGCCTTCGTGAATCGGTGGATCTCGTCGAGGAACAGGATCGTGGACTGCCCGTACAGGTCGCGCTGGTTCAAGGCATCCTGCATCACCTCGCGAACGTCGCGCACCCCTGCGGTCACCGCCGAAAGCTCGACGAACCGTCGTCCCGACGACCGCGCGATCGCCTGCGCCAGGGTCGTCTTGCCCGTACCGGGTGGGCCCCACAGGATCACCGAGACGGCCGAGGTCGACGCCGCACCGGGGTCGGCGAGCTTGACCAGCGGCGAGCCTGCGCGCAGCAGATGCTGCTGACCGGCCACCTCGTCCAGCGACGTCGGGCGCATGCGCACCGCCAGCGGGGTCTGACCGCCGAACAGCGCGCTGGGCGGGGCGCTGTTCGATGCGCTGGAGCGGGCACTGGACGATGTCACCGATCCAGGCTATCCGCCGCCGGTGACATGGCCGCCTCCGACGCCTGCGCGCGCGCCTTCTTTGGCGCCGGCCTCACGCGTTGCATAGGATCGTCGCGACCGGCGCTGGCCGGGATCGACACCCGAGAAGAGCCCGAGAAGCCCTAAGAAGGAGGCACTGTGGCCGCCGGTGGCAAGAGAAAGGACGGGCGCACGCAGCGAGAGCGTGCGCGCGTGTACGAGGCACGCAAGGAGTACAACGCGGGCCGCGTGCGCCGGCGCACCCGCGACAACGTGATCGGTGGGATCGCCGGTGGTGTGCTGCTGCTGGTCATCGCAGGCGCGCAGGTCGCCTATTACACGGCGGGGCCGGGCAAGACCGCTCCCGAACCAACCCACAGCCCGACGCCGGCCGTGACCGCTCCAGCTCCTGTCGAGACCACCCCTGCCCCCACAACCACTCCGTGACCGGCGCGATTCCCGTACTAGGCTTGTGACCCGTCCATCCCCCGCAGACGGCGCAAGCCGTGATGAGGTGCAACACGTGACTGCCGACGCAGACAACACTCCCGTTCCCACGCCGGTCCCCGGCCCGCCGTCCCCTGCCGCCAGAGCGCGGCTTGCGGCAGCAGCCGACGCGCCCGTCGACGTCGAGCCCTGGGGTCGTGTCGATGACAGCGGCGTCGTCTCCGTGCGCGAGGGCACGCAGTGGCGCGTCGTCGGAGAGTACCCGGACGGCACGCCAGCCGAGGCACTGGCCTATTTCGAGCGCAAATTCGTGGACCTGGCCGGCGAGGTGTCACTGCTGGAAGCGCGCCACCGCGGCGGCGGTGCGTCCGCGTCGGACCTGCGCAGCACGGCCACGACCGTGCGCGAGAAGACAGTGGATGCCGCGGCCGTCGGTGACCTGGCCTCGCTGCAGCGGCGCATCGATACGCTGCTGGCGGAGTTGGAAGAGGCCGCCGTCGTCGAGAGCGCGGCCGCCCGCGAGGCCGTCGACGCGGCCATCGCCGAACGGACCTCTCTGGTCGAGCACGTGGAAGCCCTCGCCGCTCGCGATCCGAAGTCTGTGCAGTGGAAGCAGACCACGGCCGAGCTGGCCGAGCTGTTCGCCCAGTGGCAGGCGCAGCAGCAGAGCAGCCCGCGACTGCCGAAGTCGGCAGCGCAGAAGCTCTGGAAGCGCTTCCGTGACGCACGCGCCACGATCGACCGCCAGCGCCGCGAGTTCTACGCCGAACTGGACGAGACGCACAAGGCCGCACGTGCGCGCAAGACCGCGCTGGTCGAGCGCGCCGAAGCCCTCGCGCCGCGCGGCGAGGACGGCATTCCGGCCTATCGGGACCTGCTGGACTCGTGGAAGGCAGCCGGGCGTGCCGGCAAGAAGGCCGACGACGCCCTCTGGGCGCGGTTCAAGGCAGCCGGCGACGCGCTGTACGGCGCGCGCGTAGAGCGCGAGACCGCCGAGGTCGAGGCATCCCGCGAGAAGATCGAGGCCAAGCGCGCGCTGCTCGAAGAGGCCGCTCCGATCCTCGACGAGTCCGACATTGCGAAGGCTCGCGCTGCGCTGACCGGCATCCAGCGTCGCTGGGACGAGATCGGTCGTGTGTTCCCCCGCGACAAGGAGCGTGCCCTCGACGAGGACCTGCGCAAGATCGAGGTCAACGTCCGCGGCCGTGAAGACGCCGACTGGAAGCGCAACAACCCCGAGACCAAGGCGCGCACGAACGACATGACCCGCCAGCTCACCGACGCGATCGCAAAGCTCGAGCAGGAGCTGCAGGATGCCGAAGCCGCCGGCGACGCGAAAGCCACCGCCGAAGCATCTGAGGCCCTCCAGGCCCGCAAGGCATGGCTGAAGGCCGTCGGCGGCTGAGGCGATGCGCCGGAGGTTGTCCACAGGCCGGCGTCGGGTGAGCACGCGTCAGCCCTGCAATGGGCGAGACTTCCGGTGTGGGTTCACCGTTCCTCTACTTCCCCGGTCAGCGGCTGTCGCGCGCCGAGCTCTCCGCTGCCTGCCTGGACGGGCACCTCGTCGAGATCGGCGAGGGCTACCTCCCCGCTGACGCGGTGGAGACCAGGGCGCTGCGGGCCGGCTCACTCGCACCCCTGTTGTCGGACGCGTACGCGCTGACCCACCTGAGCGCCGCGTGGGTGCACGGCGCGCTGGCCGAGCCGCCCGCGCGGCACCGTGCCCATCGGGTGATGGGCCCCCGACCCCACTACGTGCTCAGCCGGCGTCTCGCGCGCCACGATCAGCCGGTGGCGCATTCAGACCTCATCCGCACCGGCGGCGTGTGGGTGACCACGGCCGGGCGCACCCTCGCAGACCTCGCCCGTGAGCCCACCGATGCGCATCTGGCCGCCGCACGTCTGATGGTCGCCGTCGATGCCGTCCGTGTCGCCGACGGCATCGCGTGGCTGACCCACTCGGGCCCTGTGCACAACAAGCGCCCCGCGCTGGCGCTGCTGCGCGCGTGGGCGGGCGGACACGGCGAGCCGCTCACCCGGAGGTGACGCGGTAGACGTCGTAAACGGCGTCGATGCGCCGTACGGCGTTCAGCACGCGATCCAGGTGCACCGTGTCGCCCATCTCGAACACGAAGCGGCTCAGTGCCAGCCGATCGTCGCTCGTGGTCACCGATGCAGACAGGATGTTCACGTGATGCTCGCTGAGTACGCGTGTCACATCGCTGAGCAGGCCCGACCTGTCGAGGGCCTCGACCTGGATCTGCACGAGGAACACGCTCTTGGTGGTCGGGGCCCACTCGACCTCGATCAGCCGCTCAGGATCCTTCATGAGGGCCTTCACGTTCGTGCAGTCAGCCCGGTGCACCGACACTCCGCTGCCCCGGGTGACGAAGCCGACGATCTGGTCGCCGGGCACCGGGGTGCAGCACTTGGCGAGTTTGACCAGGATGTCGGAGGCCCCGCGAACGAGAATGCCCGAGTCGCTCCCCCCGCGCGATGACCGCGGCTTGCCGCCCACCGGCGGCAGCTCGATGGCGCCCGTGGCGGTCTCTTCGACCGTCACCAGCGCCGTGACCTTCTCGAGCACCGACTGCGTCGACACGTGGCCCTCACCCACCGCCGCATACAGCGCCGACACGTCTTCGTAACGCAGTTGCTGCGCCACCTCGGCGAACGAGTCCTGGCTCATCAGTCGCTGCAGGGGCAGATTCTGCCGGCGCATCGCGCGTGCGATCGCCTCTTTGCCCTGCTCGATGGCCTCTTCGCGGCGCTCCTTCGTGAACCAACCGCGGATCTTGCTGCGCGCTCGGGTGCTCTTGACGAACGCGAGCCAGTCCTGGCTCGGGCCGGCATCCGGATTCTTCGACGTGAAGACCTCGACGACATCCCCCGAGTGCAGCTCGGACTCCAACGGCACCAGACGGCCGTTGACCTTCGCGCCCATGGTGCGGTGACCGATCTCGGTGTGCACCGCGTACGCGAAGTCGACAGGCGTCGCCCCGGCGGGCATCCCGATGACCCGCCCCTTCGGGGTGAAGACATACACCTCTTTCGCGCCGATCTCGAAGCGCAGTGAGTCGAGGAACTCCCCCGGGTCGGCGGTCTCGGCCTGCCAGTCCGAGATGCGGGCCAGCCAGGCCATCTCGGCGTCGCTGGCGCGCCCGTCGTCCTTGCCGCCGTTCATGCGCTCTTTGTACTTCCAGTGCGCAGCCACGCCGTACTCAGCCTGCTGGTTCATCTCGTGTGTGCGGATCTGGATCTCGACGGTGCGCCCGCCCGGCCCGATCACCGTCGTGTGCAACGACTGGTAGAGATTGAACTTCGGGGTCGCGATGTAGTCCTTGAACCGGCCCGGCAGCGGCGTCCACCGCGCATGGATCGCGCCCAGCACTGCGTAGCAGTCGCGAACGGTGTTCACGAGCACCCGGATGCCGATGAGGTCGTAGATGTCGTCGAACTCGCGTCCGCGCACGATCATCTTCTGGTACACCGAATACAGCTGCTTCGGCCGACCCTTGACCTGGCCTCGGATGCGCAGCTCGCGCAGGTCGGCCTCCACATCATGGATCACGCTCTGCACGTACTGCTCACGCTGCGGGGTGCGCTGCTTGACCAGGCTGTCGATCTCGGCGTACAGCTTGGGCTGCAGCACGGCGAACGAGAGGTCCTCGAGCTCGGCCTTGATCGCCTGGATGCCGAGCCGGTGGGCCAGCGGGGCATAGATCTCCAGCGTTTCGGTGGCCTTCTTGCGGGCCTTCTCCGGCGGGACGAAGCCCCACGTGCGCGCGTTGTGCAGACGGTCGGCGAGCTTGATCAGCAGAACCCGGATGTCGCGCGACATCGCGACGATCATCTTGCGCACGGTCTCGGCCTGCGCGCTCTCGCCGTATTTCACCTTGTCGAGTTTGGTCACGCCGTCCACGAGCATGGCGACCTCGTCGCCGTACTCCTGCGTCAGACGGTCCAGCCCGTAGTCGGTGTCTTCAACCGTGTCGTGCAGCAGAGCCGCGGCCACCGCACGCGGACCGAGGCCCAGATCGGCGAGGATCTGCGCGACGGCCAGCGGATGCGTGATGTACGGCTCTCCGCTCTGGCGCACCTGACCGGTGTGCGCGCCATCAGCCGTGGCGTATGCGCGCTCGATGACCGACAGATCGCCCTTGGGGTGATGGGCGCGCACCGTGCGGATCAGCTGCTCGACGTCATCACGGCGAGCAGCGCGGGAGAAGATGCGTGGCACGAGCCGACGCAGCGACGAACTCTGCCCGGTGGGGACGGTCTCGGTCATCGCGTGACCCCCCTCCCCGTCGATCCGACAATCCTACGCCCGGGCGGGCTCCCGCCCGCCCGGTGTCGCGCCGCCGTCACACCGCAACGGCAGCGCGTTCGCGCGCCTTGACCACCTTCGCGTCGTGCTCCTTGACCCCGACCTCGGTCTCGCGGAACAGCGAGTACAGCGGCGATGCGACGAACAGGGTCGAGTACGCCGCGACGATGATCCCCACGAAGATCGACAGCGAGATGTCGCTGAGGGTCTGCGCCCCCAGCCAGAACGCGCCGATGAACAGAATCGCCCCGACCGGAAGGACCGCCACCACCGTCGTATTGATCGAGCGCACGAGCGTCTGGTTCACCGCCAGGTTGACCGACTCGCCGAATCTGCGGTCCATGTGGCCGGCATCGTCGCGGGTGATCTCGCGGATCTTGTCGAAGACCACCGTCACGTCATACAGCGAATACGCCAGGATCGTGAGGAACCCGATCACCGCCGCCGGCGAGATCTCGAATCCCGCCAGCGCGTACACGCCGATGGTGATCACCAGCACGTCGACCAGGCCGATGATCGACGCCGCAGACATCTTCCAGGTACGGAAGTACAGCGCCAGGATCAGGAAGGTCAGAGCAAGGAAGATCGCCAGGCCCCACAGCGATTGCCGTGTCACGTCAGCGCCCCAGCTCGGGCCGATGAAGGATGCCGTGACTTCCTTCAACTCGACGTCATACGTCTTCGCCAGCGCTTGACTGACGGCCTCGGTCTGCGCCGGCGTCATCTGGTTCGTCTGCACGCGAACCGCGTCCTTGCCGACCGTGGTCACCTTGGTCGTGGCATTCGGAACCACCGAGAGCACCGCAGCGGTCGCCTTGGTCTGATCCGGGTTCGCGATGCTGGAAACGGTGAACTGAGATCCGCCGGTGAACTCGATCGAGAACTGGATGGGCCGGACGAACGGCACCAGCACCGAGCCCAGTACCAGCAGGGCCGCGATGATGAACCACAGCCGACGCTTGGCGACGAACGGGAAGGAGCGCTTGCCCGAGTAGAGGTCGTTGCCGAATTGGCTCATGACGCCCATCAGCGATCAGCCCCCTTCTTGGACGAATCGGTACTGGCCTTGGTGCCGTCGCCGGACGGGCCGCCCGCACCGATCTCGGCGGCGCGCTTGCGCTCGGCGATGGTCTGCCGACGCTCGGCCTCGCCCCGCGATCGGCCGACACGCCGCACGGCGGCGCCCTTGCCTTCGATCGCCGGTGCGCGGAACTGCGCCCGACCGCGATAGACCGCACCCAGCGCTTCGGGATCCATGCCCGACAGACGATGCCCCTCCCCGAAGAATCGGGTCCGAGCGATCAGCTGCATCACCGGGTGGGTGAACAGGATGAAGATCAGGATGTCGATGGCGGTGGTCAGACCCAGCGTGAAGGCGAAGCCCTTCACCGTGGCGTCGGCCAGGATGTACAGCACGACGGCGGCGAGGATGTTGACCGCCTTGGCGATGTAGATCGTCCGCTTCGCGCTGGCCCAGCCGTCTTCGACAGCACTGGTGATCGACTTGCCGTCGCGCAATTCGTCGCGTATTCGCTCGAAGTACACGATGAACGAGTCGGCGGTGAATGCGATCGTCACGATCAGACCGGCGACACCGGCCAGTGAGAGTCGGAAGCCCATCCGCCAGGCCAGGATGCAGAGCATCACGTACGTGATGACGCCCATCACCCCCAGCGAGGCGATGATGATGAAACCCAGCGCGCGGTAGCTGATCAGCGAGTACAGCGCGACCAGGGCGAGACCGATCAGGCCCGCGATCAGGCCGATCTGCAGCTGCTGCGTGCCCAGCGTCGCCGAGATGGTGTCAGAGCTGACCACCTTGAAGCTGAGCGGGAGCGCGCCGTACTTCAGCTGATCGGCGAGGGTCTGCGCGCTCTCCTGGGTGAAGTTGCCCGAGATCGACGGGTTGCCGTCGGTGATGATCGCGCGCATCGCCGGCGCCGAGACGACCTTGCCGTCCAGCACGAAGGCGAACTGGTTCAGCGGGGCCTGTGCGCCGTACAGACGCTGGCTGACCTCGGTGAAGACCTTGGTGCCGGCGGCGTTGAACTTGACCAGCACCTCCCACTGGCCGTTCTGAGAGTTCTGGCCCGAGGAGGCATCCGTGATCGAAGAGCCGTCGAGCTCGGTGGGACCCAAGATGAACTTCTGGCTGTCCTCGAGGTCGCACGTGATCATCGGCTGATCTTTGGGTGCGTTCGCGGGATCGTTGTTCTTGTCCTTGCAGTCGTACGCGAGGAACTGCGCCTGCAGCTTCGGCGTGATCCAGTTGGGATCGCTGGCGTTGCTCGGCGAGGCCGTCGGTGTCGCACGCAGCGTCGCCGCCGGCGACGGATACGGCGTCTCCTTCTTATCGTCGCCGACGAAGCTCGTCGCCGGGGACCCGACGAACAGCACGGGCCGCAGCTGCAGCTGCGCGGCCGCCTCGATCCGCTGGCGCGTCTCTGCGTCGGCCTGACCCGGGATCTGGACCACAATCTGGTTGCCCGACTGCGTCGTGATGTCCGACTCGCCGACACCCGAAGCATCCACGCGCTGACGGATGATGGCAGCGGCCTGGTTCATCTGGTCGTTCGTGGGCGGCTTGCCGTCGACCGTCTGGGCTTGCAGGATGATCTGCGTGCCGCCCTGCAGGTCGAGGGCGAGTTCAGGAGCCCAATGGGCCTGACCCAGCGCCACACCGAGCGTGTTGATTCCGAACAGCACGCCGATGACGATGACAAGGCCCAGCAGTGCACGCCAGGCGTGCCGGACAGGGGTGGATGTGGCCACGGAGGGTCAGCTTTCTCGCGGGGCGAAGCCTGATCAGGCTTCCGAGTCGTCCTTCTTGTCGTCTTGCGCTCGCAGTCGCGCAGCCGTCTCATCGGCAGACTCGATGTGCGTGTCGCCCGACGCAGCCGGACCGTCGAACGCGGGAGCGTCATCGAGCGGCACCGCATCCTTCGGCTCGACCACGCGCAGGATCGCCTGGCTGTGCACCCTGATGTCGACGCCGGGGGCGATCTCGACCACCGCGGGCTGGTCGAGGTTGTCGGGGTCGTACGAGACGATCGTGCCGTACAGGCCGCCCTGCAACAGGACCTCAGCGCCCGGGACGGTCTGGCGCGCCTTGGCCTCCTGCTCGACCTTCTGCTTGGCGGCGCGACGACGAGAACTCCAGAACATGAAGACCAGCAAGACCACCAGGAGGATGATCAGACCGTACTGCGAGAAGAACTGAGCCATGAGGCAGAGTGGACCTTTCGGAAGAGGCACGCCGCGGCGGCGCTGCCTTGAGTGTCGGGGGGAAAGCCTTCAGCGATTATAGGTCATCGAGGTCGAGCGTCCCGCCCGCGGGGCGTTCGCCCAAGTGCGCATACGCTGCAGGCGTAGCGATTCTGCCACGCGGTGTGCGCCCTACGAACCCGATGCGCACCAGGTACGGCTCGACGACGGACTCGATCGTCTCTGCTTCTTCTCCGGCTGTCACCGCGAGCGTGTTCAGACCGACGGGACCTCCCTGGAACCGGTGGATGAGCGCATCCAGGACTGCGCGGTCCAAACGGTCCAGGCCGATCGCGTCGACGTCGTACAGGTCCAGCGCCGCGTCGACGGTGGCGGTGTCGACATCGCCGCCGGTCGATCCGGAGCCGTTCACGACGACGTAGTCCCGCACGCGCCGCAGCAGCCGATTGGCGATGCGCGGCGTGCCGCGCGAACGGCGGGCGATCTCGGCACGCGCGGGCTGCGGCAGCGGGATGTCGAGCATGATCGCTGAGCGTGCGACCACCTGCTCGAGCTCTTCAGGCTCGTAGTACTCGAGGTGTGCGGTGAACCCGAACCTGTCGCGCAGCGGGTTGGGCAGCAGGCCTGACCGGGTGGTGGCGCCGACGAGCGTGAACGGAGCCAGATCCAGCGGAATGCTCGTGGCCCCGGCGCCTTTGCCCACCATGATGTCGATGCGGAAGTCCTCCATCGCCAGGTACAGCATCTCTTCTGCCGACCGCGCCATGCGGTGCACCTCATCGATGAACAGGACTTCGCCCGGTGTCAGACTCGACAGCAGTGCGGCGAGGTCACCGGCGTGTTGGATGGCCGGGCCGCTGGACATGCGCAGCGCACGCCCGCTCTCGTGCGCGACGATCATGGCGAGAGTCGTCTTTCCCAGCCCCGGCGGCCCGGCCAGCAGGATGTGGTCGGGCGGACGCTGTTGGATGCGTGCCGCGTCCAACAGCAGCTGCAGTTGGCCGCGCACCTTCTGCTGACCCACGAACTCGGCCAGCGACGACGGCCGCAGCGCGCCTTCGATCGCGAGTTCGGACTCGTCCTGGGGTTCGGGATCCAGTTCAGCCACGGGGGCTCTCCGCTCGCGCCGGCCCCAGCTGGGCCAGCGTCATCCGCAGCAGTGCGGGCACTTGTACAGACTCGGCCTCCGAGGCATCCCCCATCGCGGCCTCCACCGCCTCGATGGCCACGCGCTCGCTCCAGCCGAGTCCGACCAGGGCTGCGACGACCTGCGTCGACACTCCCGCGACCGCGGCAGGGGCCGCAGCTCCGGTCGCCACCGGTGGCGCGAGCTTGCCGGCCAGCTGCACGACGATCAGTTTCGCCGTCTTCGGTCCGATGCCCGATACCCGGCGGAAGGGCTTGTCGTCGTCGTCGGCGACCGCCTGCGCGATCTGGTCGACCTCCATGGCAGACAGCACCCCCATCGCCGACTTCGGGCCGACGCCGGTCACGCCCAGCAGAATGCCGAACAGTGAGCATTGCGCCCGGTCGGCGAAGCCGAACAGCGACAGTGCGTCTTCGCGGACGATGAGCGTCGTGTGGAGTCGGATCTGCTCGCCGATGCGTGCTGACCGAGCGACATCCGGCGTCACGGACACGGTGAAGCCCATGCCGCCGACCATCACCTCGACGAGGTCCGCCCCGGCGTGCAGCACCGTGCCGTGAAGGGAAGAGATCATGCCCCCAACCCTACGCGAGGCGTCGGACGTTTGTTCGAGCGACACACACCTCATCGCCGGGTGAGGCGCTCCGCATCGGCCCACGCCCGCTGCGCCGGCGTGAGCGGTCCGTTCAGGGCCGGCACCTGCGGTCCACCCCCGCGCCACGCATGGCACAGGGCAAGAGCCAGCGCGTCGGCGGCGTCGGCCGGCTTGGGCAGTTCATCCAGCTTGAGCACGCGCGCCACCATCGTCTGCACCTGCCGCTTGTCGGCATTGCCGTACCCGGTGATGGCCGCCTTCACCTCGCTCGGAGTGTGGGTGGCGGCCGGAATGCCGTGCTCAGCCGCCAGCAGCAGCGCGATGCCGCTGGCCTGGGCGGTGCCCATCACCGTTGCGCGGTTGTTCTGCGCGAACACGCGCTCCACGGCCAGCACATCGGGATGATGCTCGGCAAGAACCAGGCGGATGCCGGCGGCGATCACCGCGAGACGCTGCTCGATGCGCGCGTCGACGGCCGACCGTATGACGCTGACATGCACAAGGCGCGCAGATCGGTCGGGGGCGACATCCACCACCCCCACGCCGCAACGCGTCAGGCCCGGGTCGATGCCGAGCACGCGCAATCGTCTGCCGGCCACGTCCTCAGCCTAGAAGCGCACGACCGGTCCGGCCGGACGCCACGCTCAGTCGTCGGCTTCGAGCTCGGCCTGCACGTCGGCCGAGAGGTCCACGTTGCTGTACACGTTCTGCACGTCGTCGCTGTCTTCCAGCGCGTCGATGATGCGAAAGACCTTGCGTGCCGTGTCGGCGTCGACTTCGACCTTCAGCGATGGGACGAACTCGACGTCGGCGGACTCGTAGTCCAGCCCCGCTTGCTGCAGTGCGGCGCGCACGACGACCATGTCGCCCGCCTCGGTCGTCACCTCGTAGCCCTCCGGGTGCGGCTCGACCTCTTCGGCGCCGGCCTCCAGAGCCGCCATCATGACGTCGTCTTCGGTGGTGCCTTCACCGGTCACCACGATCACGCCCTTGCGGGCGAAGTTGTACGACACGCTGCCGGGGTCGGCGAGGTTGCCGCCGTTGCGGGTCAGTGCGGTGCGCACCTCGGCGGCAGCGCGGTTCTTGTTGTCGGTCAGACACTCGATGAGCAGGGCCACGCCACCGGGTGCGTACCCTTCGTACATGATCGTCTGGTAGTCGACGGACTCTCCCGAGACACCGGCGCCCCGCTTGATGGCGCGATCGATGTTGTCATTGGGCACCGAGGTCTTCTTGGCCTTCTGCACAGCGTCGTACAGGGTCGGGTTGCCGGCCAGGTCGGCGCCGCCCATCTTCGCGGCGACTTCGATGTTCTTGATGAGTTTTGCGAACGACTTGGCACGGCGCGCGTCGATGACGGCCTTCTTGTGCTTGGTCGTCGCCCACTTGGAATGCCCGGACATATATCTCCCGCTTGTCTCGCTTTTTCAGCGCCGCCAAGTCTACGCGGTTTCGCAAACAGGCCTCGATGGCTTCGATTCACCCCTCGCGGTCAGGTGAGCATCTTGTCGACGGTGCGCAGATTGCGTGTGGTCGTGCCGCTCTTGAACGCCGCTCGCGCCAAGACGCGCGCGACCGGTGAATCCGTCGACGTGCCGATCCGGGCGTGCCAGTAGACGACGCCGCTGCCCGGAACGACGCGTTCGTCGTCGCCGTCCAGGGCACCGACTGCCTCCCAGACACGGACTTGCGTCTGCGCGTCGGCGCAGAAGACCACATACGGTTGGCGCGCGGCGTCCTGCGCGTCGAAGGGGAAGGATGCCGCGACCTGGGCAAGCTCGTCTGCCGTGACGAGGATGATCCATGCGTCATAGCCGAAGCGCTCCCGCAGCGCGTCCTGGATGCGCGCCTTCCACAGCGCACGTGCGCCTGGCGCGGTGAACAGCACGTTGCCGCTGGCCAGGACCGTGCGCACATCCTCCGCGCCGAGATCCTCGAAGACGGCGCGCAGGTCTGCGCTGCGGATCGTGATTCCACCCACGTTCACGCCGCGCAGCAGTGCGACCCAGCGCATCCTTTCCCCGTGCGTGCTCTCGCCCCGTGAATTCCCAACCTGCGTGCTGCTGGCCGATGTGGTCATCACCCGAGCGTACGGGCGGTCACCGACGTCGCGCGAGCTCCAACAGCAGACCGTGGAAGCGCGTCTCACCGTTCATCTCGGGGTGGAACGACGTGCCCAGCAGGTTGCCGGCACGCACCGCGACGACGGTGCCGTCCGGCAGGGCGGCCAGCGTCTCGACCCCAGGCCCGACTTCCTCGACCAGCGGGGCGCGGATGAACACCGCATGCACGGGAGGGACTCCCACCGCGGGCACATCCAGGTCGATCTCGAAGGACTCCACCTGGCTGCCGAACGCGTTGCGTCGCACGGTGACATCCAACCCGCCCAGCGTCTGCTGCCCGACGATGGCGTCGGTGACGCGGTCGGCGAGCATGATCAGCCCCGCACACGTGCCGTAGACGGGCATCCCGTCCGCGATCGCATCGCGCAACGGCTGCTGCAGCCCGAACGCGCGGCTGAGCTTGTCCATGACGCTGGATTCCCCGCCGGGGATCACCAGGCCGTCGACCGCGTCCAACTCACCGGGTCGGCGCACGGGCACCACCTCGGCGCCGAGCTCCGTGAGGACGTGCGTGTGCTCGCGCACGTCCCCCTGCAGTGCGAGGACGCCGATCCGGGGCTTACCAGCCACGGTCGGCGAGGCGGTGCGGCGCTGCGAGGTCGGCGACGTTGATGCCCACCATCGCCTCCCCCAGCCCGCGCGAGACCTCGGCGATCACCTTCGCGTCGTCGTAGAACGTCGTCGCCTTCACGATCGCGGCCGCCCGGGCCGCGGGGTCGCCCGACTTGAAGATGCCCGAGCCCACGAACACGCCGTCGGCGCCCAGCTGCATCATCATCGCCGCGTCGGCGGGAGTGGCCACTCCCCCGGCGACGAACAGCACGACCGGCAGCTTTCCGGTGGCTGCCACCTCGGCCACCAGCTCGTACGGCGCCTGCAGCTCCTTGGCGGCGACGTACAGCTCGTCCTTGGTCATCGAACGCAGCTGGTTGATCTCGCCCGAGATCTTGCGGATGTGTTTGGTGGCCTCCGACACGTCGCCGGTGCCGGCCTCACCCTTGGAACGGATCATCGCCGCACCTTCGTTGATGCGTCGCAGCGCCTCGCCGAGGTTGGTGGCGCCGCACACGAACGGCACGGTGAAGTTCCACTTGTCGATGTGGTTGACGTAGTCGGCGGGCGAGAGCACCTCGGACTCGTCGATGTAGTCCACACCCAGCTGCTGCAGCACCTGCGCCTCGACGAAGTGCCCGATGCGCGCCTTGGCCATGACCGGGATCGAGACGGCCTCGATGATGCCGTCGATCAGATCGGGGTCGCTCATGCGCGCCACTCCGCCCTGCGCGCGGATGTCGGCGGGCACCCGCTCGAGGGCCATGACCGCCACGGCCCCGGCATCCTCGGCGATCTTCGCCTGATCGGCGGTGACGACGTCCATGATGACGCCGCCCTTGAGCATCTCGGCAAGTCCGCGCTTGACCCGAGCGGTTCCGGCGGTACGAGTCTCGTCAGCCACGGTGGCACCCTTCTTCGCTGTGTCTTCTTCACTATGCCAACGCATCTCATTGGCCTATGCCAAAAGATATCACGGCGGCTACAGTCATTTCAGGAGGTGTCATGACCATTGCCATCACGGGCGCGACCGCCGCAGAGATCGCCGAGAGCATTCGCGATCTGCGCGACCGCGCCACGCTGTCTCCGGGTGACGTGCTGCCTCCCGTGCGCGCACTGGCCGCGCAGCTGGGGGTCAACCGCAATACGGTGGTCTCCGCATACCGACAGCTCACACAGGCCGGTCTGGTCGAGACGCTGGGCCGCGGGGGCACCCGCATCTCGGACCCGGCTCCCATCGCCCAAGACGGATACGCCCAGGGCAGCGTGCTGCGCGACATCGGAACCGGCAATCCCGACCCCGCACTGATCCCCGCACCGGAGGGCGCGCTGGCAGCGGTGGTCGGTCGCCCCGTGCTGTACGGCGAGCCCGTGATCGACGCCGACCTCGCGCAGTGGGCGCAGGAGTGGATGGCACCGGATGTCGCCCCTGCACGCTTCCGCCTGACCGTCACTTCTGGGGCCGTGGACGCGGTCGAACGCCTTCTCGCGGGGGCTCTCACCCGGGATGACGCGGTCGCGCTCGAAGACCCCTGCTGGCTGGCGGGCATGCACACCGTGCGCCTCGGCGGCTATCGCGCCGTCCCGGTGCCGATCGACGACGAAGGCATGACCGTCGACGGACTTCAGGCCGCTCTCGAACAGGGAGTCCGCGCCGTCGTGTGCACTCCGCGCGCGCAGAATCCGACCGGCGTGAGCGTGACGGCCGCTCGGGCAAGCGCCCTGCGCGAGGTGCTGCGCGAGCACCCGTACGTGCTGATCATCGAAGACGATCACTTCTCGCTGCTGTCGCGGCATCCCTTCCATTCGATCGTGGGACCGGAGCACCGCCGATTCGCCCTCGTGCGCTCGGTGTCCAAGTTCCTCGGCCCCGACATGTGCCTGGCGGTCACTGCCACCGACCCGCGCACGGCGGAGCGACTCGCCCTGCGTCTGAGTCCCGGCACCACCTGGGTCAGCCACCTGCTGCAGCGGCTCGCCCATGCACAGCTGACCGACCCGTCTGTGCGCGCGCAGATCGCGCAGGCTGCCGCGCACTACGCCGCACGGAACGTCGCATTCGCCGAGCGTCTGACGGCGCGAGGGGTGGATGCCGCAGCCGGCGACGGATTGAACCTCTGGCTGTCTGCACCGGGCGGGGCGGCCGCGGCGTCCGCGCACCTCATGCGTCGCGGCTGGCTTGCGCGCACCGGTGACGAGTTCCGGCTGGGCGGGGCGCCCTCGGCGCACCTGCGGATGACCGTGCACGACCTCGCCGACGCCGACGCCGAACGTCTCGCCGACGACGTGGCGGCAGCGCTGGGCGGGACCCAAGACGGGGCGCAGGCAGCCGTGGCGGGCCTCTCCGGCACGCATGGGATGATCGACCGGTGACTTTCCTCTCCATCCAGTCCGCGGTCGCATACGGCCACGTGGGCAACTCGGCCGCCGTATTTCCGTTGCAGCGCATCGGCGTCGACGTGATGCCCGTGTACACCGTGAACTTCTCGAACCACACCGGCTACGGCGCCTGGCGCGGTCCGATGATCAGCCCGGACGACGTACGCGAGGTCATCACCGGCATCCAAGAGCGCGGCGCGCTCGGCGAGGTCGACGTCGTCCTCAGCGGCTACCAGGGCGGCGAGGGCATCGCCGACGTGATCCTGGATGCCGTGGCACGGGTGAAGTCCGCCAACCCCGACGCCGTCTACGCGTGCGACCCGGTGATGGGCAACGCCGCGTCGGGCTGCTTCGTGGCCCCTGCGATCCCCGATCTGCTGCGCGACCGCGTCGTGCCGGCGGCTGACATCATCACCCCCAACCAGTTCGAACTGGGGTATCTCACCGGCACCGAGCCCACGGATCTGGCCAGCACCCTGGCCGCGGTCGACGCCGCACGCGCGATGGGTCCGCGCACCGTGCTCGTCACGAGCGTCGTGCGACCCGACCGCCCCAGCGACACGATCGAGATGCTCGCCGTCGACGACGAGGGCGCGTGGATCGTGCGCACTCCCCTGCACCCGCTGAAGGCCAACGGCTCAGGCGATGTCACGGCCGCACTGTTCACGGCGCACTACCGTGCCACCGGCAGTGCGGCAACGGCCCTGGCACGCACGACCTCCAGCGTGTGGGATCTGCTGCGGCTGACCCACGAGTCGGCCAGCCGCGAACTGCGGCTCGTCGAAGCACAGGAGTTCTACGCCCACCCGCGCGTGCAGTTCGAGGTCGCCCGGGTGCGCTGAACCGCGACCGCGCTCACCAAGCGTCGGCGACGGCCTGGCGCACTTCTCCGAGCAGCTGCGGCAGAGCCTTCGTGCGCGCGATGATCGGGAAGAAATTCGCGTCGGTGGCCCACCGCGGCACGATGTGCTGGTGCAGATGCTCGTCGACGCCGGCGCCGGCGACCCGGCCCTGGTTCATGCCGATGTTGAACCCGTCGCAGTTGGACACGTCACGCAGCACCTTCATGGCATGCTGCGTGATCGAGGCGATCTCGGCGACCTCTTCGTCGGTGGCCTGGTCGTACGTGGCCACGTGGCGGTATGGGCAGACCAGCAGGTGCCCCGAGTTGTAGGGGAAGAGGTTCAGCAGCGCGTAGGCGCTCGTGCCGCGATGCACGATCAGCCCGTCTTCGTCGCTCTTGTGCGCCGCGGCGCAGAACGGGCAGTCCTCGTGCATCGCCTCGGCACCGGCCTGAATGTAGACCATGCGGTGCGGAGTCCACAGCCGCTGAAAGCCGTCCGGCACCCCGGGCAGATCGCCGGAGAGGCTCATCTCGGGGGCGGCTTGGGCATCCTCTGCCATCAGACCAGGTCCGTGTCGGTGTTCACGAGCGCCTTGCCGTCGATGGCGCCGCGGATCAGTCGCACGGCCTCGTCGACGGGCACGCCGTTGCGCTGCGAGCCGTCGCGGAAGCGGAACGACACTGCGCCGGCTGCCCGGTCCTGCTCGCCGGCGATGAGCTGGAACGGCACCTTCTGGGTGGTGTGCGTGCGGATCTTCTTCTGCATGCGGTCGTCGCCGTGGTCGACCTCGGCGCGCACCCCCGCGGTCTTGAGCCGGGCGATGATCTCGTCGAGATAGTCCGCGTACTCTTCGGCGACCGGGATGCCGACGACCTGCACCGGCGAGAGCCACACCGGGAACGCGCCCGCGTAGTGCTCGAGCAGGATCGCGAAGAAGCGCTCGATCGATCCGAACAGCGCGCGGTGGATCATCACCGGGCGGTGCTTCTCTCCGTCCGGACCGGTGTACTCCAGCTCGAAGCGCTCGGGCAGGTTGAAGTCGAGCTGCACGGTGGCCAGCTGCCATGTGCGACCGATCGCGTCTTTCACCTTGAGATCGATCTTCGGCCCGTAGAAGGCGGCTTCGCCGGCGACCTCGGTCAGCTTCAGACCGGATGCCTGTGCCACGCGCCGCAGGGCGTCGGTGGCAACTGCCCAGTGCTCTTCGTCGCCGATCCACTTGGACTTCTCGTTGTCGCGCATCGACAGTTCGAGTTCGAAGTCCGTCAGCCCGAAATCGCGCAGCATCGACAGCACGAAGTCGAGGACGCTGGTCGCCTCGTCCTCGAGCTGGTCGGGGGTGACGAAAAGGTGCGAGTCGTCCTGGGTGAAGCCGCGCACCCGGGTGAGCCCGTGCAGCGCGCCCGACAGCTCGTTGCGGTACACGGTGCCGTTCTCGTACAGCCTCATCGGCAGGTCGCGGTAGCTGCGTGCCCGCTCCCGGTAGATCAGGATGTGCATGGGGCAGTTCATCGGCTTGAGGTAGTAGTCGACGCCCTGCTTGGTGATCTCGCCGTTCTCGTCGCGCTCCTCGTCGAGCCGGATCGGCGGGAACATGCCGTCCTTATAAGTGACGAGGTGGTTCGACGTGAGGAAGAGGTCCTCCTTGGTGATGTGCGGCGTGTACACGTAGGTGTAACCGCTCTCACGGTGCCGGCGCAGCGCGTGCTGCTCCAGCTCCTGCCGGATGATGCCGCCCTTGGGGTGCCACACCGACAGGCCGGAGCCGATCTCTTCGGGGAAGGAGAACAGGTCGAGCTCTTTGCCCAGGCGTCGGTGGTCGCGCTTGGCCGCCTCTTCCAGCCGCTGCTGGTAGGCCCGCAGCTCGTCCTTGGTGGGCCACGCGGTGCCGTAGATGCGCTGCAGCTGCGGGTTCTTCTCGCTGCCGCGCCAGTACGCGCCCGCGACGCGTGAGATCGCCCAGCCGTTGCCGATCAGTCGGGTGCTGGGCAGGTGCGGGCCACGGCAGAGGTCCTTCCACAGGGTTTCGCCGTCGCGGCCGACGTTGTCATAGATGGTCAGTTCGCCCGAACCGACCTCGACGGTGGCGCCCTCGGTCTTGGCAGCGTTCGGGCCCTTCAGGCCGATCAGCTCGAGCTTGAACGGCTCGTGGGCGAGCTCGGCGCGGGCTTGGTCGTCGGTGACGACCCGGCGCACGAATCGCTGTCCCTCGCGCACGATGCGCTGCATCTCTTTGTCGATGGCTTTGAGATCTTCGGGGGTGAACGGCTCGGGCGTGCCGAAGTCGTAATAGAAGCCGTCGGTGATCGGCGGGCCGATGCCGAGGTTCGTCTGCGGCTTGATGCGCTGTACCGCCTGGGCGAGCACGTGCGCCGTCGAGTGCCGCAGGATGTTCAGTCCGTCGGGGCTGTCGATGGTCACCGGTTCGACGACGTCGGATGCATCCACCGTGGAGGCGAGGTCCTTCAGGTCGCCGTTCACGCGCATCGCGACCACGGAGCGGTCCGAGAAGAGGGCGAATCCGTCGGCGGGGTACGACACGTCCGACGCAGGGGTGAGGTCAGTCACGGGAGTTCTCCAAGAAGAATGGCTCGGGATGGCTCAGCTTCGCGACACGCATTGGCGTCGCTGCCCGCTCGGGCCTAGAGCGTTCGCCGCACGCACACCACGACGGCGGTCGGGCGGTTCCAGGCGACGAGCTCCATGGCTTCGAGTCTAGTCGCGTGCCGTGTCCCGCTCAGGCGACGATCAGATCGACCTGGATCTCGCCGGCGAGCAGCTCGAGCTGCGCGACCACCGCGTGCACGTCCGCGCCGTCGGCTGCGCGAGCGGTCACCGTCGCCTCGAACAGCTCACCACCGGCCATCGGCGCGGCAGTGGTGCGGCTCGTGAACCGGTCGATCGACAGCCCTCCGGCCACCAGCACGTGCGTGACCTCACGCACGATTCCCGGCCGGTCGTTGCCGAGCACGGTGAAGGTGACCTTGTCTCCGGCAGGCGGGGCCTCGGCGTGTCCACGGTACGGCGTGATCGCCAGCAGCCCTTCCATCTCCGAGAGCGAGTCGGTCAGCGCATCGGCGCGATCTTCCGGCACCTCGACCATCACGATCCCTGCGAACGCGCCGGCCAGCTCGGCCAGCTCGCTGCGCTCCCAGTTGCCGCCGTGCTCGGCGATCAGATCGGCGAGACGCTGGACCAGACCTGCGCGGTCGTCGCCGACCACGGTGAGCACGAGGTGAGCCATGGGCCCGAGCCTACTGCGCAGCGCCGCCGCCACGGGGCGGATGCCTGCCTCACACCCGTGCGGCGCGGTAGTTGCGGTGCTCGGCTTCGGCTCCGGCGCCCGGCGAGGGCATCGGCGCGGGATCGTCGGCCTGCGTGGTCTGCGCGGGATCGTCAGTCTGCGTCGCGCGCGTGCGCACGAACCGCGCGAGATGGTGCGCGGGGCGCTCGACCACGAGCCAGAACACCCACGCCGTGATCAGGGCCAGCGGCACAGCGGTCAGCAGCGTCCAGGTCATGGCGTCGGTGAGGTTCGCCATGAAGATCACGATCGGCTCGTGGATCAGATAGAGGCTGAACGAGATCGCGCCCAGCAGCACGACAGGCCGCCACGTGAGAGCGCGCCGCAGTGGAGCGCAGTGCACGGCAGCGACGACGAAGATCGCGGCGCCGATGACGATCGGCGCCTGGGAGAATGCGACGGCGGCGCTGTGTCCGAGAGGCAACAGCAGCAACCAGTGCATGCTCAGCAGAACGGTGGCCACGGCGAGCACCGCCGTCCAGACGAGCCACCCCACGTGCCGTGTCGCTCGCTCGACCATCCGGCTGATCCCGTCCCACATGCCCTCGAGGGCCACGCCGATGCCGAAGATCGGCAGGTATTGGAGGGATGCCACGTCCTGGCTCGCGCCGATGGCCGACATGACCACGCATGCGATGCCCAGCATCCACGCCGGGATCAGTCGCGCGAAGTACGCCGCGACCGGCAGCAGCAGCGAGAAGATGACCTCCCAGCGCAGGGTCCACAGCGGTGAGACGACTCCGGACGAGCCTCCGAGCAGAGTCAGGTCGCGCAGGATGTCGTGCAGCGGGTACCCGGTGACGCGGCCGGTCAGCCACGGACTCGATGTGGCGCCGTCGTGCGGCAGCAGCAGAATGGCGAACGCGAACGCGACCGCGGCGATCACGGGCACGTACAGGCGCAGGATGCGCGAGGGGAAATAGGCGAACCAGTCGAACGAACGCGATCGCGCCGCCCGCGAGAGGACGAAGCCAGAGAGAACGAAGAACAGGACGACGGCTTCGGCACCGCCCCACATGAGGTGCAGCGGCGTATACGCCAGCGCGATCAACCACGGATTGTCTGGAGTGGGCCCTCCGTAGTATGCCGCCGCGAAGGACGGTGAGACGAGAAGCGCATGGTGGACCACCACGACGAGCGCCGCAATGCCGCGGAGCCCGTCGAGAGCAGACAATCGTGTTGCTACTGGCATCATTTCGACGTTACAAAGTCGTTATCAATGCTGGCTGAGTGTGATGGGGTTGTGAGAGGAGTCTCATTCCGATGCGGAGCGGGCGTTTACGCCGGGGTCCGACATCCGATTCTCGGCCGTGTCTTCATCGAGGTGTGGCTTTGCAGGAGCATTGGGACTGCTGAACGCACGTCTCTGTTTCACGAAGCAAAAACCCCCGGTTTTACCGGGGGTTTTATCTCGTGCGCGATACTGGGATCGAACCAGTGACCTCTTCCGTGTCAGGGAAGCGCGCTACCGCTGCGCCAATCGCGCCTGTTCAGGCTGTTCATTTGTCCGGCATAGGCCGGGAGTGGAGGTGGCGACGGGATTCGAACCCGTGTAAACGGCTTTGCAGGCCGGTGCCTAGCCACTCGGCCACGCCACCGCGTGGATCGGTCCCCACGGCGTGTCCCTCCTGAAAGGAACCCCGCACTCGAGCGGATGACGAGACTCGAACTCGCGACCCTCACCTTGGCAAGGTGATGCGCTACCAACTGCGCTACATCCGCATTTCGCACTCCGGATCTCTCCGGCGCAGGTAAAACTCTAACTGATTCCGACCCCCATGCAAAACCACGTGTCTGCCGCGCGTGTCACCCTCGCTGGTTCGATCCGGGTGCTCAGATCAGGTAGAGTCTCTACGCACGCCTTCGGGCTGCGGGCGATTGGCGCAGTTGGTAGCGCGCTTCCTTCACACGGAAGAGGTCGTCGGTTCGAGTCCGGCATCGCCCACCATGAAAGCCTCCGCTGACCGGGGGCTTTCGTCTTCTGCTCACGCGCCGCCCGCGTTGTGCGCGAAGCCGGGTCGCCCAGACAGAGTTGTGTCGTCGGCGTAGAGCACCTCGTAGCGTCGCTCCCGGAACTTCCATCCCTCGATCGGCCGCTCGTAGAGGTCGTGGTAGACACCGTGGTTGGCGTGCGAGCGGCCGTCGCGCATGCGTCCGAACTCGGTGACGTACGCCCGGCCGACCGCCCGATCACCGTCCAGCGTGATCACGCCGACGTGCGTGGTCTGGACGAAGAACTCCCACATGCCCTGCATCTGTTCGACGCCGGCACGGATCTCGTCCCGACCGACGAATGTGATCGGGAGATGCGGCATCCGCCAGACCCCGTCGGCGGTGAACAGCAGCGCGAATCTGTCGAAGTCCCCCATCATCCCGGCGTCGGCGAACTCGCCGCGAAGCGCCTCGATCTCGAGGCGGTCGGCGACCGCCCCCACGCCTTCGGTCAGCACGCGGCTCACCGGGTAACCGCGCATGCGAGTGCGGCCACGGACAGCGCGAGGAACAGCAGCGGTGACGGCAGGCTCTTGTAGGCCCGCGCGCGCAGATGCACGCCGAGGGCGACGGCGAAGAACAGCACCAGACCGATGGCCGCGGCGATCCCTGCCATCGTGAATCCGAACAGTCCTGCAGCCAGGCCGATCGCTCCGGCTGCCTGCAGCGCCGCGAACACCGGAATGCCGCCTTGCGGAAGATCGACCTCACCGAGATTCGCGGTGATGAACCGCGCCCGGGCGAAAGTGGCGGCGGCGACCAGCCCATTGGCGGCGATCGCGACGACGGTGATGATGACGTAGATCATGAGCGTCTCTCTGTCAGGCAGGAGCGGATCTCGCTCCCCGCAGATGTGACGACGTAGCCTGGCCGAATGTGAGGACGATCCCGCCGCCTCACACCTGCGCAGGCTGTCTCGTCATTGTCTGTAGGCACGGGGTGCGGACAGGAGGTGCCGATGAAGGCGGATGAGGCCGACCGCGGCATGCTGATCAACGTCGCCTATCGACTCCTGGGCTCGGTCACCGAGGCAGAGGATGCCGTGCAGGACGCGTACGAGCGCTGGTACCGGCAGACCGAGCAGCAACGGCGTGCGATCGCGTCGCCCACGGCGTGGCTGGTCACGGTCACAACCCGGATCTGTCTCGACATCCTGCGCTCAGCGCGAGCCCGCCGTGAACGCTACGTCGGGCAGTGGCTGCCCGAGCCCGTCCCCGGCAGCGCTCGTTGGACGAGCCAGGCACCCACGCGAAACACGGCCGATCCGGCCGACCGCATCTCACTCGATGACTCGCTGAGCATCGCCCTTCTGGTCGTGCTCGAAGCGATGACCCCGCCCGAGCGGGTCGCCTTCGTGCTCCACGACGTCTTCGACTACACCTTCGCAGAGGTGGGCGAGATCGTCGGCCGCTCCCCGCAGGCGTGCCGGCAGCTCGCGTCCACCGCGCGACGTCGGGTGCGTGAGGCGCGCCCCGAGCCGACCCCGTCACACGAGCACGATCGCGTCGTGACCGCCTTCAAAGCGGCGCTCGACGGCGGCGACCTCGAGGCACTCGTGGCGATTCTGGATCCCGACGCGCAGGCGGTACCCGACGGCGGCGGGCGGGTGCGTGCCGCGATCGAGCCGCTGCGCGGCGCCGAGGCCATCGCACACTACCTGCTGCAGCTGTACCGTCTGCAGCCCGACCTGCGATTCACTCTGGCCGCCGTGAACGGGCAGGTCGGGCTCGTCGGCCGCGATGGTGCCGGCACGACGCTGGCCATCGCCGCCGTCGAGGTCGCGCACGGCCTGATCCAGACCCTCTGGGTGACCCGCAATCCCGACAAGCTCACGCAGTGGCCACCGGTCAGCCGCACCGCAGCGGGCGCAGGGTGGGCGCAGCCCTGAGGCCGCGCCGACCGCGGCTCACTCCTGGACCGCCCAGCCGTAACGTCGATGCAGCACCGTGGCGACCTGTGCGAAGCGCTCACGGTCCAGCGCCGCCGCCTCACGCCGCAGTCCCTCATCGTGCACACGGTAGACTTGGTCGATGTCGACCCACGACTCGCGGCCCTGCCCGTCCCATGGGCCTGAGCCGATGGACAGGAAGTCCCGGTCGCCCTCGTGGGATTTGCTGGTCAGCTTGACGGCGAACACATGTGAGGCGTCGCCGCGTGCGATCACCAGCACCGGGCGATCTTTGCCGCGCCCGTCGTTCTCCTGATACGGCACCCACGTCCAGACGATCTCGCCGGCATCGGGCGCACCGTCATGGTGCGGCGCGTACGAGATCGTCAGCTCGTCGCGCCCCGGCGGACCGATCTCGACAGTGGCGGTGATCCCGCTCTGACCCACCGCACCTGCAGTCCCGGTGCGTGGGTTCGACTGCGCGGTGCCGTGCCGGGAACGCCGAGAGCCGCCCCCGCAGCGGGGCGGTGGGACGAGAAGCCCGATCAGGCGGGACAGGATGCCGGTGCCACTGCTCACCCGGTCACCCTATCCCGCCTGCTGGCCGCTCTGAGGTCAGCCCTCCCGCACGGACGCCTCGGCAAGCACACGGACGAACGCGTACCCGTCTTCGCCGTGGATGGCGGCATCCACACCCGCCACCTCGTCTTCGCTGCCGACGCGGAAGCCGAGCGTGCGGTCGATCACCCAGCCGGCGACCCAGGCCACCGCGAACGAGAACACCAGCACCGAGACCGACGCGATCAGCTGCACGATGAGCTGGTCCACGCCGCCACCGGTGAACAGCCCGGTGCCGGTGGCGAACAGGCCCAGATACAGGGTGCCGATCACACCGCCGACAAGGTGCACACCGACGACATCGAGCGAGTCATCGAAGCGCAGCAGATATTTCAGGTCGACGGCCTTCGCGCACGCCGCGCCGGCGATGAGACCCAGCAGCAGCGCCCAGCCGGGCGTCAAGTTCGCGCAGGCAGGCGTGATGGCCACCAGGCCCGCCACGGCGCCCGAAGCGGCGCCTACCGCGCTCGGCTTGCGACGCGTCAGCTTCTCGACCAGAAGCCACCCGAGGATCGCGGCTGCGGCCGCTCCGAGGGTGTTGATCACGATCAGTCCGATCGGCGAGCCGGACTGCGCGACTCCATCGCCCAGGGCTGCGGCTCCGCCGTTGAATCCGAACCATCCGAACCACAGCAGGCTTGCTCCCACCAGCACCAGCGGCACGTTGTGCGGCTTGTGGGCCCGGCTCCCGAAATCGACGCGCTTGCCCAGCACGAGTGCCAGAGCGAGGGCCGCAGCCCCCGCGTTGATGTGCACCGCCGTGCCGCCGGCATAGTCGATGACGTTCGCCGACAGGCCCAGGTGCGTGCCCAGGGTGGCGATCCAGCCGTGTGGGTTCCAGACCCAGCCCGCCACGACGAAGTAGTCGAACGTCACGAATGCCGCAACGAACAGCATCCACGGACCGAACCGCGCCCGGTCGGCGATCGCGCCCGAGATCAGGGCGACGGTGATGATGGCGAAGGTGGCGCCGTATGCGACACCGACCAGATCGACGTTCGCTGTGTCGCCGCCGGCGAGCGACGACAGCCCGAAGTCTGCGAACGGGTCGCCTGCGATCCCCAGCCACCCGGTGGAGACGTCTTGCATCGAGTAGCCGTAGAGGATCCACAGCACCGCGACCACGCCCATGGCGCCGAAGCTGAGCATCATCATGCTCACGACGCTCTTGGCCCGTACGAGGCCCCCATAGAAGAAGGCGACCCCAGGCGTCATGAGCAGCACGAGGGCGGTGGCGACGATGTACCAGGTGAGATTTCCGCTGTCCATGCGGCACAGTCTGCGCCCGTGCGGTTTCGCCGACCGTCGCCGCGCATTTCGTGGGTGTTACAGCAGATGCTCCTGTGTGAACGTCATGTTTCAGGAGGTGGTCAGGGCGATCAGCCGCGAGATCGCACGCTGATACTTCTTGCGGTAGCCGCCGGCGAGCATCTCGTCGCTGAACACGTCGCTGAGGGCGACCCCGGTCGCGCGGATCGGGATCTGCGCGTCATAGGCGCGGTCGATGAACGCGACCAGCCGCAGCGCGGCGGACTGGTCGTCCAGCTGCACGACATCGCGCAGACCGATCACGTCGACGCCGTCGACCAGGCGGAGGTAGCGCGAAGGGTGCACCTTGGCGAGGTGTGCGACGAGGGCTGCGAACGCGTCGTCCGAGGCGACCCGGCCGGCCGCGACATCCACCGCCGCCGCGTACGTGGCGTCGTCGAGCGTGATCGCGACGCCGTCGATGGCGCGTTGGCGATAGTCCGTGCCGTCGATGCGCACGGTCCGGAAGCTGTCACTCATCGCCTGGATCTCGCGCAGGAAATCCTGCGCGGCGAACCGCCCCTCGCCCAGCGCGTTCGGGGGCGTGTTGGATGTCGCAGCCAGCCGCGTGCCGGTGGCCACCAGATCGCCCAGCAGCCGGGTCATGACCATCGTGTCGCCGGGGTCGTCAAGTTCGAACTCGTCGATGCACAGCAGCTGCGAGCCGCGGAACAGCTCCACCGTCTTCTGATATCCCAGCGCCCCGACCAGGGCCGTGTACTCGATGAAGGAGCCGAAGTACTTCCGCCGTGCGGGCATCGCGTGATAGATGGAGGCCAGCAGGTGGGTCTTGCCGACGCCGAATCCGCCGTCCAGGTACACGCCCGGCTTTGCCTCAGGCTGCTTCTTGGCACGGTGGAACAGGCCGCCGCGCGGCGCCGGCACCCCCGGTGAGCTGAAGACTTCGAGCAGCTCCTTGGCCGACTGCTGCGACGGGTAGTCGCTGTCCGGCCGATAGGTGTCGAACCGTGCCTGCGCGAACTGCGGCGGAGGCACGAGCGCTGCGACCATCTCGCTTCCGCTCACTTGGGGCATTCGGTCGGTCAGGTGCACGACTGCGGGAGGCTGGGTTCCGTTGGGCAAGAGGGTGTTCTCCTGACGCCGAACATGCCGGAAGATGGCCGAGCATTTCGGATTGTGAAGGAAAGGATCCGGCGCCCGAGCGGGCGGCTAGTCTCGAAAGCGAGACGGTGTCCAGATTACGCCGTCCGCCCGAAAACACCCTGATCCCGACAATGTCCTGGTGGCGAAACCCAGCCGGCACGGGATCCCAGAACCAAGGAGCCTGTCATGTCCGTCGAGGTCGACACCACGTCCACGAAGTTCGCTGAGTACTCCGAACCAGGGCGTCTCGTGACCGCCGATTGGCTGCAGGAGCGCCTCGGCCAGCCCGGCCTGGTCGTCGTCGAGTCCGACGAGGACGTGCTGCTGTACGAGACCGGGCACATCCCCGGTGCGGTCAAGGTGGACTGGCACACCGAGCTGAACGACCCGGTCGTGCGCGACTACGTCGATGGCGAAGGGTTCGCCAAGCTGCTCAGCCAGAAGGGCATCTCGCGCGATGACACCATCGTGATCTACGGCGACAAGAACAACTGGTGGGCAGCCTATGCGCTCTGGGTGTTCTCGCTGTTCGGTCACGAGGACGTGCGCCTCCTTGACGGCGGCCGCGACCTGTGGATCTCCCAAGGGCGCCCGGTCACGACCGAGCCGACGACCCGGCCTGCAACCGACTACCCCGTGATC
Organism: Microbacterium terrisoli; assembly: GCF_030866805.1. Taxonomy (NCBI): domain Bacteria; kingdom Bacillati; phylum Actinomycetota; class Actinomycetes; order Micrococcales; family Microbacteriaceae; genus Microbacterium; species Microbacterium terrisoli. The sequence continues at coordinate 1,893,426 of NZ_CP133019.1, forward strand.
GAGCGCGACGACACCGCGCTCCGTGCCTACAAGGAGGACGTCCTGGCGCACCTGGGCAAGCCGCTGATCGACGTGCGCTCGCCCGAGGAGTACAGCGGCGTCAAGACGCACATGCCCGACTACCCGCAGGAGAGCTCGCTGCGCGGAGGCCACATCCCCAGCGCCAAGAGCGTGCCGTGGAAGCGTGCCGTGGCCGACGACGGGACGTTCAAGTCCCGCACCGACCTCGAGGCCATCTACCGCGACGAGGTGGGCCTGACCGACGCGGAGCCGATCATCGCGTACTGCCGCATCGGTGAGCGCTCCAGCCACACCTGGTTCGTGCTGCAGCACCTGCTGGGCTTCGCCAATGTGCGCAACTACGATGGTTCGTGGACCGAGTGGGGCTCGGCAGTGCGCGTGCCGATCGTGGCCGGCAGCGAGCCCGGGGAGATTCCCGCCACTGTGGCGGCGGGTGTCTGAGGCAGCGACGACAAGGGCGAGGATGACGCACGTACCCGACACACTGGCTGAGATCCGCGACGAGTTCCTCGAGCTGGATGAGCCTGACCGGCTGCAGCTGCTGCTGGAGTTCTCTCGAGAGCTTCCGGACGTGCCGGAGCGGTTCCGCGATCATCCGGAGCTGACGGAGCGAGTGGCCGAGTGCCAGTCCCCCGTGTTCATCGTGACCGAGGTCGACGACCAGGGACGGGTGGCCATGCACGCCACCGCCCCGATCGAGGCGCCGACCACGCGCGGGTTCGCGAGCATTCTGGCCCAGGGCATCACGGGTCTGTCGGTCGACGAGGTGCTCGACATCCCCGGCGACTATCCCCAGACTCTGGGCCTGACCCGCGCGGTCTCGCCGCTGCGGATCTCAGGGATGACGGGAATGCTGGCGCGTGCACAGCGCCAGGTGCGGCTCAGCCGCACCCCGTGACCCGCGGACTGTGAGGCGGTCGCCGCGTGCGCTCATGCGTGCGCGGCGATCGCCTTTCTGTCGAGCCAATCGGTGATCGCGAGCGTCCACCGCTCCGAGTCGTAGTTCCACAGCTTCGTGTGGCGGGCGACCTGGAACACCTCCAGGTCGACGAGGTCGGGCCGAGCCTGAGCGAGTCGGTGCGAAGCGTCGGAGGGCACGAAGCCGTCGTCGTCACTGTGCAGGATGAGAATCGGATGCCGCAGCTCGGCCGCGCGCGCGACGATGTCGAGGCGATCAAGAGGAATGGCCCGCGTGCGCGTCAGGGGTGCGGCCCAGTTGGTCTGCAAGGCGTTCATCGCGAGGTCGGTGACCGGTTCGGGCAGGCGCAGCAGCCGCGCCTGGAAATCGAGCACCGACTTCCAATCGATCACCGGCGAGTCCAGCACGAGCCCGACGATCGCCTCGCGGTGTGCCGAGTTCAGTGAGGCCTGCAGAACGATCGCGCCGCCCATCGACCACCCCATCAGCAGCACGCGGCGCGCTCCGCGCCGCAGCGCGAACCCGATCGCGGCATCCACGTCACGCCACTCCGTCGCGCCCAGCCCGTACAAGCCGTCCTTCGTGCGCGGCCCCTCGGTGTCGTTGCGATACGAGACGACCAGCACCGGCAGTCCCGCCGCGTGGAACACCGGCACCGCACGCAGGCACTCCGCACGCTTCGCACCGCGCCCGTGCACCTGGATCACCCAGGTGTCGGCATCCTGCGCTCCGGCGAACAGCCACGCCGGGCTCGGCCCCAGCGATGTGCCGATCAGCTCGTTCGTGAACGGCAGATGCAACTGCTCGGGCGCGTCGTAGTACCAGCCGCTGAAACCCGCCTGCGCCGACAGTCGCGCATCCGCGCCGATCTCGGTCAGCAGTTTGCGCTTGACCCCGGCGGCATCGGCGGCCAGCACCGAACCGAGCTTGATGTAGGACGCGGTTCCCGAGGTGAAGAGTCCGTATCGTCCCGGCAGCTCGGTGTCGAGGCTCCGCCCGAGCGTGATGGTCTGCGCCGCCACGTCCAGACCGACGATCATCGTGTCCATCGGGCGCGGCTGCGGCGTCACGACCTTGCGTGCGACCCGCACCGAGACGGCGGCCCAGACACCGGTCACAGCCACCAGAGCGGTGGTCAGCACCGCGATCGCCGCACCGAGACCTGCGCGGGCGGCACGGGATGGGCCGCGTGGTGCGGCGCGCCTGGAGTGGTTCATCGACCGTTCACTCTAGTCTGTCCGGGTGGCAGAAACTGGGCAGTCCGCCGTGTTCGACGACGTCGTCGAGCGTCTTCGTGCGATGACCTTCCGCGCCGATCTGTCCGTGCGCGAGATCCCTGCGCCCACGGGACTGTCTCCGTACGCATTCGCGCTGGCTGCGGATGTGCGTCCCGACCCCGACACGGGCGAGTCCCCGTACGGCACGGGGCGCATGGTCGTCCTGCATGATCCTGACGAGCCGGAGGCCTGGGCCGGGCCATGGCGTATCGTGAGTTTCGCGCAGGCTCCGCTCGAACCCGAGATCGGCAGCGATCCGTTGCTGGCCGATGTCGCGTGGTCGTGGTTGATCGATGCGTTGCGGGCTCGCGATGCCGAGCATCACGACGCGGCCGGCACCGCGACCAAGACGCTGTCACGCGGCTTCGGCTCGCTGGCGGCAGAAGGCGACGGATCACAGATCGAGCTGCGTGCGTCGTGGTCGCCCTCCGGCGACCTCGCGCCGCACGTGGATGCCTGGGCCGAACTGGTGTGCATGCTTGCGGGACTGCCACCGGGCTCGGAGGGCATGGAAGTGATCTCGATTCGAAGGACGATGCGTGACTGACTACCAGGTGCTGGTGGACCAGGACGACCTGCACAGGGCTGTGGAGGCTCTGGCCGACGGCACGGGGCCGGTGGCGGTGGACGTGGAGCGCGCGTCGGGCTACCGCTACTCCCAGCGGGCCTATCTGGTGCAGGTGTTCCGCCGTGACGCCGGCGTGTTCTTGTTCGACCCGCCGGCGATCGGCGACTTCACCGCGCTGCAAGAGGCCATCGGCGGCGAGGAGTGGATTCTGCACGCCGCCAGCCAGGATCTGCCGTCGCTGCGCGAACTGGCGCTCGAGCCGCCCTCGATCTTCGACACCGAGCTGGCCTCGCGCCTTCTCGGCCACGAGCACGTCGGGCTCGGAGCCGTGGTCGAAGACACCCTCGGAGTGACTCTGGCCAAGGCGCACTCGGCCGCCGACTGGTCCACCAGGCCCCTGCCCCAGCCGTGGCTGGAGTATGCCGCACTGGATGTGGTCTACCTCCCCGACGTGCGCGACGCGCTTGCCCGCGAGCTGGATGCCACCCACAAGGCCGACTTCGCCGCCGAGGAGTTCTCCGCAGAGCTCTCCCGCCCGCCCAAACCTGCGCGAGAAGACCCGTGGCGCCGGCTGAGCGGCCTGCACACCGTGCGCGGCCGTCGAGCATTCGCGATCGCACGCGAGCTGTGGACGGCGCGAGAGGACTACGCGCGAGAACAGGATGTCTCCCCCGGGCGTCTGGTGCCCGATCGGTCACTGGTGGCGGCGATCCGTGCGGACCCCAAGAGCAAGGGCGAACTCGCCGGCGTGAAGGAGTTCAACGGCCGGGCGAGTCGTTCGCAGCTCGATCGCTGGTGGACCGCCATCGAGCGCGGCCGCGCCTCATCGGACCTGCCCCTCGAACGCGTGCGCGGCGACGGGCTGCCGCCGGTGCGGTCGTGGCATGAACGCCACCCCGAGGCCGAGCGGCGCATCAAGGCGGCCCGCCCCGTCGTGGAGGCACACGCCACCGCGCTGCACATGCCGCCGGAGAACCTGCTCACCCCCGAACTGCTGCGCCGCGTGGCGTGGGCGCCGCGGGAGCCTCTGTCGGCCGAAACGATCGGCGCACAGCTCACGGACCTCGGCGCGCGGCACTGGCAGATTGAAGAAACAGCACAGTTGATCGCCGATGCCTTTGTCGCTTCTGCGCAAGAGGAGTTTGTCGCTTCCGGTCAAGACGCTGAAGAGAGCGCCGAAGCCGCTTCGTAGGTTCACCACACCCGGTTCGGGCCCTGCCGCACCACCTGCATAGGCTGGAGCGATCCCTACATTTGGAGGCAGAGTGGCCGAGCTTTCGGACGTCTACTTCGTCGATGGAATGCGCACCCCATTCGGGCGCGCCGGCGAAAAGGGCATGTACTGGAACACCCGCGCCGATGACCTCGCCGTGAAGGCGACCATCGGGCTCATGGAGCGCAACACGGGCGTACCCGCCGAGCGCATCGACGATGTGGCGGTCGCCGCCACCAGCCAGACCGGCGACCAGGGGCTCACGCTCGGTCGTTCCGTCGCGATCCTGGCGGGCCTGCCCCAGTCGGTCCCCGGTTTCGCGATCGACCGGATGTGCGCCGGTGCGATGACCAGTGTGGCCATGATGTCGGCATCCATCGCCTCTGGCATGTACGACATCGCCCTCGCGGGCGGCGTCGAGCACATGGGGCACCACCCGATCGGCGCGAACGTCGACCCGAACCCGCGGTTCGTGGCCGAGCGCATGGTCGATCCCGCCGCACTGAACATGGGGGTGACCGCCGAGCGCATCCACGACCGGTTCCCCCAGCTCAGCCGCGAGCGGGCAGACCGCTTCGGCATGCTCAGCCAGCACAAGGCGCAGGCCGCCTACGATGCCGGCAAGTTCCAGCCCGACCTGGTGCCGGTGGCCACCAAGGGCTCCGACGGCGCCTGGGGCCTTGCCACCGTGGACGAGGGCCGCCGCCCGCAGACCACGATGGAAGACCTGGCCGGCCTGAAGACCCCGTTCCGGCCCCACGGCCGGGTGACGGCGGGTACTTCCTCCCCCCTCACTGACGGCGCAACGATGTCGCTGATCGCGGGAGCAGACGCCGTCAAGGAGTTCGGCCTGGCACCGAAGATGAAGCTCGTGTCGTTCGCGTTCGCCGGCGTGCAGCCCGAGATCATGGGCATCGGCCCGATCCCGTCCACCGAGAAGGCGCTGCGCAAGGCCGGCCTGTCGATCGACGACATCGGCCTGTTCGAGCTGAACGAGGCCTTCGCGATCCAGGTGATCTCGCTGCTGGACCACTTCGGCATCGCCGACGACGACCCGCGGGTCAACCAGTGGGGCGGAGCGATCGCGCTCGGGCACCCGCTGGCGGCCACCGGCGTGCGGCTCATGATCCAGCTCGCGGCCCAGTTCGCCGAGCGCCCCGATGTCCGGTACGGCCTGACCGCCATGTGCGTCGGCCTCGGGCAGGGCGGCTCGGTCGTCTGGGAGAACCCGCACTACAACGGCAAGCGCAAGAAGTAAGGCACCGGAATGACCAACTACGACGAGATCGACTTCTCGCCCATCCAGTCCCTCACCGACGACGAAGTGATCACGCACTCCCCCGTGCGCGACATCCGCCTCGCCTCCGGCAAGGTGCTCGCACTGATCACCCTCGACAACGGCCGCGACCACAAGCGCCCGAACACGCTCGGCCCGGCCACGATGACCGAGCTCGGTCAGACCCTGGCAGGTCTTGCGGCCCGCGCCGCGGCAGGCGAGATCCAGGCCGTGGGCATCACCGGCAAGCAGTACATCATGGCCGCCGGAGCCGACCTCAGCGACATCTCCCGGGTCGGGTCGAAGGCGAACGCGCGCCTGGTCGCCCAGCTCGGGCACAAGGTGCTCGGGTCGCTGTCGGAGCTCGGCGTTCCCACGTTCGCGTTCGTCAACGGCCTGGCCTTGGGCGGCGGGCTGGAGATCGCGCTGAACTCGACGTATCGGACGGTGGATGCCTCGGCCGCAGCGATCGCGCTGCCCGAGGTGTTCCTGGGCATCATCCCCGGTTGGGGCGGCGCCTACCTGCTGCCGAACCTCATCGGCATCGAGAATGCGCTCGAGGTCGTCATCTCCAACCCGCTCAAGCAGAACCGCATGCTCAAGCCGCAGCAGGCGTACGAGTACGGCGTCTTCGACGCGATCTTCGGCTCTGCGAACTACCTCGAGGACTCGCTGAAGTGGGCCGACGGGGTGCTCGGCGGCACGATCAAGGTCGAGCGCAAGAGCGTGCCGGGCAAGATCGAGCGCACGGTGAAGTGGCCCGTCGCCATCAAGATGGCCCGCGGAATGCTCGAGAGCCGGATCGGAAGGGTCCCCCGCTCCCCCTACGTCGCACTCGAACTGCTCGAGAAGGCGCGCAGCGGGACGAAGGCAGAGGGATTCGCCCGCGAGGACGAGGCGCTGGCCGACCTCGTCACCGGTGACCAGTTCGCGGCATCCATGTACGCCTTCGACCTGGTGCAGAAGCGCGCGAAGCGCCCGGTCGGCGCCCCCGACAAGGCCCTCGCCCGCACCGTGACGAAGGTGGGCGTGATCGGCGCCGGCCTCATGGCCAGCCAGTTCGCGCTGCTGTTCGTGCGCAAGCTGCAGGTGCCGGTGCTGATCACCGACCTCGACCAGGCGCGCGTCGACAAGGGACTGGACTACATCCGCGACGAGATCGGCAAGCTCGAGGCCAAGGGCCGCCTCGACGGTGACACGGCGAACAAGCTGCGTGGGCTCATCCACGGCACGACCGACAAGAGCGAATACGCCGATTGCGACTTCGTGATCGAGGCCGTCTTCGAAGAGGTCGGCGTCAAGCAGCAGGTGTTCGAGGAGATCGAGCAGATCATCGCCGAAGACGCGATCCTGGCCACCAACACGTCGTCGCTGTCAGTCGCCGAGATCGGGTCGAAGCTGGCGCACCCGGAGCGGCTCGTCGGCTTCCACTTCTTCAACCCGGTGGCGGTCATGCCGCTGATCGAGATCGTGAAGACGTCGCAGACGTCGGATGCGGCCCTCTCGACCGCGTTCGTGGTCGCGCGCGGGCTCGGCAAGAACGCGGTGCTCACCGCCGATGCGCCGGGCTTCGTCGTGAACCGTCTGCTGGCGAAGGTCATGGGCGAGGCCGCGCGCGCCGTCTACGAGGGCACGCCCGTGGAGCGCGTCGAGAAGGCGTTCGCACCGCTCGGCCTGCCGATGGGCCCGTTCCAGCTGATCGACCTCGTCGGCTGGAAGGTCGCCGCCCACGTGCAGGACACGATGGCGCAGGCGTTCCCGGAGCGCTTCTACGCGAACGAGAACTTCCACGCGCTGGCCGAACTGCCCGAGATCGTCGAGAAGGACAAGGGCGGCCGCGTGACCGGATGGACCAAGGCGGCCGAGAAGGTGCTCAAGCCCGCCGTGGGCTCCAGCCCGGTCGAAGACGCGACGATCCTGCGTCGGGTGCAGGACGGACTGGCCGAAGAGATCCATCTGATGCTCGCCGAGGGCGTCGTGCCCGAAGTCGAAGACATCGACCTGTGCCTGATCCTGGGCGCGGGCTGGCCGTTCATCGACGGAGGAGCGTCCCCGTACCTGGACCGCGAGGGCGCGTCCGAGCGCGTGTTCGGCGACACGTTCCACCACCCGGTCATCCGCGGCATCGGCGGCTGAGCCGCTCGGGAGACGGGATGCCGCGGCCGCCCGCGAGCGGTCAGGTCAGTACAACTCGTCTTCGGACGGTGCGTCGGCGCGCCCGTGCGCGTCGCCCCGGGCCAGGACCAGGGCGGCCACGGCGAAGACGATCATGATCACTCCGAGCGGATTGGCGAAGCCGATGGCGATGCCGCGCCCCGGTTCGCTTGCACCGGTGGCGATGGTCTGGAGCCCACCGGGCGTCATGTCGGGGATCAGCAGGCCCAGCATCACCGCACAGCCCCACGACGCGTAGAGCGTGCCGAACGTGGCCCGGCGGTGACGGAAGCCGCGGCGCTGGGTGCGCACCACACCCTGGCCGATGAACAGATGCAGCACCACCAGCAACGGCGCCAGGGTCAGCGCATACACCGCGGTCAGGTCGCCCGCGATGCCGAACAGCGCACGTCCGAAGGCGATCCATGCGGCCAAGACGACACCGACACCGACGACGATCACGCCGCGCACCACACCGCTCTGCATGCGTCCACGCTACCGAAGCGCCCGCATGCGCCCGACCACGCGGCCCAGGAAGGTTTGCGTCGACCGGACTCGTCAGTCCGTGCGCCGTGCGGCGGCGCCTGGCGCTCTGCGCCCTCTGGAACGCGCAGGGCGCGCGGAGGGAACACGGGTACCCAACACCTGCCCGACGACGTCCTGGGCGATCCTGGCCGCTGTGAGCCCTGCATCGCGAAGGATCTCGTCCCGCGACGCATGCGCGATGAATTCGTCGGGCAGGCCGAGTTCGTCCACCGCGGTGTCGACGCCGGCCTCGCGCAGGACCTGCCGCACCCGCGTGCCGACGCCGCCGACACGGATGCCGTCTTCGATCGTGATGACCAGCCGGTGGGATGCCGCCAGCTCGACGACCGATGCCGGCACCGGGATCGCCCATCGCGGGTCGGCGACGGTCGCACCGATGCCCTGCGCGCGCAGCCGGGCGGCGACATCCATCGCCAGATGCGCCATCGGGCCGATGCCCAGGAGCAGCACATCAGGAGTGTCACCGCGGAACAGGATGTCGACGCCGTCAGAGAGCCGCTCCAGCGCCGGCAGGTCGGGGGCGACAGACCCCTTGGGATAGCGGATGACGGTCGGTGCGTCCTCGACCGCGATGGCCTCGGCGAACTCCTCGCGCAGCCGATCGGCGTCACGCGGCACGGCGATGCGCATCTGCGGGATGAGCTGCAGGATGGCCAGGTCCCAGATGCCGTGGTGGCTCGGACCGTCGGGGCCGGTGACACCGGCACGGTCCAGCACGAAGGTCACGCCGGCGCGGTGCAGTCCGACATCCATCAGCGCCTGGTCGAAGGCGCGCCCCATGAACGTCGCGTACAGCGCCACGACCGGGTGCAGGCCGCCGAACGCGAGCCCGGCGGCCGATGCGACAGCGTGCTGCTCGGCGATGCCCACGTCGTGCACGCGATCGGGAAAGCGCTGCGCGAACGGCAGCAGACCGGTGGGCCGCAGCATCGCCGCGGTCACGGCGACGATGTCGGCCCGCTCGGTGCCGGCGGCCTCGAGACTGCTGGCGAACACGTCCGTCCAGCTCTGTCCTGCGCTGGCGCCCAGCGGCTCGCCGGTGCGCGGGTCGATGCGCCCGACCGCGTGGAACTGATCGGCCTCGTCATGGATCGCCGGGTCGTAGCCACGGCCCTTCTCAGTGATCGCATGGACGATCACCGGCGCCCCGTATCTCTTCGCGAGCTGCAGGGTCTCGATGAGTGTGGGGATGTCGTGGCCGTCGACCGGGCCCAGATATTTGATGTCGAGGTTCGAATACAGCGCCTCGTTGCCGGTGAACCGCGACAGGAATCCGCGGGTGCCGCCGCGCAGGCCTCGATGCATGGCGCGCCCGACCGCGCCGAAGCGCCGGAACAGGTGCTCGGAGCGCTCATCGAGCTGGCGGTAAGTCTGTGCGGTCCGGATGCGGTTCAGGTAGCGCGCCATCCCGCCGATCGTGGGGGCATAGGAGCGCCCGTTGCCGTTGACGACGATCACGAGGTTGCGGTCGTTGTCGTCGGAGATGTTGTTCAGCGCCTCCCACGTCATCCCGCCGGTGAGGGCCCCGTCGCCCACGACGGCCACGACGTGACGATCACGCCGGCCGGTGCGGGCGAAGGCGCGTGAGATGCCGTCGGCCCAGCTGAGCGAACTCGACGCATGCGATGACTCGACCACGTCGTGCAGGCTCTCGGAGCGCTGCGGGTACCCGGCAAGGCCTCCCCGTGAGCGCAGCGCGCTGAAATCCTGCCGCCCGGTGAGCAGCTTGTGCACGTAGGACTGGTGGCCCGTGTCGAACACGATCGGATCCCCCGGCGAGTCGAAGACGCGATGCAATGCGATCGTCAATTCCACGACGCCCAGATTCGGTCCGAGATGGCCACCGGTGCGAGCGACGTTCTCGATGAGGAACGTCCGGATCTCCGCGGCCAGCGCATCGAGTTCGGTCAGGCTCAACGCGTCCAGGTCACGCGGCCCGGAGATCTGCGGCAGGATCGCCATCGGTCTCCTTCCCGCCTCGCCGTCCGGCAATGCGCGCACCAGTCTAACTCCCGGCTGTTCGCCCGATGCCTGCACGCACGGCGGCCTCAGGATGCCGCACGGGGGCCCACCCGTCTCCGCCGATCAGGTGGGTGAGACGGTGGTGGGGCCGGCTCTGCGCGAGAACCGGCCCCACCGGCCCGACCGTGGTCGGGCGCTTCGTGCAGCTCAGACGAGCGAGCGAAGCACGTACTGCAGGATTCCGCCGTTGCGGTAGTAGTCGGCTTCTCCGGGCGTGTCGATGCGCACGACGGCGTCGAACTCGACCGGCGCGGCGTCCTTCGCCGAGGCGTCGGTGGGCGTGGCCACCACGTGCACCGTCTTGGGCGTCGTGCCGGCGTTGAGCTGCTCGATGCCGGTGATCGCGAACGACTCGGTGCCGTCCAGGCCGAGCGAGTCGGCCGACTCGCCTGCGGGGAACTGCAGCGGGATGACACCCATGCCGATCAGGTTCGAACGGTGGATTCGCTCGAAGCTCTCGGCGATGACCGCCTGCACGCCCAGCAGGGTGGTGCCCTTGGCCGCCCAGTCGCGCGACGAGCCGGAACCGTACTCCTTGCCGGCCAGGACGACCAGCGGGAGCCCGGCCGACTGGTAGTTCTGCGACGCGTCGTAGATGAACGCCTGCGGGCCGCCCTCCTGGGTGAAGTCGCGGGTGAACCCGCCTTCGACATCGGTCAGCAGCTGATTGCGCAGCCGGATGTTCGCGAACGTGCCGCGGATCATCACCTCGTGGTTGCCGCGGCGCGAGCCGTACGAGTTGAAGTCCTTGCGGTCCACTCCGTGCTCGGTCAGGTAGCGACCTGCCGGGCTGTCGGCCTTGATCGATCCGGCCGGCGAGATGTGGTCGGTGGTCACCGAGTCGCCGAGCTTGGCCAGCACGCGGGCACCGGTGATGTCGGTGACCGGCTGGGGCTCGGCGGTCATGCCCTCGAAGTACGGGGGCTTGCGCACGTAGGTCGACGAATCCGCCCACTCGAAGGTCGCGCCCACTGGGGTCGGCAGCGAACGCCAGCGGTCGTCTCCGTCGAACACCGACGCGTACTCGCGGGTGAACATCTCGGTATCGATGGAGGACCCGATGGTCGCCTCCACCTCGTCGGCGGCGGGCCAGATGTCCTTGAGGAAGACATCTTTGCCGTCGATGTCGGTGCCCAGCGCGTCGGCCTCGAAGTCGAAGTTCATCGTGCCGGCCAGGGCGTAGGCGATCACCAGCGGCGGCGAGGCGAGGTAGTTCATCTTCACGTCCGGGTTGATCCGGCCCTCGAAGTTGCGGTTGCCGCTGAGCACCGCGGTCACTGCCAGGTCGCTCTCGTTGACGGCGGCCGAGATCTCTTCGATCAGCGGGCCGGAGTTGCCGATGCAGGTGGTGCAGCCGTAGCCGACGGTGTAGAAGCCGAGCTTCTCGAGGTCGTCGGTGAGCCCCGACTTGTCGTAGTACTCGGTGACGACCTTCGAGCCCGGGGCCAGCGTGGTCTTCACCCACGGCTTGACCTTCAGGCCCTTGTTCGCCGCGTTGCGGGCCAGCAGGCCCGCCGCGAGCATCACCGACGGGTTGGAGGTGTTGGTGCACGACGTGATGGCGGCGATGGTGACCGCGCCGTGGTCGATCGTGAACTTCTCACCGTCGGCCAGTTCGACCGGCGTCGGGTGGGATGCGGTGGCCGGCGCGTGCGAGTGGTGGTGATGGTGGTGCTGGCTGTGCGCGTCCTCGGGCGTGTTCGAGGGCGGATCCGACGCCGGGAACGACTCGGAGACCTCGAGGTCGACCAGGTCGTGCTCGGCATCGGCGTAGTTGAGCAGGTCCTTCTCGAAGCGCTGCTTCGATTCGGACAGCAGGATGCGGTCCTGCGGGCGCTTGGGGCCGGCGATGGACGGGACCACCGTGGACAGATCCAGCTCGAGGTACTCGCTGAACGCGGGCTCGGTGTCGGGATCGTGCCACAGGTGCTGCTCGTGAGCGTAGGCGCGCACCAGCTCGACCTGCTCTTCGCTGCGACCGGTCAGGCGCAGGTAGTCCAGGGTGACGTCGTCGATCGGGAAGATCGCCGCGGTCGAACCGAACTCGGGGCTCATGTTGCCGATCGTGGCGCGGTTGGCCAGTGGCACCGAGGCGACACCCGCGCCGTAGAACTCGACGAACTTGCCGACCACGCCGTGCCGGCGCAGCATGTCGGTGATGTTCAGCACCACGTCGGTGGCGGTGACGCCTGCGGGGATCTCGCCCGACAGCTTGAAGCCGACCACGCGCGGGATCAGCATCGACACCGGCTGGCCGAGCATGGCCGCCTCTGCCTCGATGCCGCCGACGCCCCAGCCCAGCACGCCCAGGCCGTTGACCATGGTCGTGTGCGAGTCGGTGCCCACGAGCGTGTCGGGGTATGCGCGCAGCACACCGTCCACCTCGCGCGTGAACGTGACGCGAGCGAGATACTCGATGTTCACCTGGTGCACGATGCCGGTCCCCGGCGGGACGACCTTGAAGTCGTCGAAGGCGGTCTGTCCCCAGCGCAGGAACTGGTAGCGCTCACCGTTGCGCTGGTATTCGATCTCGACGTTGCGCTCGAACGAGTCCGGCGTGCCGAACAGGTCGGCGATGACCGAGTGGTCGATGACCATCTCTGCCGGCGAGAGCGGGTTGATCTTCGTGGCGTCGCCACCGAGGTCCACCATCGCCTCGCGCATCGTGGCGAGGTCGACGATGCACGGCACGCCGGTGAAGTCCTGCATGAGCACGCGCGCCGGGGTGAACTGGATCTCGGTGTCGGGCTCGGCGTTCGGATCCCACGACCCCAGCGCCTCGATCTGCGTCTTCGTGACGTTCGCGCCGTCTTCGGTGCGCAGCTGATTCTCCAGCAGCACCTTCAGGCTGAACGGCAGCTTCTCGAAGCCGGGCACCGCATCCACGCGGTAGATCTCATAGTCGGTACTGCCGACTGTCAGGGTGCTCTTCGCACCGAAGCTGTCAACCGTGGACACGTCTCGTCTCCTTCGTCGGCGGCGGAAGGCGGGCGGCACCCGCGCCTCCATCATTCTCCGCGCGTCGGGCCGCGGCCAGCAAGGCTGGCCTCACCCGCCGCGGCACACAATTTATCTTGATGTCAAGATAAATGTATCATCCGTCGGCCGGCATCGAAGAACCCTCGCGGTCCGTGTCGCGCTTCGGATACAGGGCTCGCACGGCGAGCCAGGTCACTGCGACCATCGGCGCGAACAGCGGCAGTCCCATGATGAGTTTGAGGGTGCCCAGCGCCGTCACCTGGCCGGTCAGGAACAGCGGAAGCTCGACGGCCAGACGTGCTGCGAACAGACCTGCCCACGCGATCGTGAGCCAGAAGAACGCCCGCCGCTTGCGCTTGCCCCCGCGCCACGCAGTCCCCTCGTTCATGAGCCAGCCCACGGCCAGTCCGATCAGCGGCCAGCCGACCAGCGCCGAGATCAGAAGCACGCTGCCGTACACGCCGTTGGTCACCAGGCCGGGGATGAAATTGTCGGCGGCGCGTCCTGTCCACAGCGCCAGCGCGGCCGCCGCTCCCGTCGCGATGAGACCCCCGATGGCCGCCGCCGCCGTGGAACGGGCGATCAGGCGCACGATCGTGAACACCGCCGCGAGCCCGACGGACAGCCCGACGGCAAGCCACAGGTTGCCGTTTTGCGTTCGCGGGTCGGCAGTGACCGTCCAGACGATGACGAACACGAGGGTGGGGAGGACGGATTCGAGGATGCCGCGCCATCCGCCCATCGCGTGCCAGACGACGTGCCCGGTGCTGTTCGCCTTCGAGGGGTCCAGCCCCGCACGCCGCGCGGCGGTGCCCAGGGCTGCGCCGAGGATGTCGGAGGCGGCGGGCGGGTCCGTGCGGTCGGCGGCCGCCGTGTCGGCGCCCGCAACCGGTTCTGCGCGGGCCGCGGGTTCGGCATCGGCTGCCGACGCGTCGGGCGCAGGCTCCTGCCGGTCCGGGTGCTCCGATCCGCGGGGATCGCTCACGCCACGCCCGGCGTCGAGGGCATCTTCAGCGGGATCAGATCGCGAGGCGGCATCGGCGAGCTGCCGCGCACCACCACGATCGAGCGGAACAGGTCTTCGACCTGAGCCGCGGCATCCACGTTCTCCGTCGCCGCTCCCCCGATGACTCCGCGCAGGAACCACCGCGGTCCGTCGACGCCGACGAAACGGGCCAGCCGCTGTCCCGGAGCGCCGTCGGCTCCGACCACCGGCACCTCGGCGAGAAGCTCGGGACCCAGCGGGCCCTCACGCTCCTCGACGCGCCCGCCCTGCTGGCGCACCTGCTGGCGGATCTGCTCGCGCGTCTCGTCCCACAGGCCCGCCGTGCGGGGGGCGGCGAAGGGCTGCACCTGCAGCGTCGAGCCCGCGTAGTCCAGCCCCACGGCGACGATCCGCTGCGACTGCTCTTCCACCTCGAGGCGAAGGTTGAGACCCTCGCGCGGGAGGATCTTGATGCCGCCCAGGTCGATGTAGGGGCGCACCGGGTTGGCTTCGCTGTCGTCGAAGGGACCGGCCGTCTCGCGATCGCCGGGCGCGGACTTGCCCGCCTGAGGCGTGGCGTCTGTCATGAGTGTTCCTTCATCTCGTTCTGATAGCCGGTGGAGCCGAATCCACCCTCGCCGCGCGCGCTGTCGGGCAGCGCGTCGACGGGGATGAACCGCGCACGAGCGACGGGCATCACGATCAGCTGCGCGATGCGGTCGCCGACGGCGATGTCGTACGGCTCAGTCGGGTCCGTGTTCAAGAGGGTGACCTTCAGCTCGCCCCGGTAGCCGGCGTCCACCGTGCCGGGGCTGTTGACGATCGTGATGCCGTGCTTGGTGGCCAGGCCGCTGCGCGGGACCACGAAAGCCACATGGCCGTCGGGCAGTGCGATGCGCACGCCGGTGCCCACGAGGGCACGCTGACCGGGCTCGAGCCGCAGCGCTTCGGTGGAGGTCAGATCCGCCCCGGCGTCACCGGGGTGCGCATAGGCGGGAAGCCCGGGGGCGATAATGGGGACGTCCACGGTTTCGGTCACTCCACGAGGGTAATGCAGAAGACATCACGCGGCACCACGCCCGCCACAGCCCGCACTTACCACGAGCGGCTCACGCCGTCGCTGTGGACGATCGGGGCGGCGGCGGTCGTCGCGCCCATGGTCGCGCTGGTGCTCGCCCCCTTCGACCGCGCCCTCGGCCTGCCCATCGGCATCGCCGTGGCCGTCGGGCTGGTCGCCCTGCTGATCGCAACCTCGCCCCAGGTCGAGGTCGCCGGCGGCGAGTTGCGGGCCGGACGCGCCCACATCCCGGTGGGACTGCTCGGCTCCGCCGAGATCATGGTCGGCGAACAGGCACGCCAAGGCCGTGGCCCAGGGCTGCGCCGCGACGCGTGGCATCTGATCCGCGGCGGCGTCGACGGCTTGGTGCGGATCACCGTCACCGACCCCGACGACCCCACGCCGGAGTGGGTCATCTCGTCGCGCACGCCCGACCGACTGGCCGCCGCCATCCGGCGCGCTCAGCTGCGCAGCTGAGGCACGCCGTCGCCGTGCGCAACTGAGGCACGCCGTCGCTGTGGCGACGGCGTGCTGTGGTCGCGGAGCGCGACCGTGCTGCGGTGAGTGAACGGCGATCAGGCCGCGCACTCGGTGCAGATGGGTCCTGCTGCGCTCTCATGGTCCAGCTGCGAGCGGTGCTTCACAAGGAAGCAGCTCACACAGGTGAACTCGTCGAGCTGCGGAGGCAGCACGACGACGTCGAGCTCGAGGTCTGACAGGTCTGCGCCCGGCAGTTCGAAGCCCGAGGGGTTGTCGGCGTCCTCAGCGTCGACCGACCCCGAAAGCTTGTCCGGAACGCGCTCCTTGAGGGCCTCGATCGACTCGCTGTCGTCCTCGGTCTTGCGGGGTGCGTCGTAATCGGTGGCCATTCCTGAAGGTCTCTACTTTCCCAGATGTGTGGTGTCTGCCCTAACGAGCGGCGATAGTCTGCATGACGCCGGGGTTTTTCGCAAATGCACGTTCCGCCGACGTGCCCTCCGCCGCTTCAGTCCTGCGGTGAAACGGGCGGCACGCCCGCGATATTCCCGCTCTCAGCGGTCTCGCATGCGAACATGGGCGCACACCCGCAGACGGAAAGGCGCGGTTCGCATGGAACAGCTCAGAGTCATCGGATCGGAAGACGAAGCCCTCGTCCTGGCGACCGAATCCGGGCAGCGCTTCACCCTGGCCGTCGATGCTGTGCTGCGCGCGGAGTTGAAGCGCTCGCACCGTGCCGACGACGCCGCAAACCGGGGTCCCCGGCCGAGCCCGCGCGACATCCAGGCCCGCGTGCGAGCGGGCCTGTCGTCCGAAGATGTCGCCGAGGCCCTGCAGATCACCGTCGACGACGTCGAGCGCTACGCGGCGCCCGTACTTGCAGAACGCGAGCACATGGTCGGCCAGGCGCTGTCGGTCCCGGTGCTCGTGGCCGGCGACCTCGACGGATCGCCGACGTTCGGCGACGCCGTCCGCGCGAAGCTGCACGATGCCGGTGCCGTCGGCGAGCGGTGGACCAGCTGGAAAGAGCCCGGTGGATGGATGCTCAAGCTCGAGTTCACGGCATCCGACGTCGCGCACGACGCGCGGTGGGGGTTCGACCCTCGCCGCAGCACACTGTCGCCGAAGAACGCCGACGCGACCCAGCTGTCCCGCCAGGGGCCGCTGCCGGACGGTCTGATCCCGCGCCTGCGCGCGCTGGACACACCAGCACCCGAAGAGACACCCCTCGACCTCGACGACGGCATCGAGTTCGGTCCGCGGCGCCTGCTGGCCGCCGCCCACGACGCTGCGACCGCACCGGCCTCGACGACGCCGACCTCCGCTGCGGTGCAGAGGGCGGCGATCAAGCGCGCTCCCGAGCAGTCGCAGACCTCCAGCGAGACGGCGGACCTGCTCGAGGCGCTGCGCCGACGTCGTGGCCAGCGCAGCCCGCTGCCCACCGAGCAGGATGAGCTCACGGCACCCGTGTCTTCGCCGGTCGCGCTCTTCGATGCACTCGAGCCCGAGCCCGGACCCGAGGACGCCGATGCGCCCGAGCACGCCGCGACGCAGGACCGACGCGCGGCCGCCCCGACGGACGGCAAGCGCAAGGGCCGGCCCTCGATGCCGTCCTGGGACGAGATCGTCTTCGGCGCGCGCAGCGACGACAGCTGATCGCGGGCAGGTGCCGCCCGGCTCCCTGCCGCGCGCCCGCGATCAGGCGAAGGCACCGAGCCGGATGAGGGGTACCTGGCGCTCCTGGTCGGTCAACGACCCGTGCTGACCGATCATTTTCTGCGGAGCCTTGTCGTCGAGCCGATCGTCGTAGTAAGCCACGCCGCCGCGCGCGGCCACCAGCACATCGCCGATGCGCGGGAGGACCGCATCGTCCACAGGGCCGAACAGCCCTCCGGCGACGGCTTCTTCACGCGAGAGCACCCACGAACGCCCCGACTCGGCCGAACGCCATGCGTCCAGCACGTGCGCGGCCTCACCCTCCTCGGCGTACAGCTGGAGCATGCGCGGCTCGCCGGCGATGTGGCGCACACCGTCGACGAGGCCGTCGCCGTCGCTCAGCAGCAGCTGGCGGTGCCGGGGCACGTCCACCATGCCGTGGTCGGCCGTCACGATCGCCCCGACCCCCGGAGCGAGTGAGGCGGCAAGCTCGCGGGCCGCGGCATCCACCCCCTCCAGTGCCGCCGTCCACTCCTCGGACTCCCAGCCGTACTTGTGCCCCGCCGCATCGAGATCGGGCGCGTACACGTACACCAGGGCTCCAGGATGCCGCGCCGCGAGGTCTGCGGCGATGAGAACGCGCTCGCCCACCGTCGCGGCCGTGTGCATCTGCGCGCCGCGCAGAGTCGCCTCGGTCAAGCCGGAGTGCGCGAACTTCGGCAGCGACACCACGAAGCAGGGGCGGCCGGCAGCGGCCTCACGAGCCATGATCGGCTGGGCGCGCTGCCACGTGAGCGGATCGATCTTGCCCTGCTCCCAGCCCTTGAGCTGGTTGGCGACCACATCGGTGCCGGGCACCCGCACGCGATACCCGACGATGCCGTGTTCGCCCACCGGCGCACCGGTGAGCAAGCTGGTCAGTGCCGCGGCCGTCGTGGAGGGGAACACCGTGCGCGCGACGTCGCGCTTGCCGCGCGCGGCGCTCAGGAACCGTGCGTGGCCCGAGCGGGCGGAGAGATTCTGGGCGCCCAGCCCGTCGACGACGAACACGATCGCGCTGCGCGCGGGGGCGAACCACTCCGATGCGCCGTCCAATGCAGCCAGCAGGTGCGGCACCACATCGGTGAGGCTCCGGGCCCGCGGTGGGTCGGCCGGTAGGCTGAGGGTCATCGGGGCCAGTCTCGCACATCCTGACCGTGCTGCCCCATCGACCTGAAATCCGGAGACGCATGCCTGCCAAGCCCCCCACTGCCTCGACCCCGACCGAGGAGCGCATCGAAGACGTCGACGTGTCGACCGAGATGCAGGGCTCTTATCTCGAATATGCGTACTCGGTGATCTACTCCCGGGCGCTGCCCGATGCCCGCGATGGCTTGAAGCCCGTGCAGCGGCGCATCCTGTACCAGATGGCCGAGATGGGGCTGCGCCCCGACCGCGGGCACGTGAAGAGCGCGCGCGTCGTCGGCGAGGTGATGGGCAAGCTCCACCCGCACGGCGACAGCGCGATCTACGACGCCCTCGTGCGCCTCGCCCAGCCGTTCACGCTGCGCGTGCCGCTCGTGGACGGGCACGGAAACTTCGGCTCGCTCGATGACGGACCGGCCGCCTCTCGATACACCGAAGCGCGCCTCGCTCCCCCCGCCCTGGCCCTGACGGAGAGCCTCGACGAAGACGTCGTGGACTTCGTGCCCAACTACGACGGCCAGTTCCAGCAGCCTGAGGTGCTGCCGGCGGCCTTCCCGAATCTTCTCGTGAACGGCGCCTCCGGCATTGCGGTGGGCATGGCCACCAATATGGCCCCGCACAACCTCATCGAGGTCAGCGCCGCTGCCGCGCATCTGCTCGAGCACCCGGATGCGACCCTGGCCGAGCTGATGGAGTTCGTGCCGGGGCCCGACCTGCCCGGCGGCGGCATCATCACCGGCGTGGAGGGCATCAAAGAGGCCTACGAGACGGGCCGCGGCGCGTTCCGCACCCGCGCGAAGGTCTCGATCGAGCCGGTCGGGCCGCGCAAGACGGGTCTGATCGTGACGGAACTGCCCTACCTGGTGGGTCCGGAGCGTGTGATCGAGAAGATCAAGGACGCCGTCACCGCCAAGAAGCTGACCGGCGTGTCGGACGTCGCCGATCTCACCGACCGCAAGCACGGGCTGCGGCTGGTGATCACCGTGAAGACGGGCTTCGATCCGGCAGCCGTGCTCGAGCACCTGTACCGGCTGACCCCCCTCGAGGACTCGTTCTCGATCAACAACGTGGCCCTCGTCGACGGCCAGCCGCAGACGCTCGGCCTGCGCGAGCTGCTGCGCGTCTACCTCGATCACCGGATCAAGGTCGTCACCCGGCGCAGCGAGTATCGGCTGGCGCGCAGGCGTGAGCGACTGCACCTCGTCGAGGGGCTGCTGATCGCCATCCTCGACATCGACGAGGTCATCCAGGTGATCCGCGGGTCCGATGACGCGGATCAGGCGCGCACGCGTCTGCGCGACGTCTTCGACCTGTCGGAGCCGCAGGCCGAGTACATCCTCGAGCTGCGCCTGCGGCGTCTGACGAAGTTCTCCCGTGTCGAGCTCGAGACCGAGCGCGACCAGTTGAACGCCCAGATCGCCGAGCTCGTCGAGCTGCTGGGCAGCGAGGTGCTGCTGCGTCAGCAGGTGGCGCGGGAGCTGGATGCCGCCGCTGAGGCGTACGGGACCCCCCGGCGCACGCTGCTGCTGGACGGCGCGCCGGCGAAGGCCCGCTCGTCGCGCCAGACCCCCGTGCTGGAGATCGCCGACACCGCGTGCCGCGTGTTCTTGTCGGCGACCGGCCGCATGGTGCGTGCCGACACCGCCGACGGCCCCGTGCTCGCCCCCTCGCGCCGCTCGAAGCACGACGCGATCCGCAGCGTGGTCGACACCACCGTGCGCGGCGACCTGGGCGCGGTCACCTCGGCCGGGCGCCTCGTGCGCTTCTCGCCGGTGGATCTGCCGGCCGTCCCCGGCAATTCGGTGCAGCTGGGCGCGGGCACCCGCGTCGACCAGTATCTGGCGCTGGCCAAGGGCGAGCACGTCGTGGCGATCGTGCCGCTTGCCGAGACGCCGCCGATCGCGCTGGGCACCGCCCACGGAGTGGTCAAGCGCGTGGCGGCCTCTGAGATCTCGAACAAGACCGAGGTCGAGATCGTCTCGCTCAAGCCCGGCGACCGGGTGATCGGTGCGGTGCCGGCGCCCGACGACGTCGAGCTGGTGTTCGTGGCCACCGACACGCAGTTGCTGCGCTTCAGCGCATCGGCGGTGCGCCCGCAGGGCCGGTCCGCCGGCGGTATGGCCGGCATCCGGCTCGGTGCCGACGCGGAGGCCCTGTTCTTCGGGGCTGTGCCGGCGGACGCCGAGGATGCCGTGGTGGTCACCGTGGCCGGCTCCACCCAGGCGCTGGCCGGCGCGGACACCGGCAGCGGAAAGGTGTCGGACTTCGCGGAGTTCCCCGCCAAGGGCCGCGGCACCGGTGGTGTGCGCGCGCAGCGCCTCTTGAAGGGGGAAGACGTCCTGACCCTCGCCTGGGTGGGCACACAGCCGCGTGCGGTCGGCCCGGACGGCGCCGTGCGCGCCCTGCCGGAGGGCGGCGCCCGCCGCGACGGCTCGGGCACGCCGCTGGACGCCGTCATCGGCGCCGTGGGCACCGCGATCGTCTGAGCGCTCCGGCGCTGACGGGACCTGCGCTGACCCGCCACGCAGCGACCCGCACACCGGCTCAGTCCGTGAGCGCACGCACTACGGCGTCGGCCAGCAGCCGCCCCTTCAACGTCAGCACGGTGCGCCCTGCCACGGCTGCGGCGCCGTCGACGAGGCCGTCGGCGATCAGGCCCGCGACGGCCGTCCGGCGGTCGCCGGGCAGCTCCGCGATCGGCATCCCCTCGGCGAGACGCGTGCGCAGCAGCACCGATTCGAGTTCACGGGCGGTCGCGCCCGGCCGTTCGCGCGCTGCGGCCGGCGACTGGCCCAGAGCGAGGCGCTGCGCATACGCCGACGGGTGCTTCACGTTCCACCAGCGCAGGCCGGAGACATGACTGTGCGCGCCCGGCCCGAATCCCCACCAGTTTGCTCCACGCCAGTAGGCGAGGTTGTGGCGTGAACGGTGCGCGGCACCGCGCGCCCAGTTCGACAGCTCGTACCAGGCGAATCCCGCGTCTGCCAGCAGTCCGTCGGCCAGTTCGTACATGTCGGCCTGCAGGTCGTCGTCGGGCGCGGGCACCTCGCCGCGGCGGATCTGCCGCGCAAGCTTCGTGCCGTCTTCGATGATCAGCGCGTACGCCGAGACGTGGTCGGGATCCAGACCCAGGGCGGTCTCGACAGAGGCGCGCCAGTCCTCCAGCGACTCCCCCGGCGCCCCATAGATCAGGTCGACGCTGACATCCAGTCCGGCCCGGCGCGCCGCATCCACCGCCGTCGCCACGTTGTCGGGGTCGTGCGTGCGATCCAGCGCAGCCAGCACGTGCGGCACGGAGGACTGCATCCCGATCGACATGCGGGTCACGCCCGCGTCCGCGAGCATATCGGCCACAGCATCCGTCACCGTGTCGGGGTTCGCCTCGACGGTGACTTCGGCACCGGGCTCCAGCCCGAACGCGTCCTTGACACCGGCGAGCATGCGGGCCAGATCACCGGCCGGCAGCAGTGTGGGAGTCCCCCCGCCGAAGAAGACGGTGGATGCCGGGCGCAGCGCGTCGGCGTCTCCCAGTACGCCGCGCGCCAGGCGCACTTCCTGCAGCAGGGTATCGGCATACTGGTCCTGCCGGGCTCCGTGCAGCTCGGTGGCGGTGTAGGTGTTGAAGTCGCAGTATCCGCAGCGCACGCGGCAGAACGGGACGTGCAGGTAGACGCTGAACGGCGTCGCCGCATTCACCGGCAGGTCGGTCGGGAGTGCGCCGTCGGCGGGTGCGGGGTCACCGACCGGAAGAGCCGAGCCCATCAGGCCGGCGTCGAGTACAACGGCGAGATCGCCCGCAGGTACCTCTGGAAAAGCGCGCGGCGGCGGCGCCTGACGAACGGCGGATACACCTTGTACAGGAACGCGCGCGGCGCATCGAACGCCCGCACCGTGAACCACACCTCGTCGTTGTCGTACCAGTCGATCATGAACGACTCTTCGCCGGTGACCACCGCGCCGCCCACGGTGCCGAGAGCGAAACCGACGCGACGAGGCTCTTCGATCGCGAAGATGACGCGGAACTCGCCGTCGGCCTTCATGCCGGCCACGCGTCCGCGCACGTGGATGGTGGTTCCCGACCCCACCCAAGGAGTGCCGTCGGCGTCGAACCGCTGGTCGGCTTCGAGCCTGCTCGGTGCCACCGGGTGCCCTTCGTCGTCGAAGCTCACGCCGGAGTACATCGGGCCCGCGGCCGGACGCACGTCGGTCACGGCAAGGCCCCCGTCGCGCTGCGCGCGCCAGGACAGCAGCGCTTCGGACGCCGTCTGAAAGCGCGCCTCGCCGCTGCCGAGACGCCACGACTCGTGTGCAGGCGTGCTGCGCTCGGGCGGATACTGCATCAGGTCGGGCGCTTGCGTCGCCCCGACCGCGGCGTAGTCCACCGTCTCGTCACGGAAGGTCCCTCGGCGCATGGGTTTCAGCCTACCCAGAACAGGCTGGGAGCGCCGTCCACGGTCTCCGGCCTCGCAGTGACATCCTGGCATCATGCCCGCCGCCCGCCCGCAGGTCCCCGCCGCCGACCAGGTGCTGCGCATCCTGACCTTCCTGGCCCACCGGGCCGGCCCGGTCGCGGCATCCACCATCGTGCAGCGGCTCGACCTGCCGCGCTCGACGGTGTACCACCTGCTGCGCACGCTCGAGGGCAACGGGTTCGTGGTGCACATCGCCGACTCGCGGCGCTGGTCGCTGGGCACGGCCGCGTTCGAACTCGCCGGCGGGTACGCGCGCCAGGTGCCGCTGGCGCGGCTAGGTCGCCCGCTGGTGGCAGGTCTCACCGACCGACTCGGCGAGTCGGGCCACCTTGCGGTCATGTCGGGGCGCGACGTCGTGTACATCGTCGAAGAGCGCGCGCCGCGCAGACCCGCGCTCGTGACCGACGTGGGCGTGAGGCTGCCCGCTCACCTCACCGCCAGCGGACGGGCGATGCTCGCCGTGCTGCCGCGGACGCAGGTGCGCGCACTGTACCCGGATGCCGCCTCGTTCGCGGGTCTGACCGGACTGGGTCCGCAACGCCCCGGCGAGTTGCGCGAACTGCTGCGCCTGACCCGAGCCGAGGGCTATGCGCGCGAGGACGGCGACGTCACCGAGGGCATGCGCTCGGTCGGGGTCGCGGTGCTCGACGCCGCCGGCTGGCCGGTGGCCGGGATGGCGGTCACCTGGCCGAGCGAGAGCAGCCACGACGTGTCCGACGTCATCGGGCCGTTGCGAGCGACGGCCCGCGAGCTCGAGCGGCGCCTCGGCTACGTTTCGTCGTCGAACGACTCACGCGCGCCCTGACTCTCCGGGAACGACCAGTCCGAGTTCGTACGCCGCGATCACCGCCTGCACCCGGTCACGCAACCCGAGCTTGGCCAGGACCCGGCTCACATGCGTCTTGACCGTGCCCTCGGACACGTGCAGTCGCGCGCCGATCTCGGCATTGCTCAGGCCCTGCGCGAGTGCGGCGAGCACATCGTGCTCCCGATCGGTCAGCGCCGCGAGCGGCCCGTCGGCCGACGATGGTCTCGGCGCACGCGCCACATACTGTTCCACGAGGCGCCGGGTCAGCTGTGGGGCCAGCAGCACGTCGCCTGCGGCGACGCCGCGGACGGCGGCGAGGATCTGCTCGGGCCCGGCATCCTTCAACAGGAACGCACTGGCCCCCGCTCGCAGCGCGGCATACACATATTCGTCCAGATCGAACGTGGTCAGCATGATCACGCGGGTCGCGCTGCTCGCGGCGAGGATGCCGGGGATCGCACGGATGCCGTCCACGCCCGGCATCCGCACATCCATCAGCAGCACATCCGGGTGATGGGCGCGGGCCAGGGCGACAGCTTCGGCACCGTCTCCGCCCTCACCGGCGACGCGCAGGTCGGGCTGGGACTCGACGACCATGCGCAGGCCGGCACGGATGAGCGGCTGGTCATCGATGATCGCCACGGAACAGACAGCGGGGATCATGTCGTGCGCTCCCCCACCGGCGCGACCGGCAGGCTCGCGCTGATCACGAACCCGCCGTCAGGCCGGGAGGCCGCCGCGAGGGTGCCTCCCATCGCCGCGACCCGTTCCCGCATGCCGGACAGGCCCCGGCCGCCGCTGGGAACAGAGGGCGACGCCGAAGCGGGTGCGCCGGCGGGGGCACTGTCCACCTCGATGTGCAGCATCCCCTCCGGACCGCGCCGGATCGACACGTCGGTCTCGACCGCTCCGGCGTGTTTGAGGACGTTCGTCAACCCCTCCTGCACGACCCGGTACCCGACCAGCTGAACACCGTCGGAGATCTGCTCGACCGACTCGTCCAGGTGCAGTTGCACCGGAAGGCCGAGCGAGCGCATCTGCTCGCACATCGCCGGCACGTCCGCCAGAAGCGGCGGCGGTGCCGTGGGTGCGGCATCCGCGCTCTCATCGCCGAGCACCGCCAGGAGCGAGCGCAGTTCGGCCAGCGAGTCCTGGCCCAGCCGTTCGATGCGCTGCAGGGCGTCCAGTGCGACATCCGGGTCGCGCGCGCCCGCGAGTCGAGCACCGCCGGCCTGCACCACGATCACGGTGATCGTGTGTGAGATCACATCGTGCAAGTCACGTGCGATGCGCGTGCGTTCGCGCAGACGGGCCCGCTCTTCTGCGACCGCCCGCTCGGCGCTGGCCCGTTCCACGCGACGGCGATAGGCCGCCCAGCTGCGCGTCAGCCGGCCGAGCAGGAACGCCGCGACGACGAGGAACGCGTTGGTGCCGATCGCTCCGGGGTCTCGCAGTTCCGCGAACTCCCACGGCAGCGCGACCATCGCGACAGCGCTCAGCGCCAGCCCGACCAGCGCCCATCGCAGCGGGCGATGCCGTGCGCACGAGTACAGCGCGCCAAGCCACACCGCGAACTCGTCCCAGTAGGTCAGCGACGTCGGATTCAGCAGCGGCGGCACGAACACCAGCGCCAGGATCGTCAACAGGACGATCAGCGGGTAACGGCGCCGGAATACCAGGGCGACACAGGCCAGCGCACCCGGTACGACCGCCGTCACCGGCGGTGCGTAGCCCACCGCCACGGAGAAGATCCCGGTGTACACGTCCAGCAGCCCCAGCGCCAACAGGACCACCGGCGGCGTGAGGTCGTACACGACCGTTTCCCAGTGCCGCGCCCACCACCGGCGGTGATCCCCGTCCATGGGCCAAAGGTACGCCGTCAGGACGTTCCGCACCTCTGTCGGAGGTCGCACACGCATCCGTCTTCAGACAGAGCCACATCGGGACATCCCGCAGACGCGGCCGGCACGTGCCGCGCCCTACCGTGGGCCTGCACCGGCCGTCCGCGCCGGGACGACGAGGAGGAATCTCATGGAATGGACACGGACGGATGCGGCACGGCGAAGGATCGTGGTCGTCGCATTGATCATCGGTCCGCTGCTCGCGGCGCTCTCGGCCGCCATCGGGCTCGGGACCGACGGCGGCGGGATGCGCGAGCAGTTCGCGAGCATGGGCGCCCACGCGCAGACGATCCTCGTGCAGGACGTGCTGGAGACAGCCGGGTTCCTCCTGGTGCTTGCGGCACTGGCCGGCGCGACCCAGGCGCTGCGGCTGCGCGGAGGGACGCTGGGCACGATCGGAGCGATTCTGGCGATTCTGGGCACTGCCGGATTCAGCATCTCGAACGCGACAGGGCTTGCGGTAGTCGCGCTGGCTCAGCAGCCGAATCAGGATGCCGCGTTCCAGACCGCGATGGCGCTGACCGACGACAGCGTCCTGGCCACGGCGGGCACGATGGGATTCGTGCTGGAGCTTCTCGCACAGGCGGGCATGCTGCTGGTGATGATCGGACTGGTCCGGGCACGACTGGTCAGCGCGTGGGTGCTGACGCTGCCCGTGCTGGGGATCGCCGTCAACGCCATCGGGGGAATGATGGCGGCGACGCTCGTCGCAGATCTGCTGCTGTTGGCCGCCGGGATCTGGATCGCCGTCCGGATCGCTCGGTGCAGCCGGCAGCAGTGGCTCGGCAACGCCGGCGCTCAACCATCGCAGAAGGCATCCCCGCGGCTCGCCCGCTCGGCACGGTGAGCGCAGCGGACGCTACTTCTTCTCTTTGCCCTCGATGTCCCCCGAGAGTGCGGCGATGAACGCCTCTTGGGGGACTTCGACGCGCCCGACCATCTTCATGCGCTTCTTGCCCTCCTTCTGCTTCTCGAGCAGCTTGCGCTTGCGCGTGATGTCGCCGCCGTAGCACTTGGCCAGCACGTCCTTGCGGATGGCGCGGATGTTCTCGCGGGCGATGATCCGCGCGCCGATCGCTGCCTGGATGGGCACCTCGAACTGCTGGCGAGGGATGAGCTTGCGCAGCCGCTCGGTCATCATCGTGCCGTAGGAGTAGGCCTTCTCGCGGTGCACGATCGAGCTGAAGGCATCCACACGCTCGCCCTGCAGCAGAATGTCGACCTTCACCAGGTCCGCCTCCTGCGCACCGTTGGGTTCGTAGTCCAACGACGCGTACCCCTGCGTGCGGCTCTTGAGCTGGTCGAAGAAGTCGAACACGATCTCGCCGAGCGGGATGTTGTAGCGCAATTCGACGCGATCCTCGCTGAGATAGTCCATGCCCAGCAGGCTGCCCCGACGGGACTGGCACAGCTCCATGATCGTGCCCACGAAGTCCTTCGGCGTCAGGATCGCGGCTTTCACCATCGGCTCCTCGACGTGGTCGACCCGCCCGTCGGGATATTCGCTCGGATTGGTGACCGTCACCGACTCTCCGGTGTCGGTGGTCACCTCGTAGACCACGCTGGGGGCCGTCGTGATGAGGTCGAGGTCGAACTCGCGCGTCAGTCGCTCGGTGATGATCTCCAGGTGCAGCAGCCCCAGGAATCCGCAGCGGAAGCCGAACCCGAGTGCGACCGATGTCTCGGGCTCGTACACGAGCGAGGCGTCCGACAGCTTCAGCTTGTCGAGGGCTTCGCGCAGTTCGCCGTAGTCGCTCGCATCGATCGGGTACAGCCCCGAGAACACCATCGGCTTCGGGTCGGTGTAGCCGGCCAGCGCATGGGTGGCGGGCTTGCGCGCGTCGGTGACGGTGTCGCCGACCTTCGACTGCCGCACATCCTTCACGCCGGTGATGAGGTAACCGACCTCCCCGACCCCCAGGCCGCGCGTCGGCACCGGCTCAGGGCTGGACACGCCGATCTCGAGCAGGTCATGCGTGGCCCGGGTGGACATCATCTGGATCTTCTGCCGCGGCTCCAGCGAACCGTCGACCATGCGCACGTACGTGACGACCCCGCGGTAGGCGTCATAGACCGAATCGAAGATCATGGCGCGGGCCGGGGCATCCGGATCCCCTGACGGGGCGGGGATCCGCTCGACGATGCGATCCAGCAGCTCTTCGACGCCCTCGCCCGTCTTGCCCGACACGCGCAGCACGTCGTCGGGAGAGCCACCGATGAGATTGGCCAGCTCTGCGGCGAACTTCTCGGGGTCGGCGGCAGGAAGGTCGATCTTGTTCAGGACGGGGATGATCTGCAGGTCGTGCTCGAGGGCCAGGTACAGGTTCGCGAGGGTCTGCGCCTCGATGCCCTGCGCGGCGTCCACCAGCAGCACCGCTCCCTCGCAGGCAGCCAGAGAGCGCGAGACCTCGTAGGTGAAGTCCACGTGGCCGGGGGTGTCGATCATGTTCAGCGCATAGGTGCCGTCGGCACCTGCCCACGGCATGCGCACCGCCTGGCTCTTGATCGTGATCCCGCGTTCGCGCTCGATGTCCATGCGGTCCAGGTACTGGGCGCGCATGTCACGATCCGAGACCACGCCGGTGATCTGCAGCATGCGGTCGGCCAGGGTGGACTTGCCATGGTCGATGTGGGCGATGATGCAGAAGTTGCGGATCCGCTCGGGAGCCGTCGCGGACGGCTCGAGGGCCTGGAGTGCACGTGGGGACATATCCTTTCGATTCTACGGGGCGGCCCGCGAGCCCCGAGCCGACCCGGTCGTAGCCTGGGCGCATGACCGTTCAGGTGGTGCTCGTCCACGGCATCCGCACCTCGGCCACCATGTGGCGCGCCCAGTGCGAACACCTCGCCGCCGGCGGCATCCCGGCGCACGCGGTGGATCTTCCCGGCCACGGCACGCGCATGGACGAGCCGTTCCTGCTGGAGTCGGCGTTCGCGACCATCGAGGCGGCGGTGCAGGATGCGGCGGCCCGCGGGCCGGTGCTCCTGGTCGGGCACTCCATGGGGGGACTGCTGTGCACGGCCTATGTGGGCGGCGAACAGGCACCGCCGGTGGCGGCGTTCATCGCCGCATCGTGCACGGCTCTGCCCCGCGGTGCTGGCCTTGCGGCCTACCGTCTGCTGGCGCGGGGCATGAACGCGCTGCCCGACCGAGGCCAGCGGCTGACCGACCGTGTGCTGGATGCGACGCTGCCGCCCGAGACCCGCGATGACTTCGGCGCCGGCGGATACGCGTACGCCGCGCAGGACACCGCGCTGGCGTCGCTGTCGGTGCTCGACCTCGTGGCCGCGCTGCGGCGCATCCGCATTCCGATGTGGTTCGTCAACGGTCAGTACGACCAGCTGCGCGCGAACGAGAAGCTGTTCACGAGCCTCGTGCCGCACGCCGAGCTGATCGTGGTGCCGCGCACGACCCACCTGGTGACGGCGATGCGGCCGCGGGTGTTCAACGCGGTGCTGGATCTGGCTCTTGCGACGATGAACGCTCACGCGCACGCCCCGACATGACGGCGCCGGCCGCCGACAGCACGGTGCTGACGATCAGCAGCAGCCAGAAGCCGCCCACCAGGGCGACCAGCGTCGCCCCGACCAGCGGTCCGACCAGCTGGCCGAGCGCCGCCGAGGTGTTCACCAGCCCCAGATCGCGTGCGTTGTCGTCGGGGTGCGGCAGCAGGTCGGTCGCGAACGCGAGCCCGACCGTCGAGAACGCACCGTAGCCCAGGCCCAGCACCGCGGCACCGATCATCGTCATCGTGAACGACGGGGCTACCACGATCACGACCATGGACGCCGCCTGCACGAGCGCGGAGACGACCGTGAGCGAGCGCCGGGCCCCGGTGCGGTCGGACCACCAGCCGGCCAGGACCGAGGCTGCGACCACGAAGACGGTGTACACGACGATCACCAGCAGCAGGTTGTCTTCGGCTTCGGCCTTCTCCTGCCCCAACCCGTACATCAAGAAGAACAGGAACAGGGTGGTGGGCAGGGCGTTGCCCACGTTCGTGACGAATCTGCCCCACACCACCCACGCGAAATCACGATCGCGCAGCGACTCCCAGGGCAAGCCGCGACGCGCACCCGGCGGGTGGGCGGGCGCTGCCGACGGCTCGGCGGGCGGGTCGGGCAGCAGCGCCGCCGTCGCCGTGCCGACGATCGCGATGAACACCGCCAGGGCGAGGTAGCCGGCGAACACGCTCAGGCCCAGCAGCACGACGGCACCGACGCCGACGACGATTCCGACGGCCTGCGACGAACTGGTGGCCGCAGCCGCTGCGCCGCGCTGCGATTCGGGCAGCTGGTCGGCGATCAGAGCGGTGAAGGCGGCCGAGGCCACCGCGATGCCGATCGAGACCCCCGTCCACGCCAGCCCGATCAGCCACGGGCCCTGGGCGAGCCCGGTGAACACCAGACACACCGCGGTCAGTCCACTCGCGCCCACCGCCCACGGACGGCGGCGTCCCCACCGTGTGCGGGTGCGGTCCGACAGCGCCCCGGACAGGGGCCCGGCGATGACTCCGGCAAGGCCGCCGACGCCCAGGACGATGCCGGAGTAGACGACTCCGTAGACCCACGTGTCGCGCGCGCCGGGAGTGTCGAGCTGCGACGGCAGCAGCAGCTGCACGGGGGTCAGCTGCACGGTCCAGATCGCGAGCCAGGCGAGAGTGAACAGCACGAACCATCCGGCGCCGACCTTGGAGGCGCGTGCGGGCGATCCTGTTGACGTCACGGTCGTGCCCTTCCGATGAGCGACTTGTACCACTCGAACGACGCCTTGGGGGTGCGCTCAGTCGTGCGGTGGTCGACGTGCACCAGTCCGAAGCGCTGCGTGAAGCCGTCGGCCCATTCGAAGTTGTCCAGCAGAGACCATACGGTGTACTCGTCCACGACCACACCCGCCTGGATCGCGTCGGCGACCGCTGCGATGTGCCCCGCCAGATACACGATGCGGTCCTCGTCCTGCACGCGGACGGCGTCGTCAGGTTCGGGGAACGACGCGCCGTTCTCGCCGATCACGATCCTCGGCATCCTCTCGCCGTATCGCGCGGCGAACTCGACGAGCAGCTCGCGCAGCGCGCTCGGATCGATCGGCCACTCCGGACCGAAGCCGGTCGTCGGCACGCCCGGCGTCGGCACGATCTCGAACGGCAGCGGACCGGGCTCGGCGGCGGCGGTCACCGTCGTCGGGTTGTAGAAGTTGATGCCGTAGAAGTCCTGCGGAGCGCCGATCAGTTCGAGATCCCCCGGCCTGACCGGCATCGGCGGCAGGCCGAACGATTCGAGGTCGGGGTACGCGCCGGTCAGCAGCGGGTCGGCGAACAGGCGGTTGTGCAGCAGATCGTAGGTCGCCGCTGCGGCCAGGTCGGCGGGCGTGTCGTGCAGGGGGCGCACGAGCGTGTGATTGTTCGGGATGCCGACGGCCCGGGCACCGTGTGCGTGCAGCACCTGTGCGGCGCGGGCGTGGGCCAGAAGCTGGTGGTGCACGGTCGGCAGGGCCTCGAACAGCAGCTGCCCGGCCGGGGCGAGAGTGCCCACACCGTAGCCCTGCAGCGCCATCGAGACCGGTTCGTTGACTGTGTACCAGTCGGTGACGCGATCGCCCAGGCGCTGCGCGACGATCTGTGTGTAGTCGGCGAACCGGTCGGCCATCGTTCGCGAGAGCCATCCGCCCTCGGCTTCGAGCTGTACAGGGTGGTCCCAGTGGTACAGCGTCGGGAACGGCGTGATGCCCGCCGCCAGCAGTCCGTCCACGAGCCGGTCGTAGTAGTCCAGGCCGCGCTGTTCGGCGGGTCCTGTTCCGTCGGGCTGCACGCGCACCCACGACAGCGAGAACCGGTACCGGTCGACACCCAGCTCGCGCAGCAGCGCGATGTCGTCGAGGTATCGGTGGTAGCTGTCAGGTCCGGGTTCGGCGGTCGTTCCGTCTTTGACCCAGCCGCCCACCTCCACCTGCGCGTCCCAGATGCTGCGACCGCGACCATCGCCTGTGCGCGCGCCCTCTATCTGGAAGGCCGACGTCGCCGCCGACCAGCGGAAGCCGGCCGGAAAGCGCGCTGCCAGAGCGTGCGGGTCGGTGACAGGATCCGTCATGGATGCTCCCTCGGACGTCGTCGTGCGAGTGTTTCGGGTGAGTCGATCTTCGTGCACGATCCCGCTTCGGCGCGAATCCGACGCGCCCGCCGTCCGTACGCGTCGGGAGCCGTGACCGGTTCCTGGTAGACTCGACCATTGGCTTGCGTGTGGGTTTTTCCCGCACACGCTGTGCAGCGCCCCTCTCGCGCTCACGGCACTCAACCGATCACCTCAACGAAAGAACGTCCACACGTGGCAAACATCAAGTCGCAGATCAAGCGCAACAAGACCAACGAGAAGGCGCGCGAGCGCAACAAGGCCGTCAAGAGCGCGCTGAAGACCGAGGTGCGCCGCACCCGCGAGGCCGTCTCCGCCGGTGACAAGGCTGCCGCCGAGAAGGCACTGGCCCGGGCGAGCAAGAAGCTCGACAAGGCAGTCAGCAAGGGTGTCATCCACCAGAACCAGGCCGCGAACCGCAAGTCGGCCATCGCGAAGCAGGTCGCCGCGCTCTGAGCGCAACCGCTTTCTCGAAGCCCGTTCCGCCTCGGCGGGGCGGGCTTCGTCGTTGCGGTCACAGCCGCGGCAGATATGGCGTCAGCCGCCGAAGGGCGCCCGGGTCGCGATCACGGTGATCATGCGCTCCAGCGCGAACACCGCGTCGCGTGAGGCGCCTTTGACATCGGCATCCGCTCGCGCCGTCGCCTGGATCGCCCGTCCCAGGCTCTGCTCGTTCCAGCCGTTCAGGTCGCGGCGGGCACGGTCGACCTGCCAGTCCTTCATCCCCACGTCGGCTGCGATGGCCGCCGACGATCCGCGCTTGCCCGCCACGCGCGCCATGGTGCGCAGCTTCATCGCGACGGCGGCCACCAGCGGCACCGGGTCGGCACCCGAAGCCAGCGCGTGTCGCAGCGCGATCAGCGCGTCGCCGTATCGCCCCGCGATCGCCGTGTCGGCGACGGTGAATGCCGACGTTTCGACGCGCCCGCCGTAATAGCGGGTGATGACCTCGGTCGTGATGTCACCCGGTACATCGGCGATCAGCTGCTGGCAGGCGGCGGCCAGTTCTGTCAGATCATCGGTGAACGCGGCGACCAGTGCCCGGAGCGCTGCCGGCGCGATCTTCTTGCGTGCTGCGTGGAATTCTCCGGCCGCGAAGTCCACACGGTCGCCGTCGCGCTTGACGGCAGGGCAGGGCACCTCGACTCCCCCACCGGTGCCTGCACGGATAGCGTCGAGCAGCTTCTTGCCGCGCACGGACGCGCCGGTGTGCCGCAGCAGCACGGTCGCGCCCTCCTGCGGGTGCCCGAGGTAGGCCAGCGCCTCGGTGAGGAACGCGTCAGTGGCCTTCTCGACCCCCGCCACCCGCACCAGACGCGGCTCGCCGAACAGCGACGGCGAGGACATCGCCATCAGCGTTCCCGCCTCGTAGTCGTCGGCGCGCAGGTCGGAGACCTCAAGGCTCGGGTCCTCGGCGCGCAGGTAGTCGCGCACGCCGGCGATCGCCCGCTCTGCGCACACGTCTTCGGGCCCCGACACCAGC
The DNA here is from genome assembly GCF_030866805.1 of Microbacterium terrisoli. NCBI lineage: Bacteria > Bacillati > Actinomycetota > Actinomycetes > Micrococcales > Microbacteriaceae > Microbacterium > Microbacterium terrisoli. The sequence continues at coordinate 1,926,551 of NZ_CP133019.1, forward strand.
ACGATCGGGGCCGGCTGCGGCGCGCGCCAGTCCAGCTGCGGGATCGCTGCGCGGCCGCCGGCGCCGCGCGACGTGCGGGCGGAGGTGCGGCGTGCAGGCATGGTCCCAGCCTATCCAGCACCATCGACATCGTCGTTCGCATCATCGCCGCCGACGTGCGGTCGGCGCCCGGCACGGGGCCGGCGCCCCCGCTCACGACGGCCGCTCACGCCACACCCCGACCCCGTCGTGCGCGGGTGCGACCGTGACGACACCGGAATGGTCGGTCCGCGCAATGACGTATCCGTCCGCGCGCAGAAAGGTCAGCGTCTTCTCGCGCGGATGACCGTAGTCGTTGCCGAGACCGACGGAGATCAGGGCCACCGCACCGGCCGCCGCACGGTACAGCTGGGGCGACTGGTCGGCCGAGCCGTGATGGGCGACTTTGACGACCGAGTACGGAGGCCGCAGCGCGCGCGTGCCCAGCAGAGCCCGCTGGGACGTGGCATCCAGGTCGGCGAGGAAGAGGGATGCCGGTACCCCGCCGCCACGCACGTCCCAGACGACACCGGCCTGGTTGCCCGCAGTGAACACCCGGTCCCCCTTCCGGGGCCACAGGACCGTCCAGGTCGCATCTCCGAGCCGCCCCGCCGTGCCGGCCCAGGTATGTACTCGGTCGAATCGGGGTGATCGAGCCCTCCAGCGCGTCGATCTGGTGCTGCGTCAGGTTCACCGGACTTCGGACCTCGTACGGGCTAGAGTAAGGCACGAAGTCCCCGGCGAACGCCTCTGTCGAACTTGAGTCGGCACACAGCCGGGGTTTTTCTTTGCCATCACCACGCCGGCAGCTTGCCATCGAGCCAGCGATGCTCCGGAGGAAGACCGACGCGGTCGCCCTCGGCCAGCCCGTGGTATCGCGCAGGGAGTAGCACAGGTGCATCGCCCTCGTCGCTGAACAGCAGATCCCACCGGTTCTCGTAGCTCTCGAAGGTCGGCAGATAGACCCGCGAGCTGCTCACCGGCGCATTGCGCTTGCCTTCGGGCACACCCTCTTCTGTCAGCCAGTCCATGTGCGCGATCCACGCGGCTGCGGCGACATGCGCGCGCGGGAGGACAAACAAGCGCGAGGCCAGCTCCAGGTCGCGGGGCACCGCGACCATGACGAAGTACTCGCGCTCGTGCGCGCTGGGCTTCTGTGACTTTTCACCCAGTGGCCAGTTCGTCTGCGACCAGCTGTGCGTTCGTGCGGTCTTCACCTGGACCTCGACCATCCGTCGGTCCTCGCCGGTGTGCACAGCCAGGATGTCGGTGCGCTCAAGCCCGTCACGGGTGAGCGCCGGTGCCCAGCCGCGGCGCGCGAGCTCCGAGGCGACGAGGTGCTCGCCGATGGTCTTGGTCTGCTTGGTGTCGGCCATGTGTCCGACTGTATCGACAGGGGCGGACGCGAGTGGCGCGATCGTCGTCATGCTGGCAGTTCCCTGTCTCGGAGCAGGCCGTCGGCGCCTGAGCGACGCCGAGCCTGCCGTCGATTGAGGCGCTACCACCGCTGATCCATAGAGCAGGACGTCGCCCACTCACTTCTCGAGCTCGGGAGCGGCAATTGGGGCGTCATTCGGAACAGCGTCGCGTTTCTGCGGTTCTTTGCCCATCACAGCCGCACGTTCTGTTCGCACCCGTTGATTTTGCAGTTCTCTCCCGGTGCGTTCCCTCTCTTTCAGGTTGCGTGCCTCTTCTCGCCTCTTGTACTCAGCCCTCAACTCCTCTGTGGTCTCTTTGATCACGTCGATCGTCGGAAACTGCGTCTCGCCAACGAACACGGCCTGATAGATTGCCTCGTTGCTTTCAGACGCCTTCGAAGTCGCGTCGCGGAGCAGTAGGATCACCGCCCCAATAGCGATCGGAACTGATATGAGATAGCCCCACCAGGGGGCACCAAGTCGTATTGGGATGAGAATCCCAATGAGGAGAATCGGGATGACTATGTTGTACCGGAACATGGCCTCTGCATCAGCACGGTCGTAACGGTCAAAAAGCTCACGGTGGTGCGCGAGCAGTCGCGTGGCGACCAAAGGGACGTCCTTCACCATGCCCTCGTATGCTGCTTCGATATCCTCCGTGCTGGGTTTTGCGGGATCACGGCTCATAAATTCGAGACTGAGGTCTCGCGAGTTCGAGACGTTCATTTTCGCCTGATTGCGGGCTCGTAGCGTCCGCTCGGCGAGCCTGTGTATCTGACTGTCCGTCGCATCGCTATACATATAGTTGGCGGCCGTCCTCAGCCGGTTGAGAATTGGATTCAGTATGGCGACCATCAGCATTCCAAGGAGATACGCGACGAATGTCACTGCAGCCGTCAGTCCGGCGGGTCCGAATACGCCAAGGACCCGATATACCTCTGCCGCAAGCCCGGTAGCGCTTTCCTCGCTGGGGATCGCCGAGTAGAAGATGAGCCAAAGAACAACCAACCACATGAAGCCCGCGGCGAGAGGAACGCGCACATCCCGTAGGCCGGGCAGCAGACTGGAAATCATGCAGAAACCATAGCCCTAGGCGGTGAAGAGCCCGCCCCGGCTTGGAGCGGGGCCTGGTTCGGATCAGTCGTCGTGCTCCTGCTTGCGACGTGCCAGCGGGACGATGCAGAGCGACACCGAGTGCGCAGGCTGTTCCGGCTACGTCGACGCCTCGGGCTGAGTGAACTCAGCTTCAGGCTCATCCGGCTCAGTGACCGCGAGCTGTTGGGGCGCAGTCGTCGGTTTCGCGGTCGACGGCTCCTCAGGCTCCGGAGTGCACTCGGTGGTCGCGGGCTCCTCAGGGTCCTCTGGTTCCGGAGTGGGCTCGGTGACCACAGGCTCCGCGGGATCCGTCGGCTCATCCGGCTCATCCACCGGAGGCGTCACCACGGGCTCGCACTCCTCGACGGCGGGGATCTAGATGGTCCACTCGGTCTGTGCACCCTCCTCGATCACGTAGCCGTCGTCAGCCGTGGCGGTCACCGTGATGGTGTCACCGTCGCGGGTCTGCTCGTGGACGACACCCTCCGTCTCCAGAGTGCTCACCGTCGCCTCGACATCGCACTCGTCTGCAGGGATCAGCTCGGGAGCTGAGGGGGTGACGCGCAGCAGCGACCGCGTCGCGGTATTGGTCACCGTGATCGCAGTCACGTCGTACTGCTGGCCGGAGACCGTCACCGTCGCCTTCTTGCCGCGCACGGACGCGCCGGTGTGCCGCAGCAGCACGGTCGCGCCCTCCTGCGGGTGCCCGAGGTAGGCCAGCGCCTCGGTGAGGAACGCGTCAGTGGCCTTCTCGACCCCCGCCACCCGCACCAGACGCGGCTCGCCGAACAGCGACGGCGAGGACATCGCCATCAGCGTTCCCGCCTCGTAGTCGTCGGCGCGCAGGTCGGAGACCTCAAGGCTCGGGTCCTCGGCGCGCAGGTAGTCGCGCACGCCGGCGATCGCCCGCTCTGCGCACACGTCTTCGGGCCCCGACACCAGCACGATCGGGGCCGGCTGCGGCGCGCGCCAGTCCAGCTGCGGGATCGCTGCGCGGCCGCCGGCGCCGCGCGACGTGCGGGCGGAGGTGCGGCGTGCAGGCATGGTCCCAGCCTATCCAGCACCATCGACATCGTCGTTCGCATCATCGCCGCCGACGTGCGGTCGGCGCCCGGCACGGGGCCGGCGCCCCCGCTCACGACGGCCGCTCACGCCACACCCCGACCCCGTCGTGCGCGGGTGCGACCGTGACGACACCGGAATGGTCGGTCCGCGCAATGACGTATCCGTCCGCGCGCAGAAAGGTCAGCGTCTTCTCGCGCGGATGACCGTAGTCGTTGCCGAGACCGACGGAGATCAGGGCCACCGCACCGGCCGCCGCACGGTACAGCTGGGGCGATTGGTCGGCCGAGCCGTGATGGGCGACTTTGACGACCGAGTACGGAGGCCGCAGCGCGCGCGTGCCCAGCAGAGCCCGCTGGGACGTGGCATCCAGGTCGGCGAGGAAGAGGGATGCCGGTACCCCGCCGCCGCGGACGTCCCAGACGACACCGGCCTGGTTGCCCGAAGTGAACACCCGGTCCCCCTCCCGGGGCCACAGGACCGTCCAGGTCGCGCCTCCGAGCCGCCCCGCCGTGCCGGCCCAGGCGTCCACCACCTGCGCGCCACCACCGGCCAGCCGCGCGAGCGTGCGCCGATCGGTCGCCGAAGCGGGCGGCCCGTGCAGCACGATGTCCGCACGTCCGATGACCGCATCCACTCCGCCGACGTGGTCGAGGTCGTAGTGGGTGAGCACAAGGATGTCGATCCGCTCTATGCCGAATCTGTCCAGGCACGCTCGCAGCGCACCGGGGTCCGGCCCGGTGTCGATGAGGGCCACCGCCGATGCAGAACGCACGAGCAAGGCGTCGCCCTGACCGACATCGCACGCTGCGATCGCCCACGTGCCCGGCAGGGTCAACGGTCCCACTGCCGCGCGCAGCGCCGCCGATCCGCCGCCCACTCCCAGCACCACGGCCATCAGCAACGCCGATGCGGCGCGAACAGCGCGCTGCCCGCGTCGGTGCCCGGGCGGCAGGATCAGCACCCCGATGGCTGCCCCCACAACCGCAAGGAGCACTGCTCCGGGCCATCCTTCGATCCACGGCACGGCGCTCGCCGGCAGATCGACCGATGTCGCGGCGACCGCGGCGATCCACGCGGCCGGCACCCAGGTCAGAGCCACCAGTCCCGATGCGAGCAGCGGAATCGGCGCCGCCAGGCAGGCGGCCAGCCCCAGCACGGTGGCCACGGGTGCCGCCGGTGCGGCGAGCAGGTTCGCGATCACGCCGTACAGCGGCACGGTGGGATTGATCACGATCAGCAGCGGCCCGCACGCCAGCTGCGCGGCCAACGGCACCGCCAGGGCCAGGGCCAGCGCGCGCGGCAGGCGCCTGCTCAGACCGCGGGTCAGCGGTGCCGCCAGTGTCAGCAGCGCCGCCGTGGCCACCACCGACAGCGCGAACCCCATCGAGGCGGCAAGCCACGGGTCGGCCACCACGCACACCACGACCGCTGCACACAGCAGCGACAGCCCGGCCCCGCGCCGCCCCAGCAGCACGCCGAGCATCGCGATGGCCGCCATGGCGGCGGCGCGCACCACGCTCGGCTCGGGTGTGACCAGCAGCACGAAGCCACCGAGGGCCAGCATCCCGACCCCCACGCGCACGCTGCGTCGAGCGCCGCAGAGTGCTGCCGCACCGAAGGCGAGCCCGACCACGATCGCGCAGTTGGCCCCCGAGACCGCCGTCAGATGCGAGAGCGAACTGGCCTTCATCTGAGAGTCGAGTTCGACGCTGACTCCCCCCGTGTCGCCGACGGCGAGCCCGGGAATCAGGCCTGCACCGGGCTGGGGCAGCCCCCGAGTCGCCCGCGCGAGCGCATGCCGCAGCTGTGCCGACACCGCCACGACGCCCGTCGGTGCGCGTGCGAGCGCCACGGCATCCCCGGCGCGCACGACCAGCACCGCGCGCTGGCCGGGCATGGACTGCGCCGCCGTACCCCGCACGACGATCTCGCTGCCGACGTCCGGTGCGGTGTGCGCGTCGCCGTCCCGAATCGACACCGGGACCTCGATCGTGTGTGGCGTCGGCCCGACGTCGATGCGGTGCGCGACCGCGTCGTACATGAGGTCGCCGCGGGCGGTGCGCTGCGCCTTGCCGACGACGCTCGCGTGCACGGTGATCGCGCGTCCGCCGTCGACGGCGAGCTCGACGGCCGCTGTGCGCTGCGGCAGGGCGAGAGCCGCAGAGGACGCCGCGGCTGCGGCGATCGCGGCTGTCACGGCTGCGATCGCCCACAGACCGGGCCCGTGCCGGTGCGTTCCCCTGGCCCACCATGCGGCCCACACGGTGAGCACCAGCGCCGCTGCCCACAGCACGATCGCCATCACCGCTGCCACATCCGCAACCAGCACCACCACCCCCGCGGCCGCCCACGCAGCAGCGGCGATCGGCACCGGACGAAGATCGCGCGCCCTCACGTCACACCGTGACCAGATCGCGCAGCGACGCCAGCATCTTCTCACCGATGCCGGGCACCGCGAGGAGGTCTTCGACGCTGGTGAACCGGCCGTTCTGGGTGCGCCAGTCGATGATGCGCTGGGCGATCGCGGGCCCGACGCGCGGCAGCGAGTCGAGGGCGGCAGCGTCGGCGGTGTTCAGGTTCACCTTGCCGGCCGGGTGCGCGCCCGCGCCGACGGCGGGACCGGATGCCGCACCGCCTGCCGTCGCGGGCGGCGCCTCGCCTTTGCGGGGCACGATGACCTGCTCGCCGTCGGCCACCGGGCGAGCGAGGTTCACGCCGTCGCGCGCAGCATCCTTGGCGAAGCCGCCCGCAGCTGCCACCGCGTCCACCAGGCGGGCTGCCGCCGGCAGCACATACAGTCCTGGCTTGCGCACGGCCCCCGACACGTGCACGTACACGGCCACGCTCGCCGACGGTGTCGGCCGAGCGGTGACCGCCACCTCTTGCGTGGGCGCGGATCGTCCACGCAGGATGCCGATGCCCACCGTCACGGCGAGGGCGACCAGCATCACCACGATCACCGCACCCAGGCCCAATCGCCGCCGCGGCGAGAGCGGAGGCGGCGACTCGGTGGACACTGCCCCACGCTATGCAGGCGTGAATGCCGGGACGTCGGTCGCGCAACGATCCGTGGACAACTCAGCGCCGGGCAGCGCCTGGGGAGGAGCCGCCGCGGCGAGGTGCCCGGCAGAGGCGGCTACTTCGTGCTGAAGCTGACCACCTTGGGGGCTCGCACCACGGCGCGCTGGATGTCGCGACCGGCCAGTGACCGCAGCACACGCTCGTCCGCCCGGGCCTGCGCCTCGAGTTCGTCGGCAGTGATCGCCGTGGGCACCTCGAGCGTCGCGCGCACCTTGCCGTCGATCTGCACGATGGCCGTCACGGTCTGCTCGACCAGCAGCGCCTCGTCGGCGGCGGGCCAGACGGCCAGGCCCACGAACGGCTCGTGGCCGAGGATCGACCACATCTCCTCCGCGGTGTGCGGCGCCACCATGTCCAGCACCAGCGCCGTGACCTCGGCCGCCTCACGCACAGCCGCGTCGGCAGAACCCACGCCGCTGTCGATGGCCTTGCGCGTGGCGTTGACCAGCTCCATCAGCCGCGCCACGACCACATTGAACTTCGTGTGCTCGACCAGTGCGGGCACGTCGGCCAGCACACGGTGGGCGATCCGCCGCAGCGCGGCGTCGCCGGTTGCGGCATCCACCCCCGCAGGGGTCGCCACGTCCTGGGCGACGCGCAGCGCTCGCGCCAGGAACTTCGTGGCACCGGTGGCCGAGACATCCGCCCAGTCCTTGTCGTCTTCCACGGGGCCGGCGAAGGCCAGCGCCGTGCGCAGCGCGTCGGCGCCGTGAGCGTCCAGCTCGTCTTGGAAGACGACCAGGTTGCCCTTCGACTTCGACATCTTCGCGCCGTCCAAGATCACCATGCCCTGGTTGATCAGGCTCGAGAACGGCTCGTCGAAATCGACCAGCCCCATGTCGTGCAGCACCTTCGTGATGAACCGCGCGTACAGCAGGTGCAAGATCGCGTGCTCGACGCCGCCGATGTAGAAGTCCACCGGAGCCCAGCGGGCGGCCTCGTCCGACGGGAAGGCGTGCGCGTCCGAGGCCGGCGACATGAAGCGCAGGAAGTACCACGAGCTGTCGACGAAGGTGTCCATCGTGTCGGGGTCCCGGCGGGCGGGCGCGCCGGTGGCGGGGTCGGTCGTGGTGACCCATTCCGTGGCAGCGCCCAGCGGCGACTGGCCCTTGGGCTTGAGGTCGAGGTCCTTGGCCTGCGGCAGCACCACCGGCAGCTGATCGGCCGGGACCGGCACGATCTGGCCGTCGTCGGTGTGGATCATCGGAATGGGCGTGCCCCAGAACCGCTGTCGTGAGATCAGCCAGTCGCGCAGGCGGAACGTCGTGGTGCCGTGACCGGACTCGTGCTTCTCGAGCTCGGCGATCATGCCGGCGATGGCATCTTTCTTGCCCAGACCGTCCAGCGCACCGGAGTTGACCATGCGGCCTTCGCCGACGAGCGCCACGCCGGTGACAGCGGGGTCGAGGTCGGCGAGGGATGCCTCGCCCTCGACACCGGTGGTCGTGTCGACGACGACCTTCACCGGCAGGTCGAAGGCGCGGGCGAAGTCGAGGTCGCGCTGGTCGTGCGCAGGCACGGCCATGACAGCGCCGTGGCCGTAGTCGGCCAGCACATAGTCGGCCGCCCAGATCGGCAGCCGCTCGCCGTTGACCGGGTTGATCGCGTAGCGGCCCAGGAACACGCCGGTCTTCGGCCGGTCGGTGCTCTGTCGCTCGATGTCGGTCTGCTTCTGCACGCGTCCGAGATATTCCTGGAACTGCATACGAACGTCTGACGGCGCCTCGCCGACCAGCTCGGCGGCCAGATCGGAGTCGGGTGCCACGACGAAGAACGTCGCGCCGTAGAGCGTGTCGGGGCGCGTGGAGAACACCGTGACCTTCTCTGCCCGGCCTTCGATCTCGAAGTCGATGTCAGCGCCGACCGATCGGCCGATCCAGTTGCGCTGCATCTGCACGACCTTCGACGGCCAGTGGCCCTCAAGGGCGTCCAGGTCGTCCAGCAGCCGGTCGGCGTAGTCTGTGATGCGGAAGTACCACTGCGTCAGCTTCTTCTTCACGACCTCCGCGCCGCAGCGCTCGCAATGCCCGTCGACGACCTGCTCGTTGGCCAGCACCGTCTGATCGTTCGGGCACCAGTTGACCGGGCTGGACTTGCGATAGGCCAGCCCCCGCTCGAACAGTCGCTGGAACAGCCACTGGTTCCACCGGTAGTACTCAGGGTCGCTGGTGTGCAGCTCGCGGCTCCAGTCGAACGAGACGCCGTACTGGTGAAAGCTCTCCTTCTGCTGGGCGATGTTCGCGTAGGTCCACTCACGCGGGTCGGCCCCGCGCAGGATCGCGGCATTCTCTGCGGGCAGCCCGAAGGAATCCCACCCGATCGGGTTGAGCACGTTGTAGCCGCGGTGCCGCCAGTAGCGGGCGACGATGTCCGAGTACAGATAGTTCTCGGCGTGCCCCATGTGCAGGTCGCCCGACGGGTACGGGAACATCGCCAGGATGTACTTGCGCGGGCGCTCATCGCCCTCGCCCCCGGCACGGAAAGGGTCCTGCTCGGACCAGAGCTTCTGCCACTTCGCCTGGATCGCATGCGGATCGAAGACGCCGTCAGCGGCGATATCAGAAGCAGTGATCTGAGACACGGAGGAAAGCCAATCGCAGGGTCGGGATGATGCGCGAAATGCGCATCCTTCAGAATACCCGACCGGCGGTTTTCACCATCCCGGCGGCACCGCCGCGCCCAGCGCCGCCAGCGGGGCCCGCGCCTTCAGCCCCACCTCCGCAACCTCGGCTGCAGCGTCCGATCGCCAGGTGATGCCGCCACCGGCGCCGACGTACGCGCCACCCGGGTGCACGAGGATCGATCGGATGACCATCGCGAGGTCCAAGCCGCCGTCGGCGCCCACCCAGCCGAAGCACCCCGCGTACACCCCACGCGGCCCGGTCTCGATCCCGTGCAGCAGCGTCATCGCCGACAGCTTCGGGGCGCCGGTCATGCTGCCGGCCGGAAACACGCCGTCCAGCACCTCTCCGACGGTGGCCGCCTGCGGCAGCCGACCCGACACCGTGCTGACCAGCTGGTGCACCGCCGGGTAGCTCTCCACCTCGAGCAGCCGTTCTACCCGCACGGTGCCCGGCTCGCAGACCCGGGCGAGGTCGTTGCGCATCAGATCGACGATCATGATGTTCTCGGCGCGCTCCTTGACGCTGGCCAGCAGCTCTGCGGCTTGCGCGGCATCGTCGGCATCGTCGGCGCCCCGTGGCCGGGTGCCCTTGATCGGCCGGGTGCGCAGGCTGCGGCCGTGCACTTCCACGAAGCGCTCGGGGCTGGCGCTGAGCAGCGCAACGCCGCCACTGCGGATCACACCACCGTGATGGGTGGGGCTGTCGGCACGCAGTCGCAGGTATGCGTCGATCGGGTCGATCTCGCCGACCACGTCGAACCGGGTCGTCAGACACAGCTGATAGGCGTCACCAGCCCGGATGGCCTCTCGGCAGCGGCCGATCATCTCGGCGTAGGCGCCGGGGTCGTCGCGCGAGCGGGCGGTGAGTCCGGGGGAGGATGCCTCCATCCGTGCGGGTGCGGCGGCCCCGAGGTCGATCTCGCCGGCGAGCCAGGCGTGCCCGGTCTCGTGGTCGAAGGCGACAAGCCCGCGCACACGCAGCCAGCGCTCGGCGGGAACGACGGGATCGTCTGCGGTCACCGGCGCCCCAGCTCGGGCCGCACCCGCCTCGTAGCCGATCCAGCCCACCCAGCCGGCGGTGAAGCGGTCCACGCCCGCGGCCCGCTCGTCGCCTGCGCAGCGCGCGGCGTGCACCACCTCGGGCGCCTCCGCCTCACCCCACCCGACCCAGCTGCACCCCGAGTCGGCATCGGGCCCGGCATCCAGCCAGAACACATCGGCATGGTCGGCCGCGACGGCGCAGAAGACGTCGGCGGGGTCGGGCCACACCGGCAGCGGCCGCAGGGTGAAGGGAGACGTCATCCTCTCAGGCTAGAGGGAGCACGCCCGTCTGACCCACTGGCATGGCAACGGGCGACCACGGCTCGCTGCCCTCACGATCGCGGTGCGGTACGCTCACAGCCTAAAACGAGCCACGATGTCTATGCTCGCCGTGTGAACGACGTCCTGACGGGGATCCTCGACGCCATACAGGCCGTCGACCCGCTGCTGCGGGTGTTGCTCGCGGGCCTTGCGATGCTGCTCGAGACCAGCGTGCTAGTCGGCGTCGTGGTGCCGGGCGACACGATCGTGCTCGTGGCCGGCACCGCGACGGGCTCGTTCTGGCAGGGCCTGGCATTGGTCGCCGCGATCGTCGCCGGATCGATGATCGGCGAGAGCATCGGATTCTGGCTGGGTCGACTGCTGGGTCCCCGCATCCGTCACTCCCGTGTGGGCGGATGGCTCGGCGAACGCAACTGGGAGCGCGCCGAAGGGTATCTGCACCGGCGTGGGGGCCTCGCCATCTTCATCTCGAGGTTCTTGCCGGTGCTGCATTCGCTCGTCCCGCTGACGGTCGGTATGACCGGCTACTCCTATCGACGGTTCCTCGCGTGGACGGCTCCGGCGTGCGTGATCTGGGCGAGCGCCTACGTCGCCGCCTCGGGGCTGGCCGCAGGCACCTACCGCGAACTGGCCGCCCGCCTGCACTTCGCCGGGTATCTGTTCGTCGGATTCATCGTCGTGTTCCTCGTGGCCGTCGTGATCGTCAAGAAGGTGCTCGAACGCATCGAGCGGCGTCATTTCGTCGGCTCCGCGGACGAGCAGTCGCACTGACCCGGTCCGACCGCACGCCGCACGCCGCGGCATCCCGCCCCGCACGATCGGGACTCACCCAGACAGTCGACATGCGCACATGCGAGACTTGCACGGATGCCCGAGAACACCGCTGCGGCGCGTCGCGCCGATGTGCTGTGGCTGGCGCGGCTCGAATACCGCTTTCATGCGTGGCGTGAGCGCCGTGCGCGCCGCCGTGGCCTGACCCCGACCGTCGCCGCCTTTCCGGGATACGGCGGTGAGAACTGGGTGCGCGTGCTCGGCCGAGTGCTGATCACTCCCCCCGCCCGCGGCAGCGCCGACGGCGAGTACGGCGGGGTGCGCGGCTGGCGCAGCTTCATGGCGGTTCCGATCGGGTTCGCCCAGGTCACCGTGACGATCGACGGCGTTGCGCACGACGTCGTCTCTGACCGCGGCGGCGTGGTCGACACGGTCCTGCCCACCTCGCTGGCGCCCGGCTGGCACACGATCTCGATGTCGGTCGAAGACGGAGAACCCGTCGACACCCGCGTCTTCATCGTCGGAGCGGATGTCGGCTTCGGCATCGTCTGCGATGTGGATGACACGGTGATGGTCACCGCCCTCCCCCGCCCGCTGGTGGCGGCCTGGAACTCGTTCGTCGTCGACGAGCACGCCCGCCAGCCGGTGCCGGGCATGTCGGTGCTGCTGGAACGTCTGGTGCGCGAAAACCCCGGCGCCCCCGTGGTCTTCCTCTCGACCGGCGCGTGGAACGTGGGGCCGACCCTGCTGCGCTTTCTCGGCCGACACCTGTTCCCCGCTGGGGCACTGCTGCTCACCGACTGGGGCCCCACACACGATCGGTGGTTCCGCAGCGGAACAGCGCACAAGTCCGACAACCTCGAGCGACTCGCCACCGAGTTCCCCGATCTCGCCTGGCTCCTCATCGGCGATGACGGCCAGCACGACGACATGATCTACACGCAGTTCGCCGTCCGCCACCCGCAGAGCGTGGCCGCCGTCGCGATTCGCCGACTCTCCTCCACCGAGGCGATGCTGGCCGGCGGTCGCACCACGGTGGATCCCCACGCCGCCGCGGCAGTGCCATGGGTCAGCGGCGACGACGGCGCCGCCCTGCTGCAACGCCTTGAAGAAGTCGGCGTCGCCCGCTCGTCCTGATCCCCCGCGCCCGTCGCGGTCCCGGCACCTCGCCAGGACCTCCTGGCGCCCGGAGCAGGCTCTCTCGCCCGCCCCTCGTCCGGCCCTCGCCCGGCCATTTTCGCCCATCCCTCGCCCGAGGCGAGGGGATCTCACGAAGCGAGGAGCGACACGCCGGATATTCCCCCTCGTTTCATCAGATCCCCTCGCCTGAAGCGAGGACCAGCGAGGACCGACGAGGACGGACTGGTGTCGGTGCTACGACGTAGGCTGATCCGCATGTGCGGACGGTTCGTAGTGGCCAATGTGGGATCTGAGCTCGTCGGTGTGCTGCGCGTGGATGTGACCGGCGACGATCTGCCGGCTCCTTCGTACAACGTCGCACCCACCGATCACGCGGCGATCGTGCTCGACTCGATCAAGACCGAACCTCCCACGCGCCGACTCGAGTCCGCGCGCTGGGGACTGATCCCGCCGTGGGCGAAGGATGTCTCCATCGGTGCTCGCGCGATCAATGCCCGTGCCGAAGAGGTCGAAGACAAGCCGATGTTCCGCAACGCCCTGATCAAACATCGCGCCGTGATTCCGGCATCCGGCTATTACGAATGGAAGAAGACCGACAGCGGCAAGATCCCGCACTTCATCCACCCTGCCGGCGACGAGCCGATGTTCTTCGCGGGACTCTATGAGTGGTGGAAGAACCCGGCCGCCACGGACGACGCCTCGCGCTGGGTGCTCAGCTTCACGATCCTGACTCGCGATGCCATCGGCCACCTGGGGTCGATCCACGACCGCATGCCCCTGTTCCTCGACCCCGACTTCGCCGATGCGTGGCTCGACCCCACGACCGAGAACGTGGGCGACATCCTCGACGCGGCCGTCGACGCGGCCCCCGACGTCGCCGCCACGCTCACCGACCACGTGGTCTCGTCAGCCGTCGGCAACGTCCGCAACAACTCGCCCGAACTGATCGAGCCCGTCGAATGACCGACCTCTGCGTCATTCGGGCGAAGGCGATGGTTCATCTGGTGGATGCCTCCACCGGCTGCTCGGCGGCAACATCGAGTTCGGCGAGACCGCACGCGATGCAACCGTACGGGAGATCTCCGAGGAGATCGGTCTGACGTTGCCGCACGCCGAGCTGGTCCGGGGCGTCGAGACGCATGAACAGCGGCCACGCGCCTCGGACACTGACATCCCAGCGTTGTACGGTGGGACAACCCCTTCACCTCGAGGAGCCGAATCGTGAGCACCACCCCTTCGACATCGCCCGGCGATCTGCCACCCGCCGGCTGGTACCCCGACCCTCAGGGCGGCGACGGACAGCGCTGGTGGAACGGCGCCGGCTGGTCCACGCAGACGCGTCCTGCGCAGGCTCCTCCGGCACCGCCGGCTCCCCCGACCCATCAGGCTGACGCTCCCTACGGCAATGCCGCGGGGTACGGCGCGACACCGGGGTACGGCGCGACACCGGGGTACGGCACCGCGCCGGGATACGGCACGACGCCGGGCTACACGCAGAGCGGCGCCGGCGCCGGAGGTTACGGGGCGAGCGGGTACGGCGCCGGATACACCGGCGCTCCCGGCTACGCCGTGGCACCGCCGATCGGCACATGGCGATCGGCGGCCGACGACCGCCCGCTGGTGACCGGCATCGGCAGTGCCATCCGCACCATCTTCAGCAAGTACGCGCGCTTCGACGGCCGGGCCGGTCGCCCCGAGTTCTGGTACTGGTCGCTGTTCGAGGGCATCATCTTCGTGGGTGTGTACCTGCTCATGATCTTCACCGTCTTCGGTTCGATGGCGGCGATGAACGGGCCGAGGATGTTCTACACCGGTTTCGGCGGTTTCAGCGGACTATTCATCGTGCTCCTGTGGTTGTGGGCGCTGGCGACACTCGTCCCCGGTCTCGCCGTGACCGTGCGGCGGCTTCGCGACGCCGGCTACCACTGGGCTCTGATCTTCATCGCACTCATCCCGTTCGGTGCCATCGCCGTACTGGTGCTGTGCGCGATGCCGAGCAAGTACCCCTGAGCCCCTGCCGAGCGCGCGCCTCAGTGCCGGGCCACGATGGCTGCGGCATCCGTGCCCTGCGGAAGCACGCCGTACTGCCAGCCGCGGTCATCACCCAGCCGTGCACCGATGAACGCCTCGGCGTCGACAGTCGGCGCATGACGCACCATGACGCTCGACTGCAGCGACAGCGCGAGTTCCTCGGTGAGCCTGCGCGCCTGCCCTTGCGCGACGTCCAGGTCGGTGCGAGACACCGCGTGCAGCAGTGACAGCGTGCGCCGGTTGTGCTCATCCAGCAGCGGGTGGGCGCCGGCGACGCTCTCGATCTCGGCGCGCACCGCCTCGGCCGACTCAGGATCACGGGCGAGGGCCCGCAGCACGTCCAACGCGATGACGTTGCCCGAGCCCTCCCAGATGGCCATCACCGGCTGTTCGCGAAAGCGCCGGCCCAGCGGGAACGACTCGATGTAGCCGTTGCCGCCCAAGCACTCCATGGCTTCGTAGGCGTGCTGCGGACCGCGCTTGCACACCCAGTACTTCGACACCGGCGTGGCCAGGCGCCGGAAGGCCTCGTCCTGTTCGGTGGCGTCGGCTTCGAACGACTGCGCGAGCCGCATGCCCATCAGCATCGCCGCCTCGGCCTCGAGCGCGAGGTCTGCCAGCACCGAGGTCATCGCAGGCTGGTCGACCAGCAGCGCGCCGAACGCACGCCGGTCGCGGGCGTGCCACACCGCTTCGGCGACGCTCTGGCGCATGCCGGCTGCCGTGCCCAGCACGCAGTCCAGCCGTGTGCGCTGCACCATCTCGATGATCGTGCGCACGCCCCGGCCCGGCTCGCCCACCAGCACGCCGACAGTGCCGTCGAATTCGATCTCCGCCGACGCATTCGAGCGGTTGCCGACCTTGTCCTTCAGTCGCTGGATGCGGAACACGTTCCGCTCGCCGTGCGCGAGAACGCGGGGCACGAACAGGCACGACAGCCCTTCGTCGTTGGCCCCGCGACGGGTCTGCGCGAGCACCAGGAACGCGTCTGACATCGGCGCCGAGCAGAACCATTTGTGCCCGGTCAGCTGATAGCTGTGCCCGCTCACATGCACGCCGCTCGTGGTGTTGGCGCGCACGTCCGAGCCGCCCTGCTTCTCGGTCATAGCCATGCCGACAAGGGCACCAGGCTTGTCCTCCGGCGGGAGCAGGCGCCGTTCGTACTGCCGTGAATACAGTCGCGGCAGCCACTCGTCCGCGATCCACGGAGAGTCGCGCAGAGAAGCCACGGCCGCGTGCGTCATCGAGATCGGGCAGGCATGCCCGGGCTCGATCTGGGCGAAGAGCATGAACGCCGCGGCCCGGGCGACGGCTGCGCCCGGGCGCGGCTCCGCCCACGCGGAGGTGTGTGCGCCGGCGGCCACGGCCGCGGAGATCACGCGATGGTACGCGTCGTGGTATTCCACTTCGTCGAGCCGGAAGCCCCAGCGGTCGAAGACGTGCGCGACGGGGGGATGCTGGTCGGCCAGCTGTGCGTCACGCTGGAACTCCCGCGTTCCCACGTGGGCGCCGATCTCGTGCAGGCGCGCGTGGGCCCACCCCGCGCCGAAGCCGGTCACCGCCTCGGCCAGCGGCGTGTTCAGCGCATACTCGTCGAGGTCGACGCGCCAGGCCGGCTGGTTCTCGACGATGTGCGTGCCGCCCGGCTGCCGGCCGCGACCCAGGGTGCTCATGGCCCCACGCTACTGCGCCGCCGCCTTGCTGTGCCGCTGTGTGCGGCGCGCTCAAACCGGTGGGATTACCCCTGGGGATCCACCGCGATGCGCAGCAGGTGGTCGTCGCCCGAGCGCGGGGTGCCGCGTCCGTCGGTGTTGTTCGTCAGCACCCACAGGTCACCGGACGGGCCGGTCACGACATCACGAAGGCGGCCGCGACCATCCAGCGCGACCGCCGGGCTGCCCACCACGGTCGCCCCTGCCGTGCGCACCTGCCAGAGGCGTTCGCCGCGCAGTGCCGCCGCGTAGAGCATCCAGCCGTGCGCGGCCAGGCCGCTGGGACTGGCCTGGTCTGTGCGCCACTGCACGAGCGGGTCGCGAAAGCGCGAATCGCCCGCACGTCCCTCCACGATCGGCCAGCCGTAGTCGCCGCCGGGCACGATGACGTTCAACTCGTCCCAGGTGTTCTGACCGAACTCGGTGGCCCACATCGTGCCGTCCGGCGTCCACGCGATGCCCTGCACGTTGCGATGCCCGTAGCTGTACACGGGAGAGTCGATCGGGTTGCCCGGCGCGGGCTCTCCGGTGGGCGTCACCCGCAGGATCTTGCCGTTCAGGCTCGACCTGTCCTGGGCGTCGGCGGAGTCACCGGCATCCCCTGTCGTGACGTACAGCATCCCGTCGGGGCCGAAGGCGAGCCGTCCGCCGTTGTGGAATCCCGCCGCCCTGATGCCGTCGATCACCACGTGGGGTGCGCCCAGCCGTCGCGAGCCGGCGGCGCCGAGCAGCGGCATCCGCACGACGCGGTTGTCGGAATCGGTCGCGTAGTAGGCGTACAGCCAGGTGCTGCCGTCCCCACGCCACACGGCGATGCCGTTCAGTCCGGCCTCGGAGCGGTGCACGACGTCCGTGATCCGCCCCACGACGCGCGCATGACCGTCCACATCCAATTCGAGGATCGCTCCATCGTCCCGCTGCGACACCAGGGCGCCGCCGTCGGCGAGCGGCACGACCGACCAGGGTGCCCGCAGCCCGGTGGCGAACACGGTGGGTTGCGCGAGCGTCTCACCCGGCGCGTCCGCCGCGGGCGAGGAGACGGATGCCGTCGGCTGGGCACTCCGGTGCGTGTCAGGGGTGTCCGGGGCGCAGGCGGCCACCACGAGGATCAGCCCCGCGACGATCGCGGAGCCGCAGGTTCTGATGGCTGTCGGCATGCGCGCTCCGTTCGGGCCCCAGCCTGACGTGCACGTGCGCGCCGCGCAACCCCGGACAAATATCCTGGTCACAACCACCCCGCATCTGCCCTGTCGATGCCAGGATGGTGACGACCAGAGCACACCCGAAAGCGGTCACCAGGAGGACTCCATGCCCGCAGCAAGCCCCGCACCCGTCAAGGACGAGGTTTCCGCGTCCACGCTCATCGAGCACACCGGCATCGAGATCATCCCCGAATCCCTACGCACCGCCAAGCCGCGCGATCTGTTCTGGCCGTGGTTCGCCGCGAACGTGTCGGTGTTCGGCATGTCGTACGGCTCGTTCGTGCTCGGCTTCGGCATCTCGCTGTGGCAGGCGACGGTGGTCTCGGTGATCGGGATCGTCGTGTCGTTCTTCTTGTGCGGTCTGATCGCCATCGCCGGCAAACGAGGGTCGGCGCCGACCATGATCCTGTCGCGGTCCGCGTTCGGCGTGCAGGGTCAGAAGCTGCCGGGCATCGTGTCGTGGCTGACCTCGATCGGCTGGGAGACGTCTCTGGCCATCACCGCGGTGCTGGCCACCACCACCGTGCTGCACGAGCTGGGCTGGGTGGGCCAGGACGGCGACGTCGGTGTGAAGATCGTCGCCACGATCGTGGTGGCCGCGCTGATCGTGGCCGCCTCGGTACTCGGGTATCACACGATCATGAAGCTGCAGTCGGTGTTGACCTGGCTCACCGGCGGCATGACGATCCTGTTCCTGATCCTCACGTTCCAATCGATCGACTGGAACGCCGCGTTCTCGCACCCCAACGGAACGCTCGCCCAGACGATCGGCGCGCTCGTGATGGTGATGACCGGCTTCGGCCTGGGCTGGATCAACATCGCCGCCGACTGGTCGCGCTACCAGAAGCGCACGGCGTCGGATGGTCGGATCATCGGGTGGAACACGCTCGGCGGATCGGTCGCCCCGGTCGTGCTGGTGTTCTTCGGTCTGCTGCTGGCGGGCTCCAACGACAAGCTGCTGGCGGCCGTCGGCAACGACCCGATCGGCGCCCTGGCGGTGCTCCTGCCGCAGTGGGCGCTGTTCCCGTTCCTGATCGTCGCGATCCTCACCCTGATCTCGGGCGCGGTGCTGGGCATCTACTCGTCGGGTCTGACGCTGCTGAGCCTGGGCATCCGCATCCCGCGCCCCGCCGCCGCCGGTATCGACGGCATCATCCTCACGGCCGGCACGATCCTCGTCGTCTTCTTCGCGACGAGCTTCATCGGTCCGTTCCAGTCGTTCCTGATCACGCTCGGGGTGCCCATGGCCTCATGGGCGGGCATTCTCATCGCCGACATCCTGCGCCGCAAGAAGGACTACGACGACGTAGCGCTGTTCGATTCGGCCGGCCGCTACGGTGCCTTCGATTGGACCTCGATCATCACGATGCTGGTGGCGACCGGCATCGGATGGGGCTTCGTCATGAACCAGATTCCCGACACGCCGTGGAACGACTGGCAGGGCTACTTCCTCGACCTGTTCGGCTGGCGCGATGACTGGGGTTACGCGAACCTCGGCGTGCTGTTCGCACTCGTGGGCTCGTTCCTGGTGACCTGGTTCGTGCGCGCGGCGAAGATCCGGGCGCAAGAGGCGGAGGCCGCCCGTTGAGCGAGCCTGCCGCAGGCCCGGGCGTCGAAACGCCGTGGCTGGTCGTCATCGATCCGCAGGCGATCTTCGCCTCGCCCGATTCCCCTTGGGGTTCGCCGTACTTCGCGCAAGCGATGGTGAACATCGGGCGTCTCGCCGACGCGTTCGAGGACCGCGTGATCATCACCCGGTGGCTGCCGACCGCCGATCGAGACACGTCATGGGGCGCATACTTCGCCGCCTGGCCGTTCGCGGATGTGCCGGCCGACGACCCGCTCTACGCCCTGGTTCCGGATGCCGCGGCCCTCATGCCGCGGGCGATCATCGACCGCCCGACCTTCGGCAAGTGGGGTCCTGAGCTCCAGGCGCTCACCGGGCCGGCACCGCACCTCGTGCTCACGGGTGTCTCGACCGACTGCTGCGTGATCTCCACAGCTCTCCCCGCGGCCGACGCCGGAGCGACCGTGACGGTCGTCGCCGACGCGTGCGCAGGATCGACCGCCGAGAACCAGGCGGCGGCGCTGCACGTGATGGGGTTGTATCCGCCGCAGATCACGGTCAGCGACACCGCCGCAGTCCTCGCTTCGCAGAACTGAGCCGCCCGCGATCAGACCGCGGTGTGCGTCGGCTCGTCGACGCCGAACTCGGCGACGAGTTCTGTCATGGTGCGTGCGACGCAGTCGGCGTCGCAGCGACCGGCGCGGAATCCTCCACCGCACGCCATCAGTTCCCGCAGCACCGGGAAGAGCTGCGCCGACTCCTCCCCCAGCGGTGCGCCATCGCGCCCATCCGTCTGCTCGTCTGCGACGTAGCCTTGCACGGCCGCGACCATCGCCTGCGTCATCACGTCGACGCTGACGTCTCCGCGCAGGAATCCCGGTCCGAGGGCGACCGCGCCGTCCACGGCCGCCTTCATCCGCTGCGCCTGCTGAGTCGATGCGACTGCCTGCGACATCATGCTCTCCTCCACATCCGTCTGTGCGGTTCCATTGTCCTCCCGTCACAGACGGCAGGGACGACCAAGCAACGCCCTACCCCATGGACCGGCGCCGGCGTATCCTGGGCCTCACGAGGTGAGCGAGATGAACCCGACTGCAGGCGACCGCATCCGCATCCATGGCACGTCCGTCGGCGCTGCCGACCGCGACGGCGAGATCCTCGAGGTCCGCGCGGACGACGAGGTCACAACGCTGGTGGTCCGTTTCGACGACGGTCACCAGGCTGTGCTCGCCCCCGGCACAGACTGCGAGATCCTTCCGGCTCAGTGACCCGGCGCGCTCGCGCTCCGGAGCAGGCCATGGGCGAGATCAGCGACGACGACATGCGCCGTGAGCTGGCTGCGAGCAGGACCTACACCCTGCTCATCCTTCATCGCGCCCCGGGCGCGGCGGCTTCGGGCGCGCGCGACGTCGTGCGCGAGCATGCCCGACGCAACTTCGCGCTGCGGGCCGACGGCGTCCTGCCCATCGTCTGCCCGATCGCCGAGGACGGCCCGTACGCCGGCATCGGTCTGTTCGACACCACGGTCAACGAAGCAGACCTGATCATGCGCGAGGACCCGGCCGTCATCGCGGGGATCCTCACTTACGAACTGCATCCGGTGCGCAGTTTTCCCGGCGACAGCCTGCCGGGCGGTGCGTCTGACGACGGTCGGTGACGGCGCACCCGAAACCCCGACGAATCGGCGGATCAAGGGCAGCGGGTCGTCCGTCGCCGTCGACGATGCCCACTGCCGCGTCGACGATCGCGCCGGCCGGACGGGTACCCATTGAGAAAGAAGAAGGCAGATCAGGCATGTTTCTCACGTCTGATCTACCGCATTCTTGGTGGGCGTGAGGGCAGTGGCACTGATCGTGGTCGTGTGATCGATGTACGCTGCCGCCGACATCCGACGACCGCGGCAGACGACACCGGAGACCGTGAATGGGGCAGTGCAAGGCATGCCTGGCACGGATCGTTTCATGCAAACACCTGATCACATGGCTAAACGGCGCATTAACGCGCTCTGCGTGCCACCCCTGCCAGGCCCTGGCACGGCAGGGCCCGGCATGGCCTGGCACGCAGCCCCCAAAATCCGGCACAGCGGGCGCTAATCGCGCATCCTTTCTACACTGTATGATCACAACTAGAACACCTGTTCTGGTCGACAATCAGCGTGGCTGCGGTCAACGCCCCCACGTACCGCATCTGACCGTATCCAGCTCGTGACTCCATGGGGCGACGAGCTCGGCTCGCAAGAACCGGCCACAGCGAATCTCGGCGGAGTCCGATGGACTCGCCGCCATGGTCGCGCATGCTCAGGCGGCACGGCTCGCACATCTGGAAGCAGAGGAAGCCGCCCGCACTGACTCGGGGGCGAACAGGTGCGGTTGTTTTTCGACAGATAATCATCGATAATCAATAGAGGCGTACGCAGACTAAGGCCTTGGGCGCCCTTGCTTGGCTTACCTGGCTGGCGCTCAGCGCACTCTTGATGCTCGTCACAGTGGCGGTGATCGGCGCGTTCGCAATCGTCGAATTGCTTGCGCAATTCCTCCCGGTCCTGGCGCCAACCCAGTATCAGCTCACCGCTGTCAGCATGGGCTTCGGGATCTGCGTCGCAGTCGCGCTCGTATCCACCGGTGTCCTCGTCGGCTACGTTCGTGCCGACCGCATATTCCGGTCTTCTGCTTCGCGGTGGGTCGATGTTCTCGTAGCCGCAGCGGCAGTCGGATCCGCCCTGAACGTCCTCGCTCTCTTCTTCATTCCTGGTCCGCCGCAGCTGTTCTTGCTCGTCGAGGCGGGCGTGCCGGCAGGCGTCGCGATCACGCTCGTCCTGTTGGTGATGCGAGCGCTCCTTCGACGCGCTGCGTCTATGCACGTTGAGCTTGATGCGGTGGTGTGAGTGGCGATTCATATCCACATTGACCGCCTTCTTGTCGAGCGCAACATGGCGGTCGGTGACTTCGCAGACGACGTTGGCATCACCCCGTCAAACGTTGCCGTTTTGAAGAACGGTCGAGCGCGCGCGGTGAGATTCACGACTCTCGACGCGATGTGCCGTGTTCTCAAATGTCAGCCTGGCGACATCTTGAGTTGGGGCGATGACGACACCGTTCCGACTCAAGAACGAGGCGGTGAGGTCTCTTGAGAGTGCCTCGTGGTCCGTGGGATGGGTGACGACCCACCGCCCGTCAACGGTCGCATCATCGGAACATTCACCACGCGTAAGACTCGGGCGCTGTGCCGGGTGCGGGCCAGATGTGGTCCAGCTCGGCGCCGACCTCGTCTTCTGCGGAGTACGACTCGCGAGGGTTCGGCATTTCATCTCCTTGCCGAGGGCGCACCGGTCTTCATCACAGACATCGTCTCGACCCATTTCCGTGCCGATAGCATGTGCTCATGGATCCGCTTACCAGTCTCGCGTTGACCGTAGCTCTGTCAGCGGTCGGGTACTACGTGCTGTTTCTCGTGGTGCGCTCGGCCGTGCTCTCGGCGCTGCGCAAGAACAGAGAAGAACTGCG
The DNA here is from genome assembly GCF_030866805.1 of Microbacterium terrisoli. Taxonomy (NCBI): domain Bacteria; kingdom Bacillati; phylum Actinomycetota; class Actinomycetes; order Micrococcales; family Microbacteriaceae; genus Microbacterium; species Microbacterium terrisoli. The sequence continues at coordinate 1,949,100 of NZ_CP133019.1, forward strand.
CAAGGACAGGGAAGAAGAGGGCCAGCGGTCCGAACGTTGACACCGAACGTTCGTGAAGATGCTATAGGCGTCTACGGATCGAGATATTGCATTCCGATCCGCACGCGTATCAGGGCTGGGCGACAAGGCTCATGCCTGAACTGACGATCAGAGCCAGCACGTCCAGAGCGGCTACCGCCGCGAGCACGATACTGACCCATCGCCGATGAGCTGCTATCTGCGACAGCAAGCTTGTTGCGATCACCAGAGGCACGCCAATCATGGTCATCACGATGATCCCGAACAGTGCCGCCCCCGACGTATCAAAGGGCAGTGACACGACACAGAACACGACCACGATCAGTCCGAAGACGCAGAGGTCTCCGACAACCGCCTCCTTCATACCCTGTCGACCTCGTCGGAGTCGGACGACGCAGGCGCGCAACAGGAATGCCGCAGCGAACACTGCGAGATTCTGCATCGGAAGGTTAAGGTGCAGCGCATGCTGGAGGCCGCTCGGTGGATTGCGTAGCAGCTCAATCACGGCGAGGACGACGGCACCAAAGTGGTATGCCAGTGCGGCGGAAAGCGCGCTGGCATACAACTTTGTGTGCATCGTTGGGAGAGTCAATATGAGGCGCTGTTCTGGTAGAAGTCCATCCCACATGCGCCATTCCCAAGGAGGCATAGGAAACCCTCGTTCGGACGCTGAGCGATCGTCTTCCAGATCTCTGCTCCTGAGGTTGTATTGAAACGGCCATACATCTCGTGCCGCGGCGCCTTGAAACGATAGCCATCGATCGCAACAGTGCCGCTTCGATAATACTCGACCCACTCCGCATATCGGATGGAGCCAGCGTAGCTGGCGTCGAGCCATAGGCAAAGCGGGTTGCGCGCCGTGTGGTTGAAGTAAGCCTTGGCGTACGTGCTACCCACCTGTACCGACTGAACCAGCATGTCATTCATGCTGGCATAGAGCGTCTTGTTGAGGACTCCATTCTTGTAGAGCTTCGACGCACCGACGTTTTTCGTCCAAACGAAATCATATGGAGCAGTGTTGTCCCAATTGACGTTCGCGAACATCATGGTGCGATAATTTGGTGGGTCGGTTGGCGTGGCGAAACTCGGGAGATGGTACCCGCGCCCGTCTCCACCGAACGTATATTGGCTGTTATACCCGCAGTAGACCGCAGAAACTGACGACTCCTGGATGAAGGCCTTGTGAACGTACGCCGTGGTGTACTCCTGGTAGGTCATGGGTGACACTGTTCCTGTCGCGAGAGTGCTTCCCTGAACGATTCGCTCACGCTGGTACTCGCTGCCGTCGCCCTCGTCGGACGTGGCGGTCAGTTCCGCAGTGAAGGCCATGTTTGGCTTAAGATTGGTGAGCACAACCTGGCCGTTATTGCTTCGCGCAGCGGACCCATCCGATAGCTTCGCGGTGAACTTCGACTCTGTCCACGAGATGGACACAGTGTCGTCGGTCGATGCGACGACGCTGACAGGAGTCCATCTCAAGTTCTTGGCAAGCGGAGCCGCCGTGACGCGATGCGTCTCAGGCTCCGGCCGAGTCTCCGAGTACATTGGCTTGGGCAGCGGCTGGAGGAGCGACGCCCTCATAGCTGCGCGGTCGGCCTCTGTCACACTCGTGGACTGGATCCGGTACCTCACGAGATCACCGGCGGCAGACTTGGCAACCACAGTTCGTTCGCCATCCACATTGTCGTCCGATACGACCTTGAGATGCTCCCCAGTCGCCGTCTGGAACGTGCCGTGAAGGGCGGCGTTAGCGTTAGGAACTAGACCGCTGGACTTGGCTGCATCCGGAGAGAGACCATCCGCCGACGGCCCCATCGCGGCACCGGCGGCAGCGGGCATTGCCAGTGACACCATCGCTGCCACGCTGAGCACCGCGAGGGTCGTGCGTGTCGCTGAACGTGATCTGTTCATCTGTGTACCTCCTCGTACGCAATCACATGGCATTCGCACTGCTCCGGTTCGGCGGGTGTTCGTGCCTGGATTGATGGTCCCGAGAGGCCGAGTTCCGGTGATAAGACGAAAGTGCAGAGGTTGCTGGACAGAGGTCTAGGGCCCGGGCGCCAGGTTGCACGCGTGTGGGATCAGATGAAGGTGACCAACCCCGAGCGCGCCGCGCGGATCAAGACCTGCAGGCGGTCGCGCACACCCCACTTGGCGATGATGCTCCCCAGATGAGCCTTCACCGTGCCCTCGGAGACGTGTATCTCGGCGGCGATCTCGGCATTGGAGAGTCCGGCTGCCAGTAGCCGGACGATGTCGGCTTCGCGTTGAGACAGCATTTCGAACTCCGCGAGTGGCTCGACGGCGGGCGGCGCGGTCTCGCGGATCGAGGCGATGAGCCTAGTGGTCACGCGCGGCGACAACACGGCGCTACCTGCGAGGACGTCACGCACGGCAGTGATGATGTCCTCGGGCTCGGTGTCCTTGAGTAGGTATCCAGACGCCCCGGCCCGCAGCATCGGCATGATCGATTCGATTGTCCCGAATGTGGTGATCGCGAGGACCTTCGTCCCCGGTGACTGCTGGATGATGCCTGCGGTCGCTTCGACGCCGTCGACGCCAGGCATCTGCACGTCGACCAGTGCGATGTCCGGGTGCAGCCTCCGTGCCGCGGCGATCGCGTGCGATCCGTCCGGAGCCTCAGCCACGACGTCGATGCCGGCGCTGCCCAGGAAAACCACAAGGGCCCGCCGCACCAGTGGATCGTCGTCTGCGATCAGGGCAGTGGTTGACATCATGCTCCGAGAATACGCGCGCACTCGCTGGCCGAAGGTCGAAAAAGGAGTGGTCGAAAGTTCAATGTGCGAAGTCCCCTATGCATCGACCATGCAGAAACACGGCTCGGCGGGACGACGCCAGCTCAATCTGCGAAGGAAGTGCGCGATGATCATGTTCCAGCCCTACTCCGGAATCTGGGACTGGATCTGCAAGGCGCTCGGCGTCTGCAACTAGAGATCGAGCCCACAGGCGGGCGCAGGTGGCCACCAGTAGGTCGACTACTCACCCAAAACTGCGTCGAAGAACTATCCAGCATTTCGAAAGGGGGTGCCGAATAGGTCCGAAGCAGAACGAACGATACAACAGCACCATTCTCAGTTCGCTCTCGAAAGGAGCACTAGCATGCGCAAAAGTATTCGAATCGTGTTCACAGCCTTGGTGTGCGCCACGTTGGCTGTCCTACCGGCATCCCTCGCCTCAGCTAACGACGTGGCTGTCCCTCAGCCCGTCAGTACCCCGATCGCAGACCACCTTGTGATTGATGGCGCTGAGCTAAGTGTCGCTGTGATGTCCGACTTTCCGTCAAGCGGCGATGTCGTGATCACAGATGGGACTCGCGCAGAGACGGGCGTCATCACAAAACGCGGTCATGTCACAACGGACCGAGCTGCAGGCAAGTTGCAGTCGCAGGCAGCGCTGGCAGCGTGCGGTTGGACGAACTGGACCGCCCCGTTCACCTGGCCGGTCAAATGGTGGCTAACGAGGGGCTGTTCACTGATTGGAACGACGGCCAGCGCGACGGCCGGATATACCATCGACGTTGATATCAACAGTCTGGGTGGCGCCTGCCATCAGGTCTACGGCTACCACCTGACTCCCGTCTCCTCGGGCGGCTACCAGTACACCGGGTTCTGGACAGGCACCGGATGTATAAACCCGGGCGGTGACAGCGGCTGGACCGTACCGTGGGGAAATGTCGCGGCCGTGAAACAGCTCTATGCGAAGACAACGGGCGGAGCCGCAGGTTCAGCCGGCATGTTCAAGTAAGGCAAACGATCTGGCCCTGCTCCCATAGACCAGTTGCGGAGCAGGGCCATCTGCTACTGTGGCGTATCCGACGGGTACGCCGAATATTCATTCGCTGACTTCACTGGCGGGCTATTGAACACGCGGCCGTCGAGCATCGCATTCACTTCTTCCGCGATCTGATCGTTCCTCTTGCCCCGAACGCACCGCCTTCGGGTCGCCACCCTCAGAACGGAGCCTATGGCCACTGTGCTCCAAAAAGACCACACCAGACATTGATAGATGACACCAGCGACATCTCCGCGTCCGATGAGGGTCGTGAAGACCATCGCAAGGATGCAGATCGCAGCGATGACGCCGATACTTGAGCCGAGGAAACGGGAAAGAAACGCTAGCTTTTGCATCTTGGCTCCTGTAGCTGATGGCCCGTCGTGTACAGGTGCATCACGATCCCGGACAATGCCCAGTGGACATCCCATGCTTGGCGGATTCGATTCATTGCCACCACGCGCCTGGAGATTGCCCCGGGTGGGACCAGTCGTGCGATTGGTAGTCGGTGTGGATGGGCGGTGTGTTGGGGTCAGCCGCTATCGCGTCGGAGTCGATTGGGCCCCAGGCTTCGACCGTCAAGGTGGCCAGTGACGAAGGGGTAGCGACGGCGATGGCTGCTGCGATCGCATTGCCTGCCTCCACGAGATCGTCGCGCGTGACACCCTCACCGCAGATTCGAACAGTGGCTTCGAGGGCTCCCGGTTTCGTTGCCGAGGCGACCACGCTGACACCTGGACTGAGGACGACCCCGGGAGGGAGGTTCGCGGAGGCGGCTGCCGCCACAATCCCGGCGCCACCAGGTGCGTTGTCGGTTATGCCGTCTTCGTACTTCGTGCACTGTGCGGGAACGATGCTGCTGGGTGTGCCATTGCGCGTGGCAGCGGGCCCAACGTTCGTCGGCCGGCCGTTGAGTGCGAAGCCCGCAATTCCGCCGACGACGGCTCCGACGAGGATCAAGCCAACACCGCCTGCGATGAATTGCGTCCGGCTCGCGGAGGTGCGCCGGAATGACCCAACAGCGGCCAGCAGTTCGTTACGCATCTCGAGTTGCTCGCGCGACGTCAGCTCGTCGTCCTTGATGCTCATGACTCCTCCATCAATTCCAACTGGTCCCGGAGGCGTTCCTTGGCGCGGGCGAGACGCGACTTCACCGTGCCGACAGGAATTCCCAGGGCTTGAGCGGCGGCTCGTTCCGGGTATCCTTCAAGCACGGTCAGGACGATGACTCCCTGCTCTCGGTCAGGTAGTTGCTTGAGAGCAGCCAGAACACCACTCTCGTCGGCAGCAACGACCTCAGGCGCGGGCTTTGGAGGCTGCGCCCGATGGGCGAGCGCCCTGTAGCGGCGACTCGATCGTTCAAGATTTCTCGCCGCATACGCCACAGTGTTCAACAGCCACGGCAACGGAGAACCGTCGACCAACCGGACCTTGCCCCGCTTCCGCCACAGCTCGAAGAACGCAATTGAGACAGCGTCCTTCGCATCCTCACGCGCTCCAAGAAGCCGGCGAGCGTGGTCGAATGCTCGCCACTGATGGCGATCGAACAACTCAGCGAGGGCGCCCGGATCGTCTGAGAGGACCCTCGTCCACAGTTCTTCGTCAGGAACGTCCATACCTAGTAGTGTCCGGCATTCCCAAAAAGGTTCATGCAGCACACGCACGTTGGCCGCGCCGCCCAGGACGCAGCAATGGCGTGACGCCGGTCAGGTGTCACCGCTACCCCGGACCATGATTATTCGACGCCAGACAGGCTGTCGGCGGCGCTCGAAAACTGGTCAGTTCCGGCGGTGAAAAGTGAACACTCGACGATTGGAGAGTGATCACTTTGGAGGACTGGGCGTTGATCCGGAGGCTGGCTGCCGAGGGTGTGCCGAAGGCGCGTATCGCGGCGAGGTTGGGTATCTCGAGGACGACGGTGTTGAAGGCGGTCAGATCGGATTCGCCGCCGCAGTATGAGCGGACCCCGACGGACTCCTCGTTCGTCGCGTTCGAGCCGCGGGTGCGGGCGTTGTTGGAGGAGACTCCTGACATGCCCGCGACTGTGCTCGCTGAGCGGGTCGGCTGGACCGGGTCGATCACCTGGTTCCGGGCGGGAGTGAAGCGGCTGCGACCGGAGTTCCGGCCGATCGATCCCGCGGATCGGTTGACATGGGGTCCGGGTGATGCGGCGCAGTGTGATCTCTGGTTCCCGCCGAAGAAGATCCCGCTCGAGGACGGGTCGGCCAAGCTGTTGCCGGTGCTGGTGATCACCGCCGCGCACTCGAGGTTCATGCTCGGTCGGATGATCCCGACCCGGACGACCGAGGATCTGTTGCAAGCCTCGTGGGAGCTGATCCAGCAACTCGGGCGGGTCCCGCGCCGACTGATCTGGGACAACGAACGGGGACGCCACCGCTCATCACGATCTTCATCGGCGGTTTCCTCCTCTCCGGGGCCGCGGCAGCGCGCTACGCGGTGCCCGGGATCTCGTTGACGAACTTCGCAGCGGCACTGCTGGTCGCGACCGTCTCCGGTGCTGTCGGCCTGCTGCTCACGGTGGGGACCGCGCGGGAGCGGCGACTCCAGGAGAGGCTGCAGGCGCAGGAGAAGGCGGAGCTGGAGGCGACACTCGCCGAGCGGCAGCGCATCGCCGACGAGTTGCATGAGGTGATCGCACACGACCTCACGGTGATCGCGATGTATTCACGAGTGCTGGAGCAGCCCATCGACGCGGAGCTCCGCGAACAGTCGCAGCAGACGATCCGCGATGCGGCGCACAAGGCGCTCGGTGACCTGCGCCGTGTGGTCGAGCAAGCGCGTGGGCCCGAGGTGCTCGTCGAAGCTCCACGGGAGGGTCTTGCCGATGCCTTCGACAGTGCCCGCGCGGAGCTGAAGGGCGTGGGAGACGAGCTCGTCGTCGACGGCGACCCAGCGGACGAGCGCGTGCCGCGCCTCCTCGACGGCGCGCTCGCGCGCATCGTCCGGGAGTCCGTGACCAACGTGCTCAAGCACGGAGGCCGTGGAACCGTCGAAGTCACCCTCCGCGTTACGACCGGGACAGTCACGATGTCGATTCGCAGTCCACTTGCCGCCCGAGCCCGACGTGACGATCTTCCGTCAGGCGGGTACGGCATCATGCGGATGACTGCCCGCGCAAAGCAACTCGGCGGCGAGCTCAACGCCGGAGCGAGAAACGGCATGTGGACCGTCGAGGTGGGCTTTCCGATCGCGTAGCGAACACGTGCGAAACGGCTGTCTTGCGATCCCAGCCAGCATCTGCGTTGCATCCGGTCTCGGCACCCATCTCTTGCGGGGTGGGGGAACGCGCGGAGGTCGCGATGCGAAAGACGGTGCGAGATCCCAGCGGCACGAGAGGGTCGCGACGGGGCCGGGGAGAGCCCGCGACCGCGACGGCATCCTGTTGGGCGTCAATGTCCTCAACGCGGGCACGACGATGGACGCCTTCTCTCGCAGACGCGGAAGGACTCGATCGGTTACCCGCAGCTCGCCCGGCGCGCAGTTCACGCGTCCGGGGCGTTGCCGGCCCAGAGGACGAGCCCGGGTGTGATGTCGCGGACGTCGGGGGCGAGAGCTGGCCGGTCGACGTAGTGTGTCTCGGTGACGCCGGTTTCACGATGGCCGAGCAGTCTGGATGCCTTCGACAGCCCATCGGTGGCCTTCGCGGTGACCTCGCTGGCGACGGATTTCCGTAGCGCGTGCGGGATCATCTCCGTGTCGATCGTCTGGACCGCGTCGGTGGTGGCCGACCACGCCTTGACCACGCGCAGGCTGCGATGCACGTCGTGCATCCCCACCATTTGACCGGACGATGAGGAGAATACATACACCTCACCAGGCCTGCGCTCCTTCAGCCGGCGGCGGAGTGTCTCCACCAAGTAGTCCGGGATCGGGATCGTGCGCGGCCCACCGTCGACCTTGGTGAACGGCTGGTAGTACTTCGGCTTGCCCCTGCCCTCGATCACTGTGCCGCGAACGGTCCCTGTAGGGATCTCGGCGAACAGATCAGCGTCCGCCCACTTCAGCCCCAACACTTCACCGATCCGCAACGATGTCCCGCATATCGTCTCGACGGCGTCCTCCAACACACGCCGAGGAGCCGGGCCCATCCAGTCAGGGCGGGTGCGGTAGGCGACGAGCACCGTGTGGAACTGGTCCAGCCCCAGCGCCCCGGGCGCGTACTTGTGGGGCCGCTTCTTCGGGATCATCCCCCGGAACTCCCTCGCGGGATTGGCGTCCGCGTGGCCGAGCTGCTGGGCGGTGTCGAAGACCTTCCGTAGTTCGATGATCGTGTTGCGCGCCTGAGGGCGGGTGTCCAGCATCGATCGGTAGAGCTCGTCGACGTCCTGGACGGTCACGGTCCGCACCATCTTCCCGCCGAGCGCGGATGACATGATGTTGCTTCGGATCAGCCGGGTCTGCTCGTAGATGGTGCCTTCCGGGATGTGGTCACCGTCGGCACGTCGCACGGCGACGATCTCTGCAGCACGGTCGAGGTGCATCTCACCCGCCTCGCGCACTGTCACCCCACGTGCGGACGACTTCCGGCCGCTCTCCTTGTTGTCGTGCACCGTCGCCGCGGGTGTACTGTCCGCGAGCGATTGCAGGTACGTCAGGAGCGCGTTGCGGGCAGCGGTCCGCGTGCGGCCGTTCCGCTTGACGCGGCGACCAGGACCACCATCGGTCGGCACGTACCACGCCCGAGCCTGCATCTGACCGTTCTCGAGCTTGGCGAACTTGACCTCGCCCCACGTCCCGGGGGTGTGCCCGGGGCGGCTCACAGGATCTCCCGAGCGGCGAGCCACCCGGCCAGGCTCTGCTTCGGGAAGCGCAGGTGCTTCCCGAGCATCACCGCGTCGGGCGCCAGCCCCTCGCGGCGCCAGAAGTAGACCGTGTTCTTGCTCACCTGCATGTAGTCGGCGAGCTCGTCGATCGTCAGGAAGTCGGGGAGATCGTCGATCCGCCAGTTCGCGGGCTCGACAGTGCCAGTCATTGTCATGGCATGTATATGCGCGGCTGAGCAAATTCGACGTTTCGGCGGCGTCGAGCGCGAACGGGCCACAGCCCACGGAACGGCAGATTGTGATGGTTCTTTATGGTTCGCTACGGCTGGTCGCGGTTGCCCAGGTGAATAAACTGACCCTGGACACCCGGATCGGGTCAGTTCATCTGCCGGCCGGATACGGTGCGCACCCCGACGATCCCAGTCGTGGTGCGGAAGATTTGGTGGACCTGAGGGGACTCGAACCCCTGACCCCCTGCATGCCATGCAGGTGCGCTACCAGCTGCGCCACAGGCCCAGATTTCGGCTCCGGATCCCTCCGAAGCAACCCGTTCAGCGTACTACATCGCCAGGGTCGAGTGAAATCGACACGGTCATTGCGCGGGTGCTGGCTCGAGCTGTTCGATGGGCACGATCGGGCAGTCTTTCCACAGCCGCTCAAGCCCGTAGTAGACGCGTTCCTGCTCGTGGAAGACGTGCACGACGAGGTCGCCGAAGTCCAGCAGAATCCAGCGCGCCTCCTGTCGGCCCTCGCGACGAAGACGCTTGTGCCCGGCCTCGAGCAACTGCTCTTCGACCTCGTCGGCGATGGCAGCCACGTTGCGCTCGCTGCGGCCAGAGACGATCAGGAACACGTCGACCAGCGGCAGCGGTTCGGACACGTCGAGCGCAACCAGGTCCTCGCCGCCCTTGGCGTGTGCCGCACGAGCGGCAAGCTGCGCCATCTGGACACCCTGCGCGCTCGCGGTCACGAGACGGCTCCGCTCGCCAGGGCATAGACCAGCACACCCACCAGTGCCAACGCCAGCACACCGGCGGTGATCGCCAGCGACACCATGAGCTTTCCGCCCCGTTCTGGTGTCGGAGGCTGGATGATCTCGTCTGCTGTCTTGATCGTGCTGACGGCCGCACTCGCGGCGATCGGCGTCGGTGACGAATGCGCCGGCAGTTCGCCGTCGACGAGCACAGCGTCGACGTCCCTGCCGTCGGTGACACCGGGTGCATGCCCGGTGGAGCCGAGCCCCTCGGGCAGCCTCAGAGTGCCGGTGACCAGCAGCTCGCCCGTGCCGGCGATGGGCGCGACCAGAGGCGCACCGGACGCATGCGACAGGATCAGTGCGTGGGATGCCGTCGCCGTCCCGGATGTCGAGGTGTCACGCGTGAGCAGCTGCTCGAATGACGCGGTGGTGTCGACGTCCTTGGCGCTGTCTGCGGCGAGAAGGCCCGCCCCGAACATCGGGTTCAGCACCGCCCGTTCGGCGGGGGCAGCGGCAACGACCGGGGCCGGCTCGTCATCCTCTTGCTCTGACACGACCGCACGAAGCCAGCCCGTGTCGGATGTCGGTGCATCGTCGGCGACGTGCTGGGTGGTCCACGACGACAAGTCGTGGTCCGCCTGTACCGCGGCAGCGGATGCCGGAGGCTGTGCAGCGGACGTCTTCACCGCTGCGGCCGGTTCAGGCCGAGCGGCAGGAGCGGGGAAGGCCGGAGGAGCGAACGGGCTCTGCGCACTCGGCGCCACCTGCTCGCGGGGAACCTGTGCAGTGGCGGCCGGTGCCGTGGAGGCCTGCGCCGCCGCGGTCGGCGTGCTCTGCGCGACGAATGCACCCGGTCCGATCAGATCGGGTCCGATGACCGGAACCGAGGCCGTGCGAATGCGCTCCTGCTGCCGCGCCTGGCGGCGTGTCAGCGGCGAGGCACCGAGGTCGACACTGGCATCGGGAACGGGAGCGGTGTGCAGGGGCGCCGGGTCCGCTGCTCGCGGCAGCGGTGCGACAGGTGCGGTCGCGTCGGCCGGGGGCGCAAACGGCGACGGTGCCGGCGTCGGCACCGCGGTCAGAGTGGGCGCGAACGCCGGGGAACCAGCTGGGGCGCGGCCAGGCGCGGACTCCGGCTGCGACTCACTCCCTCCGGCGCGGGAAGGGTCGATCGAGTCTGAGCCGTCGTGGGCCGGCATGATCGTTGTCGTCGGCGCGACAATCGGGGTCGCGCCGGTGTTCCGCAGCTCACGCAGCTGCTTGCGGGTGAGCTGCGGAGTGCTCGGCTGATCGGATGTGCTCATGCCTTGCTCCGGTAAAGATGATGCTTAGCGATGTACTGGACGACGCCATCCGGTACCAGGTACCAGACCGGGTGGCCGTCACGGACGCGTTCTCGGCAGTCGGTAGACGAGATCGCCAGGGCGGGAATCTCAAGTTGGCTGACGTCGTCGCTCGGGAGACCGTCCGTGCTCAGCACATGACCGGGCCTCGAGACCGCAACGAAATGGGCGAGATCCCATAGTTCATCATGGTCCCTCCAACTGAGAATTTGCGCTACGGCATCAGCACCGGTGATGAAGAACAGCTCCGCGCCGGGCCGTTCCGCCTTCAGCTCGCGCAACGTGTCGATCGTGTACGTGGGACCCTTGCGGTCGATGTCCACCCGACTGACCGTGAACCGCGGGTTCGACGCCGTCGCGATCACGGTCATCAGGTAGCGATGCTCGCTCTCGCTGACAACACTCTTCTGCCACGGCTGCCCGGTCGGAACGAACACGACCTCGTCGAGGTCGAAGGACTCCGCCGCCTCGGACGCCGCCACCAGGTGTCCGTGATGGATCGGGTCGAACGTCCCGCCCATCACCCCGATGCGCAGGGCTCGCGTGGCCGTCATTCGCTGGGCCTAGTGGCCATGTCCCGTCTGTGCGAGGTCTGCGGCATGCTCCTGCGCATATGCGGCCGCCTTCTGCGAGTGTCGGTTCGAGACATTGCGGTATGACAGCGTCACCAGCGCGAGCGCGCCGAAGACCACGAGTGCCACGACCGGGTACCACCACGTCTCGAGCATCACGTTGCCGGACCCACCGGCTTCCTCGGCAGCGAAGGCGATCAATGGGGCGAAGGACATCGGGACTCCTGTCACGGTTATGGCTCGCAAGCACTGGTGCGCGAAACGCGCTGCTGAACAGTTTAGGCGCTCACCCGCGGACTTGCCCGGTGCCGCGCGCGAGCCACTTCGTGCTCGTCAACTCGGCTAGGCCCATCGGCCCTCGCGCGTGCAGCTTCTGCGTCGAGATGCCGACCTCTGCGCCGAAGCCGAATTCACCGCCGTCTGTGAACCTGGTCGACGCGTTGGCCATCACCACCGCCGAGTCCACTTCGGCCAGGAACCGCTCGGCGCTGGCGTCGTCCGTCGTGATGATCGACTCTGTGTGATGAGTCGAGTACCGACGGATGTGCGCAAGCGCCTCGTCCAGATCGTCCACCACGCGCATCGACAGATCCAGGCTCAGGTGCTCCAACGACCAGTCCTCCTCGGTCGCCGCCACCACGTGCGCAGCGAGGGACGCAACCTGCTCGTCACCGTGCACCGTGACGCCGGCGTCCTGCAGCGCGCCCACGACCGGTCCGACCAGACGCGATGCGGCGTCTCGATGCACGAGGACGGTTTCGACCGCGTTGCACACGCTGGGGCGCTGCACCTTGGCGTTGACGACGATGTCGCGCGCCCAGTCCAGGGGTGCAGAGGCATCCAGCACGATGTGCACCACTCCCGCTCCGGTCTCGATCACCGGCACGGACGACTCCGTGACGACCGTTTCGATCAGCTGGGCGCTCCCCCGCGGGACGAGCACGTCGATGAGACCGCGCGCTTGCATGAGCTCCCGCGCGCCCTCGCGTCCGAAGTCGTCGACCGTCTGCACCGCTTCGCCGTCTGCGCCGGCCGACTCGAGCGCTGCGCGCATGACGTCGACCAGGGCACGGTTGGTGTGCAGTGCCGCTGTCCCGCCGCGCAGCACCACCGCGTTGCCCGAGCGCAGCGCGAGCGCGGTGATGTCCACAGTGACGTTGGGGCGGGCCTCGTAGATGGCACCCACCACGCCGAACGGCACCGAGACCTTCTGCAGGCGCACACCGCTGGGCAGAGTGCGCTCGTCCAGTACGCGCCCGACGGGGTCTGGGAGCGCCGCTATCTCGCGCACTGCCTGGGCCAGGGCCGCCACGCGAACCTCGTCCAGACGCAGCCGATCCTGCAGCGCCTCGGAGAGACCCTGCTCGCGGCCTCGTGACAGGTCCTCGTCGTTGGCTGCCACGACGTCGGCTGCGGCAGCGACTATCGCGTCCGCAATGGCCAGCAGCAGTTCGCGCTTGCGCGCGTCATCGAGCAGACCGACCGAGCGCGCGGCATCCTTCGCCCGTGACATGCGTTCGTGGGCTGTGGCCGGTGCCTGGGTCATGCGGCCAGTTTATCCAGCTTGTCCGGTAGCGGCCGCGGGCGCCGTCATACGCAGCACACCGGTGAGCGTGGACTCCGGCGGTGCCGGGTTGGGCACGAACCACGTGCCCACGTGCTTGCCGGCCAGCGCCTGCGGCAGCAGGTCCGCGTGTGTGACCATCGCGCCGATGCCGGATGCCGCAGCCACCCGTGCCGCCGAGACCTTGGTGGCTGCGCCTCCTGTGCCGACGCTGTTGACGACCACCGACCCGAACTCGAAACCGGTCAGATCCTCCCCCCACCCGACGGTGTCGATCGGCGTGGCACCGGGCTGATCGGGCGGTGCGGTGTAGAGGGAGTCGATATCGCTGAGCAGTACCAGCGCGTCGGCACGGATCAGCTTGGCCACCAGCGCGGCCAGCCGATCGTTGTCGCCGAAGCGGATCTCGTGTGTGGCGACCGTGTCGTTCTCGTTGACGATCGGGATGATGCGCAGCCCGAGAAGGCGCTCCATCGCACGACGGGCGTTCAGCCGCGGCGTGCGGTTCTCGAGATCGCCGGCGGTCAGCAGCACCTGCCCTGCCACGATCGAGAACTCCCGCAGCGCACTCAGATACCGGTAGATGAGCACGTTCTGCCCCACCGCGGCAGCCGCCTGCTGCGTGGCCAGATCGGTCGGACGCGACGTCAGCTCGAGATAGGGCATGCCTGTGGCGATCGCGCCGGACGAGACCAGAACGACCTCGGTGCCACGACCGTGTGCGGCGGCCAGCGCCGCCACGATCGGCCCGATCTTGACGGCGTTGTCACCGCTGATGGACGATGACCCGACTTTGACCACGACACGACGCGCGGAGGGCAGCTCCGAACGGCGCGACGCGGTCATCGTGCGTTGTCCTCGTCGCCCTCATCGCCGGCGGAGACGGCACGGCGTTCGGCCTCGAGTTCCGCACGCGCTGCGGCTTTGGCATCCATCAGCTCGTGATATTGCTCACGGCGCTCTGCGTTGGTGCGACGCATGTTCGGCTCGATGCGGGGGTCGCTGCCGCGAGGAGCGACCATGACCTCGGCCGCCGAGGTCAGCGACGGCTGCCAGTCGAACACGACACCGTCGCCGGGGCCGATCACCACGGTGGCACCGGGGATCGCGCCGGCCTTGTACAGCGCGTCATCGGCTCCGAGCTTGTCCAGCCGGTCGGCCAGGAAGCCGACCGCCTCGTCGTTCGTGAAGTCGGTCTGCTGCACCCAGCGCTCGGGCTTGGCGCCCAGGATGCGGTAGAGCGGACCATAGGTCCCGCCTTCGACACGCACGACGAACTCGCGTTCGGAGCCCTTCGGGCGGATCACCACGCGCGGGACCGGCGGACGCTCTGCGGCCTCGGCCCGGTGACGCGCGACGATGTCGGCGAGGGCGAACGAGAGGGCGCGCAGACCATCGTGGCTGACTGTCGAGATCTCGAAGACCTGGTAGCCCTGTGCCTCCAGGTCGGGGCGCACCAGATCGGCGAGGTCCTTCGCCTCGGGCACATCCACCTTGTTCAGCGCGACCAGCTGCGGACGCTCCAGCAACGGCACCTGTCCCTCGGGGACGGGGTAGGCCGCCAGCTCTGCGCGGATCACTTCGAGGTCGCTGAGCGGATCACGCCCGGGCTCCAGGGTCGCGCAGTCCAAGACGTGCACCAGCGCCGTGCAGCGTTCGACGTGGCGCAGGAACTCCAGACCCAGCCCCTTGCCCTCGCTGGCGCCTTCGATCAGCCCCGGGACATCCGCCACGGTGAAGCGCAGGTCGCCGGCCTGGACGACGCCCAAGTTCGGGTGCAGCGTCGTGAACGGGTACTCCGCGATCTTCGGACGCGCCGCCGAGACGGCGGCGATGAGACTGGACTTGCCTGCGGACGGGAAGCCCACCAGGGCGACGTCGGCGACGGTCTTCAGCTCGAGGAGGACGTCGCCTTCCCACCCGGGCGTGCCCAGGAGGGCGAAACCGGGTGCTTTGCGCTTCGTGGTGGCCAGAGCCGCGTTGCCCAGCCCTCCGCGGCCGCCCTCGGCCACGACGAACCGCATACCCGGCTCGATCATGTCCACGAGAGTGTCACCGTCGGCGTCGCGCACGACAGTGCCGACCGGCACGGGCAGGTCGATGGACTCACCGAGGGCGCCCGAGCGATTGTCGCCCATGCCGAAGCCGCCGTTGCCACCGGTACGGTACGGCGAGTGATGGTACGACAGCAGCGTGGTCACCTGCGGATCGGCCACCAGCGTGATGTCGCCGCCGTTGCCGCCGTTGCCGCCGTCGGGCCCTGCCAGCGGCTTGAACTTCTCACGCCGCACCGACACGCAGCCGTTGCCCCCATTGCCTGCACGCAGGTGCAGCGTGACGCGATCGACGAAAGTGACCATGACGCTCCTGCTGTGCGAATCGGGCTGGATATGGGTGGATATGCGTCGAGGGGCGAGCCGCAGCTCGCCCCTCGACGCGATGCAATGTGCGAGCTGCGTCTACTCCGCGGCCGCCACGATGTTGACGACCTTGCGGCCGCCCTTCGTGCCGAACTCAACGTCGCCCGCCGAGAGGGCGAACAGCGTGTCGTCGCCACCGCGCCCGACGTTCACGCCGGGGTGGAAGTGGGTGCCGCGCTGGCGGACGATGATCTCGCCGGCGCTGACGGACTGACCGCCGAAGCGCTTCACGCCCAGTCGCTGGGCGTTGGAGTCGCGACCGTTACGGGTAGAGCTCGCGCCCTTCTTGTGTGCCATCTGAAGCGTCTCCTCTGGGCTTACTTGATGCCGGTGACCTTGACGCGCGTGAGGTCCTGACGGTGCCCCTGGCGCTTCTTGTAGCCGGTCTTGTTCTTGAACTTCTGGATCACGATCTTCGGGCCGCGCTCCTCACCGAGCACCTCGGCCGTCACGGTCACCTTGGCGAGCTTGTCGGCGTCGCTGGTCACGGCATCGCCGTCGACCAGGAGCACGGCGGGCAGCTCGAGGGTGTCGCCGATCTGGGCCTGCTGACGATCCAGAACGACGATCGAGCCGACC
The DNA here is from genome assembly GCF_030866805.1 of Microbacterium terrisoli. Taxonomy (NCBI): domain Bacteria; kingdom Bacillati; phylum Actinomycetota; class Actinomycetes; order Micrococcales; family Microbacteriaceae; genus Microbacterium; species Microbacterium terrisoli. Next base: position 1,965,148 of record NZ_CP133019.1, read on the forward strand.
TCGACCTTCTCCTGCCGGCCACCGGCGCGCACGACTGCGTAAACCACTTCACACCTGTTTCGTCTGGGAGCGCACGGCTCCGGTTGTCTTGGCGAGACTCTGCTCTTTGGGAAAGATGAAGTCTGTGGTGCTCGGTCGCCCGGGTCTTCCGGAGCGCCTGCGCGCGCCATACGAGGGCGAGGCGCAACGCACCAGGGGTCTACTTTACCGGATGCGGCCAACATCGGCAAAAGCGCGGCCGCGCGTGTCGCCCCTAGGATCGAGCCGTGACGATCCTCATCGATGATCCACGCTGGCCGGCGCACGGGCGACTGTGGGCACATCTGGTCTCGGACTCGTCGTTGGACGAGCTGCACGCCTTCGCGCGGAGGCAGGGACTCCCCCGACGCGCGTTCGACCGCGACCACTACGACGTGCCCGAAGACGCACATGCCCGGCTCATCGCGGCCGGCGCGACGCATGTCGACGGACATGAGCTCGTGCGGCGTCTGATCGCATCGGGGCTGCGGGTCACGGCACGCGAGCGTCGGCAGGAGACGCGATGACGTCGTCGCGGCTCGAGGCCTTCAGTGACGGGGTGCTGGCCATCATCATCACCGTGATGGTGCTCGGCCTCGCCGTCCCCCGCGGCGACCAGTGGAGCGACCTGGTGCACACCTCCGGACTCGGTCTGCTCACATACCTGCTCAGCTTCGTCTACATCGGCATCTACTGGAACAACCACCACCACCTGTTCCAGCTTCACCCGTCGGTCGAGGGCCGGGTGCTCTGGGCGAATCTGCATCTGCTGTTCTGGCTGTCGCTGTATCCGTTCACGACCGCCTGGCTGACCGAGTCTCGCGTCGCGCTGGTGCCCACGGTCGTCTACGGGCTCAACCTGCTGGGCGCGGCTCTCGCGTACTTCCTGCTGGAGGCCGCCATCATCCGGCTGCCGGGGGGCGAGCGGCTGCGTCAGGCCATCGGGCGTGATCTGAAGGGCTGGCTGTCACCGGTCCTGTACCTGGTGGGCATCGGGCTGGCCTTCGTCGTCCCGTGGCTGGGATTGGTCCCCTTCGTCGTGGTCGCGCTCATGTGGCTGATCCCCGACCGGCGCGTCGAGCGCTTCATCAGCTCACATCCCGACTCCGCTGACGACTGATCCCCCGCCCGTCGCAGTGACGGGCGAGGGATCGACGCTCAGGCGACGCCCCCGCTACTGCCCGTCGGGCGTGTAGACCACCGGCGTGCCCGGCAGGCCCGCGGTGGTGACGCGGCGGCGCGAACGGCCCTGGCCCGGTGCCTTGGGCTCAGGCAGTGCGTCGAGCACGGAGTCCAGGAGCAGCTGCTTCTCGGACTTCGGCTCGCGGCCGGCCGCGGCATCCTTGTCCTTGCGCTTCTTGCGCTTTTTCGGACGTTCCGCCGGGGCGGGCTCGGGTGCGGCGACCTGCTCCGCCTCGGACTCCTCGCCCTCGACGGCGTGAAGAGTGGATGCCGCGATCTGGGCCAATGCGGACTTCGCACTCTCCGTGATCACGTGCGTGCCGCCGGCAGGCGTGGTGGTGGGCACCACCGGGCGCGCGCGCCGCGAGGGGGCGCCGCTCGTCTGCGGGCGGTGCTTGACGACCGGGTCGTGGTGCACGATGATCCCGCGGCCCGCGCAGACCTCGCACGGCTCGCTGAAGGTCTCCACGAGGCCCAGACCGATCTTCTTGCGCGTCATCTGCACGAGGCCGAGCGAGGTCACCTCGGCGACCTGATGCTTCGTACGGTCTCGGCTGAGGCATTCGACCAGGCGACGCAGCACGAGGTCGCGGTTGGACTCGAGCACCATGTCGATGAAGTCGACCACGATGATGCCGCCGATGTCGCGCAGACGCAGCTGGCGCACGATCTCTTCGGCGGCTTCGAGGTTGTTCTTCGTGACCGTCTCTTCGAGGTTGCCGCCGGTGCCCACGAACTTGCCGGTGTTCACGTCGATGACCGTCATCGCCTCGGTGCGGTCGATCACCAGCGAACCGCCCGAGGGCAGCCATACCTTGCGGTCCAGCGCCTTCTCGATCTGCTCCGTGATCCGGAACGAGTCGAACGGATCGCCGTCTCCGTCGAAGCGCTCGACGCGCTCGAGCAGGTCGGGGGCGACCGCCTGCAGATAGCTCTCGATCGTGTTCTGCGCGTCTTCGCCCTGGATGAGCATCTTCGAGAAGTCCTCGTTGAACACATCCCGCACGATCTTCACGAGCAGGTCCGGCTCCGAGTGCAGCAGCGCGGGAGCCTGCTGCGTCTCCACCAGCCGGTTGATGTGCTCCCACTGCGAGGTGAGGCGCTGCACATCGCGCGTCAGCTGCTCTTCGGTCGCGCCTTCGGCGGCCGTGCGCACGATGACGCCGGACGACTCGGGCAGCACCTCTTTGAGGATGCGCTTCAGGCGTGCCCGCTCGGTGTCGGGGAGCTTGCGCGAGATGCCGTTCATCGCCCCGCCCGGCACGTACACCAGGTAGCGGCCCGGCAGCGAGATCTGGCTCGTCAGACGCGCGCCCTTATGGCCGACCGGGTCTTTGGTGACCTGCACCAGCACACGGTCGCCGGACTTCAGCGCCAGCTCGATACGTCGTGGCTGGTTGCCCGTCTCGACGGCGTTCCAGTCGACCTCACCCGAGTACAGCACGGCGTTGCGGCCGCGTCCGATGTCGACGAACGCGGCCTCCATGCTCGGCAGCACGTTCTGCACGCGGCCGAGGTAGACGTTGCCGATCAGCGAAGCATCCTGGCTGCGGGCCACGTAATGCTCGGCGAGCACCTTGTCTTCGAGCACAGCGATCTGGACCCGACCGTTCTTGGAACGGACGATCATCTCACGGTCGACCGACTCACGCCGTGCGAGGAACTCCGCCTCAGTCACCACGGGGCGGCGCCGGCCGGCGTCACGGCCGTCACGGCGGCGCTGCTTCTTGGCTTCCAGCCGCGTTGAACCCTTGATCCGCTGCGGCTCGGTGATGATCTCAACGGTGTGCTCGCGCGGCGCGTGCTCTTCTGCCGACTCGCTGCGCTCGGAACCGCGACGGCGGTTGCGTCGCCGGCTGCTGCCGGCGCTCTCCGTGGGCACCTCGGGGCTCGGCGCAGCCGGCAGCGCGCTGATCTCGGGTGCGTAGAAGTGCAGCGCCGTCGAGACCGACGAGACGAACTCGGCGGGCAAGAAGCCCAGGCTCACCGCGGTGAGGGCCTCAGGCTCCGGCTGCGCTGCCGGCTCGGGCTGCGCTGCCGGCTCTGCCTGCGCCTCAGGTTCGGGCTGCGCCTCAGGCTCGGGCTGCGCTGTCATCGGCTCCTCAGCCGTCTGCGGCTCAGCTGCAGCCACGGGCCGAGCGTCCGATTCGGGCTCAGCCTGTCCCGCCGACTGCGACGGGGTGGATGCCTCAGCCTCAGCGTCGACGTCCACCGGCTCGTCCGGTGCCTCAGCGGCCTCGGCGTCCGACGCACTCGGCTGCTGCGAAGCGTCCACACTCTGCGGCACATCGACGTCCTGTACCACTTCGACGGGGCCCGTCGCCGTCGCATCCTCGGATGTCAGCGGCGACGCCGCATCCGAAGGCTGCTGGCTGTCACGGGGCCCGTTGTTCTCATCGACCGTCACCGGCGTACTCCCTGGCGGGTGACACCGCGCGTCACCCGGCAAAATCTCGTGCGGCGCCGCTCCGTGCCCTTCCGGTACGGTGCGGGGCCGCGAACTCATTCGGTCTGCAGCCGGCTCTCGGCGCGTGCTGCGAAGGCGTTCATCGCCCGAAGTCTTCGTTGATGCTGCTCACGGCGCGGCCGCAAGAACATCACACAGCAGTATCGCACTGATATGCCGGATTCCGCGAAGCGGCGCCGACACGGGTGCGTTCCCGGCCCGGCCGCACGCCCAATCTCGGCCGTCCCGCCCCGACCCATAGCCGCGGATGCCATAATCCGAGCCATGCCGCAATCGCAGACGCACACGCATCCGAAGGGTCTTGCCATCTGGTTGATCATCGGGGGCGTGATCGGCTGGTGGGCGGCGTTCCAACTCACGGTGGAGAAGATCCTCCTGCTGCAGAATCCCGGCACGAACGCATCCTGCGACTTCAGCGTGCTCGTGCAGTGCGGCAAGAACATCGACTCGTGGCAGGGCAACGTCTTCGGGTTCGCCAACCCGATCATCGGCGTGGCGTGCTGGGTCGCGCCCATCGTGGTCGGGATGGCGATCCTGGCCGGCGCCCGGTTCGCACGATGGTTCTGGGTGCTGTTCTGGCTGGGCTTCGTGTTCGCCATCGCGTTCGTGATCTGGCTGATCGCACAGAGCATCTTCGCGCCGAACCTGCACACGCTGTGCCCGTGGTGCATGGTGACCTGGGCGGTGACGATTCCCTCGTTCTTCGTGGTCACCATCCACGTGCTGCGCTCGGGCGTGGTGCCTCTGCCGGGCAGAGCCCGCGAGATCGCCGGCAAGCTCATGACGTGGGTGCCGCTGATGACGATCGTCGCCTACGGCATCGTCATCCTGCTCGCACAGATCGAACTGAACGCGATCCCCAACGTCTGGCACACGATCCAGATCCAGTTCGGCTGGGCCTGATCGCCCGGCCAGATCTCCCGCAGCGCGCGGGCGTCCGCACTCGCCGACCTCCTCGCGCACGCAGACTCACGTGTTGATGCGTCAGGAGCATCAACACGTGAGTCGCGGAAACTGAGAAGTATCGGCCGACGGGCCGACGGACATCCCGCTCAGCGGAACCAGATGCCCAGTTCGCGCTGCGCCGACTCGGGGCTGTCGGACCCGTGCACGAGGTTCTGCTGAACCTTCAGGCCCCAGTCCCGGCCGAAATCACCGCGAATGGTGCCGGGAGCCGCCGTCGTCGGGTCGGTCGTACCGGCCAGCGACCGGAATCCCTCGATCACGCGCTCGCCCGCGAGCCGGATCGCCACCGACGGCCCCGACATCATGAACTCGAGCAGCGGCTCGTAGAACGGCTTGCCCTCGTGCTCGGCGTAGTGGCGCTCGAGGCGCTCGCGGTCGGGCTCGACCAGACGCAGGTCGACCAGTGAATAGCCCTTGGCCTCAATGCGGGCCAGGATCGTCCCGGTCAGTCCCCGGGCGACCCCGTCGGGCTTGACGAGCACGAGGGTCTCTTCGGTGGCCATGTCAGTCTCCATTCGATGAATCTGCTTCTCGCATGAGTCGGGCATTGCGGCGGTCCAGCGACGCCCCCTTGATGGTGGCATATGCCCACATTCCGCCGAAAACCACGACGACGACGAGCACAGCGGGCAACAGGAACGCCGACAGTGCGACGACCGCCTGCAGCATCCAGCCCAAGACGATCCCCCACCGGTGCCGCAGCACCATCGAGACGGCGAGCATGAGCACCGCCAGCACCGCTGCGCCCACGATGGCCCACCACGGCGGAATCGACGTCGGCAGCGCCTTCAGACCGAAGGCGACCAGTCCGCCCAGAAAGACGATGACCGACTCGAACACGAGCACGATCTGGCCGAGCGATTCGGCCGCGCCGCGCTGACGGCGGGGCCGACGCGGTGTCTGCTCGGCGCTGGTCACGACGACCACCCGGCCATCCAGTCCTCGTCCTTCGACAGCGTGATGGCCTCCCCGGCCAGCACGATGGAGCCGGCGATCACGACGGCGCGACGATCGGATGCCGCCGCCCATTCGCGTGCGGCATCGACGGCCTCGTCCAGGTCACGATGCACGGTCACCGGCACGCCGGCGGCCTCCACCAGGTCGGCTGCGGCATCCGCATCCAACGCACGCGGAGAGTCGGGTGACGTCGCGAACACCTGCGCGGCGATCGGTGCGAACTCGGCGACGATCCCGGCGGCGTCCTTGTCGGCGAACACCCCGAACACGAAGCCCCACTCGTCGAAGTCGAAGGACTCGTTCAGCGCCGCCACCAGCGCGTGGGCGCCGTGCGGATTGTGCGCGGCATCCACGAGCACCGTCGGCGCCGCACCGACCAGCTGCAGCCGCCCCGGTGAGGTCGCCTCTGCCAGTCCTTCGGTCACGATGTCGGCCGGGATCGAGGTCGCAGTCTCGCCGATCAGCGACTCGACCGCAGCGATCGCCAGGGCAGCGTTGAAGCCCTGGTGCGCGCCGTACAGCGGCAGGTAGGTCGCCTCGTACACCCCGCCCTGGCCGCGGACGACGATCTGCTGCCCGCCGACGGCCAGCCGCTGCTCGACGAGCGCGAACTCCTCGCCCTCGAACGCGATGGTGGCTCCGTGCGCCGCCGCTGCGGCACGCAGCACGCGCTCGGCCTCGGGCGTCTGCCGCGACGAGACGACGGCGGCACCGTCCTTGATGATGCCCGATTTGACCGTGGCGATCGCCTCGATCGTGTTGCCGAGGCGGTCGGCGTGATCCATCGCGATCGGCGCGAACACGGCGACCTCGCCGTCGGCGGTGTTCGTCGAATCCCACGAACCGCCCATCCCGACCTCGAGCACCAGCACATCCACCGGCGCATCGGCGGCGACGACGAAGGCGAGCACGGTGAGGATCTCGAAGAACGTCAGCGGAGCGTCGCCCGCTGACTGAAGCTCGGCGTCGACGATGCCCAGGAAGGGCTCGATCTCATCCCAGGCGTCAGCGACGGCTCCGTCGTCGGCCGGCTCGCCGTCGATCATGATCCGCTCGGTGAACCGCTCCAAGTGCGGGCTCGTGAACAGCCCCGTGCGCAGGCCGTGGGCGCGTACGAGGCTCTCGATCATCCGCGCCGTCGAGGTCTTGCCGTTCGTGCCGGTGATGTGCACGACGCGGTAGGTGCGCTGGGGATCATCGAGCAGCTCGAGCACCCGCCGGGTGCGCTCCACGCGCGGCTGAACCCAACGCTCACCCTGCCGCTTGAGCAGCTCGGCGTAGACGGCGTCTGCCCGCTCGCGATCGCTCATACTCATGCCTCGACCTTCGTGACACCGACCCAGAACGGGCCGGCATTGGCGAATGCGCGCGCCGCGAAGGACGCGACGTGCTGTGGTGTGCGATCGAACGCGACGCCGGCAAGCGTCTCGGCCGACCAGTCGTCAGGCCGTTCGGCCAGATCGTCGGCGACCTGCACGTCGCGCCCGACGACCGTCAGAGCGTGTTCGACAGCCAGCGTCTCGCCGGCGACATCGGCCAGCTCGAACGCGGCGGCCACCGCATCGCCGTCGGCGGTGTCGGCGAACAGCAGCTGCAGCCGGATGCGGTCGCTCACGTCGAACCCGGCGGCCTTGCGCGTGTCCTGCACGGCGCGGATCACATCGCGTGCCAGCCCTTCGGCTTCGAGCTCGGGAGTGGTCGCCGTCTGCAGCAGCACGAACCCCCCGGTCGAGACGAGCGCGAGCGCTTCGCCCTCGGGGCGGCCGGTCGTCTCGAGCACCAGATCGTATTCGGCCCGCTCCAGTGGAATGCCACCGGCGACCACCTCGCCGTCGATCTCGGTCCAGTCCCCCGCCTTCGCCGCCCGGATCACCTGCTGCACCTGCTTGCCCAGACGCGGCCCGGCGGCACGCGCATTGACCGAGAGACGGTGGGTGATGCCGTACTCGGCAGCGGTGTCGTCGCCGAGAGAGACCAGCGCCACGGCTTTGACGTTGAGCTCGTCGCGCAGGATGTCCTCATACGGCGCCAGGGATGCGGCATCCGGCACCACCACGGTCAGCTGCGCGAGCGGCAGCCGCACGCGCTTGCCCTCCTTCTTGCGCAGTGCGTTGGCCACACTCGACACGTTGCGCACGGCATCCATCGCTTCGCGGATGTCCGAGGCCTGCGGGAAGGCTGCGGCGTCGGGCCAGTCGGTCAGATGCACGCTGCGCCCGCCGGTCAGCCCCTGCCACACCCGCTCCGAGACGAGCGGGATCAAGGGCGCCGCCACTCGGGAGAGCGTCTCGAGCACCGTGTAGAGCGTGTCGAAGGCTTCGGTCGTGCGCGGGTCGGCGGCATCCACCCCCACCCAGAACCGGTCGCGAGAGCGCCGGATGTACCAGTTGGTCAGCGCCTCGGCGAAATCGCGCAACCGCTCCGTGGCGGTGGTCGAATCCAGACCCTCGAGGTCGGCGGCCACGTCGGCCACCAGCCGTCCGGTGAGAGAGAGGATGTAGCGGTCGAGCACATCGGTCGAATCGGTGCGCCAGCGCGCCTCGTAGCCGGCAGCCGCTTCGTCTGCCTTCGCGCGCTCCACGACCGGAAGCGCGGCGTTCGCATACGTCGCGAAGAAGTACCACGCGTTCCACAGCGGCAGCAGGAACTCACGCACGCCGGCGCGGATCCCCTCTTCAGTGACGACCAGATTGCCGCCGCGCAGCACCGAGCTGGACATGAGGAACCAGCGCATCGCATCGGAGCCGTCGCGGTCGAAGACCTCGGACACGTCCGGGTAGTTGCGCAGCGACTTGGACATCTTCTGCCCGTCACTGCCCAGCACGATGCCGTGACAGCTCACGCCCGTGAAGGCCGGCCGGTCGAACAGCGCCGTGGACAGCACATGCATGAGATAGAACCAGCCGCGGGTCTGACCGATGTACTCGACGATGAAATCGGCCGGCGAGTGCGTGTCGAACCACTCCTGGTTCTCGAACGGGTAGTGCACCTGCGCATAGGGCATCGAACCCGAGTCGAACCAGACGTCGAACACGTCCTCGATGCGCCGCATGACGCTCTGCCCCGTCGGGTCGTCGGGGTTCGGGCGGGTCAGCTCGTCGATGTACGGACGGTGCAGGTCGACCGCGCCGTCGGGATTGCGCGGCAGCGTGCCGAAGTCGCGCTCGAGCTCGGCCAGCGACCCGTACACATCGATGCGCGGGTGCGCGGGATCCGAGCTCAGCCACACCGGGATCGGCGAACCCCAGTAGCGGTTGCGGCTGATCGACCAGTCTCGCGCGCCCTCGAGCCACTTGCCGAACTGGCCGTGCTTGACGTTCTCGGGCACCCAGTCGATCAGCTCATTGTTGGCGAGCATCCGGTCTTTGAAGTCGGTCACCCGCACGAACCAGCTCGAGACCGCGCGGTAGATCAGGGGGTTGCGGCACCGCCAGCAGTGCGGGTACGAGTGCTCGTAGCTCTGCTCACGCAGCAGGCGCCCGTTCTTGTGCAGCAGGCGGATCAGCGGACGGTTCGCGTCCATCCACAGCTCGCCCGCGACATCGGTCACCTGCGGCAGGAATCGGCCGCCGTCGTCCAGGCTCAAGATGACCGGGATGCCGTTGGCCTCGGTGACCCGCTGGTCGTCTTCGCCGTACGCCGGGGCCTGGTGGACGATGCCCGTGCCGTCGGTGGTGGTCACGTAGTCGTCGACGAGGATCCGCCAGGCGTTCTGGGTCCCCCACGTCTCGGTGTCGGCGTAGTAGTCGAAGAGCCGGTCGTACGCGATGCCTTCCAGGTCGGCACCGGCGAAGGTCTTCTCGACCGCGGCGGTCGCGGCATCCGGCGTCTCATAGCCGAGATCCTTCGCATAGCCGGGCAGGAGATCCCGCGCGAGCAGATAGCGTTCGCCGCCGTCGCGCGCACCGCCGGGGCCGGCGGGCAGGACCGAATAGTGGATGCCGGGGCCGACCACCAGGGCCATGTTGGTCGGAAGCGTCCAGGGCGTGGTCGTCCACGCCAGCGCCCGCACGCCGGCAAGGCCCAAAGCCTCGGCCTTGTCGCCGGTCAGCGGGAACGAGACCGTCACGGACGGGTCCTGACGCATCTTGTACACGTCGTCGTCCATGCGCAGCTCGTGGTTGGACAACGGGGTCTCATCACGCCAGCAGTACGGCAGCACACGGTAGCCCTCATAGGCCAGACCCTTGTCATACAGCGTCTTGAACGCCCAGAGCACGGACTCCATGTACGTGATGTCGAGCGTCTTGTAGCCGCGCTCGAAGTCGACCCAGCGCGCCTGACGGGTGACGTATTCCTGCCACTCCTGCGTGTACTCCAGCACAGACGATCGTGCCTTCGCGTTGAAGGTCGCGATGCCCATCCTCTCGATCTCTTCCTTCTCGGTGATGCCGAGCTGCTTCATCGCCTCGAGCTCGGCGGGAAGACCGTGCGTGTCCCACCCGAACACGCGGTCGACCTTCTTGCCGCGCATGGTCTGGAACCGCGGGAAGAGGTCCTTCGCGTAGCCGGTGAGCAGGTGGCCGTAGTGCGGCAGCCCGTTGGCGAACGGCGGACCGTCGTAGAACACCCACTCCTCGGCGCCGTCGCGCTGGGCGATCGAGGCTCGGAAGGTGTCGTCGCGCTGCCAGAAGTCGAGCGTGTCGCGCTCGATCGCGGGAAAGCGGGGGCTCGGAACGACGGGTTCGGCGGCAGGGCCGAAGGCGGATTCGCGGGGATAGGTCATGGCGTCTCGCAGTGTGTCGTGGTGGTGGTGCTGACCGCTGGGACGACCCTCGCGGACCGCGTTACCACCCTGCGTTGTCGCCCTGTGCGCCTGACGGCGTCGGGACGACCGCTCTCACTGCGGCTGTGACGGGCCTGACCCGTTCGGTTCTAGTGAGCCGGGCCTCTGATGAGGCCCGCCGTTCTTCCGAAGACTCCCCGGTGATGGCCGGATCGATGTCTGTCCAGCCATTCTACGCGGTTCGGGGCTGCTTTTTCGCCGCGGACAGCGCGCCGGCGCGCTCCTCGCCCGAGGCGAGGGGATCTCACGAAACGAGGGCGACACCCCGCGATCCGGCCCTCGCGTGGCGAGATCCCCTCGCGTGGCGCGAGGGCGCTGACGTCGGCGGCGGCCGATAGCGTGGTCGGCATGCCTCGATGCCCCCGCAGCGAACACTCCACCGGACCGAAGGCGCCGGTCATCTCACCCCCTGACCTGCCGGATCGTTTCGACCTCGGTCGCCCGGCGCCCCACGCCGACCTGTTCGCCGCACGCATTGAGCTGGACGGCAGTGCAGACGCCGCGCACGCGTCGATCGAGCAGAGCCTGATCGCCGGCGCCGGCGAGGAGCTGGACCTCACGGGCGCCACGCTCATCGACGTCGACGTGACCGATCTGCGGTTCGGCAGCGTGCGCGCGAGATCGGCCTCCCTTCGCCGCGTGCGCTTCACGGGCGGCCGCATCGGCACCCTGGATCTCAGCGACACGCGCATCGGCGAACTCGAACTGCGGCACGTGCGCATCGACTACCTGACGTTGGCAGGCGCACAGATCGAAGACGTCATGATCGGCGACTGCGTGCTCACCACGCTCGACCTCCCGCAGGCGAAGGTCTCACGCGCGGCTTTCGCTTCGAGCCGGGTGGATGACGTGGACACCCGCGGGATGCGGGCCGAGCATCTCGACCTGCGGGGTCTTGAGGCACTCGCCTACCTCGACGTCACCGCATTGCGCGGTGCGACCCTGGCGCCGCACCAGGTCGAGCTTCTCGCGCCCGCTTTCGCTGCCGCCTTCGGCATTCGGGTCAGCGACTGAAACGCTCCCGAAGCGCCACACCCCCGAACGTCAGCACGCAACTGTCGCTCTCACGCTCAACGCTCCGCACCGATGACGTCCCCGGCTGACCGCGCGTCAGGCTGCGCGATGCAGTCCCTGCGCAACCGCCTGCATGATGAGATCCTGCACCTCGGGCCAGTGGTTCACGACCTGGTCATAGGTGACGCGGATGACGTGATAGCCACGCAGCATGAGCTCTGCATCGTGCGCGATGTCTTCGGCGCGCTGGGCGCCGACGTGGTGGCCTCCGTCTATCTGAAGCACCAGTCGCTCGCCGATCAGCTGATCGACTCGATGACCGAACAGCCAGACCTGCGATCGGATGGGCAGCCGCATCCATCTCAGACGTGGCTCGATGAACGTCTCCAGTCCGGAGTCACGGAACGGACTCGCATCCGAGAGCAGCGTCAGCGCCTGTCCCTTCAGCGGCAGGCGCTCCAGCGCCGCCTTGTCGACCAGACCCTTGTTCAGAGCGCTGTCCCACACCGCCAGCGCGGCTTCGTACGGTTGACAGGCTGCCACGGTCTGCAAGACGACCTCGACACCGTCCACCAGCGCATTCGGGTCGCGAGCGACGAGAGGCGACGGCCGGTGCAGCACAGCCTTGGGCGGTTTGACACACCCCGCATGCGGATGGCACGCCACATGGAAACCGTCCGCTTCGAGCACCCACAGCCCCAGACGCGTCGCCTGCGTCACGCACGTGAGGACGACGCCATGCCGCGCCGCGAAACGCAGCTGCGGGTCGGCATCCGTCGTGGCGACCCACACGCGTCGTTCCCGCACCAGAAGGCCGCTCTGCACAGCCGCGGCAATGTCGTGCGTCGACAGGCCGGCCTCGACCAGCCGCCTGCTTCGCACGATCCCGCCCGCATTGCGCACCGCTCGGGCCACGGCATCCACTCGCGTTCTCATGAAGACGAGCATGCCGATGATCCGACGTCGTGGAGATGGCTCGACGCCGCACTGTGGACAGAACGCGTGAATGGTCCGAAACACGGTGCTTGGGGAGGAGGCGGTGCGCTCGCGCTGCCCCGCCGCGCCTACGGACGCGTCCGACGCCGCGCCCCTCGCCTGAGCCGAGGGGATCTGACGGAACGAGGGCCGAAATCAGCCATTCGATCCTCGTTTCGTGAGATCCCCTCGCTTCGTGCGAGGGATGGGCTGATTGTGTGGGAACGCGGGATGCCGCAGCTCAGACGCGGGATGCCGCAGCCCAGACGCGAGGTGCCGCAGCCACGGTGCGAGCCGCGTCAGGATGCAGGCCCAGCCCTGTAGAATGGCCGCACAATCCACACTCAGGCACGCTCACACAGTGCCGCATACATCGCTCAAGGAGACCCTGATGTCCGACGCGCACATTCCCGACAAGCCCGCCCTCGAGGGTCTCGAGTCGAAGTGGGATGCCGCATGGCGGCAACAGGGCACGTACGTGTTCGATCGGGATGCCGCCAAGGCCAAGGGCCGCGCCGGAGTGTTCTCGGTCGACACGCCGCCGCCGACCGCGTCGGGCAGCCTGCACATCGGCCACGTGTTCAGCTACACGCACACCGACATCAAGGTGCGCTTCGAGCGCATGCGCGGCAAGACGGTGTTCTACCCGCTCGGGTGGGACGACAACGGCCTTCCCACCGAGCGACGCGTGCAGAACTACTACGGCGTGCGCTGTGACCCGTCGCTCCACTACGACGCCGAATTCACTCCCCCGTTCCGGGGCGATGCGAAGAGCCTGAAGCCGGCCGACCAGGTGCCGATCAGCCGTCGCAACTTCATCGAACTGTGCGAGACGCTCACCGAAGAGGACGAGAAGCAGTTCGAGAGCCTGTTCCGTCAGCTGGGCCTGTCGGTGGACTGGAGCCAGACATACCGCACGATCTCGGACCACACCATCCGCACGAGCCAGCTCGCGTTCCTGCGCAACCTCGAGCGCGGCGAGGCTTACCAGGCCATGGCGCCGACCCTGTGGGACATCGACTTCCGCTCGGCGATCGCGCAGGCCGAGCTCGAAGACCGCGAGCAGCAGGCGGCGTACCACCGGGTCGCTTTCCATCGCACCGACGGCGGCGGCGATGTGCTGATCGAGACGACGCGGCCCGAGCTGTTGGCGGCGTGTGTGGCCCTCGTGGCCAACCCCGACGACGAGCGCTACAAGCCGCTGTTCGGCACGACCGTGCGCACTCCCCTGTTCGACGTCGAGGTGCCGATCCTCGCCCACCCGCTCGCCCAGCAGGACAAGGGCTCGGGCATCGCGATGATCTGCACGTTCGGCGACGTGACCGACATCATCTGGTGGCGCGAGCTTCAGCTGCCCAACCGCACGATCCTGGGCAAGGACGGCCGCATCATCGCCGAGGCCCCCGATGTGATCGTCACGGATGCCGCGAAGGCGGCGTATGCGGAGCTGGCGGGCAAGACCGTCTTCAGCGCGAAGAAGCGCATCGCCGAACTGCTGCAGGAATCGGGCGACCTCAAGGAGATCTCCAAGCCGTTCAGCCACCCGGTGAAGTTCTTCGAGAAGGGCGACCGCCCGCTCGAGATCGTCTCCACGCGCCAGTGGTATCTGCGCAACGGTGCTCGTGACGAGGCCCTGCGCGACCGGCTCATCGCTCTCGGCCAGCAGATGTCGTGGCATCCCGACTTCATGCGCGTGCGGTACGAGAACTGGACGAACGGCCTCACCGGCGACTGGCTCGTCTCGCGTCAGCGCTTCTTCGGCGTGCCGATTCCGCTCTGGTACGCGTTGGATGAGAACGGCGAACGCGACTACGACCGCGTGCTGATTCCGGATGCCGCGACCCTGCCGATCGATCCCACGATCGACGTGCCGGCCGGCTACCGCGAAGACCAGCGCGGAGTGCCCGGCGGGTTCGACGCCGAGAAGGACATCTTCGACACATGGGCGACCTCGTCGCTGACCCCGCAGCTGGCCGGCGGCTGGCAGCGCGACGATGAGCTGTGGAACCTGGTCGCACCGTTCGACCTGCGGCCTCAGGGTCAGGACATCATTCGCACGTGGCTGTTCTCGACCATGGTGCGCAGTGCGCTCGAAGACGGTCGTGCGCCGTGGTCGGATGCCGCGATCTCGGGCTTCATCGTCGACCCCGACCGCAAGAAGATGTCCAAGTCCAAGGGCAACGTGGTCACGCCTGCCGACATCCTCGACGCACACGGCACCGACGCAGTGCGGTATTGGTCGGCCTCCAGCCGGCTCGGCGCCGACGCGGCATTCGACCCGCAGAACCCGACCCAGGTCAAGATCGGGCGACGACTGGCGATCAAGGTCCTCAACGCTGCGAAGTTCGTGCTGTCGTTCCCCGTTCCCGAGGGCGCCGAGGTGACGCATGCGCTGGATGCCTCGATGCTGGCCACCCTGGACGGCGTCGTGCGCGAAGCCACGAGGGCGTTCGACGCCTACGACCACGCCCGCGCTCTGGAGCTGACCGAGTCGTTCTTCTGGACGTTCTGCGACGACTACCTCGAGCTGGTCAAGGAGCGCGCATACGACCGCACCGACGTCGGGCAGGCCTCGGCGGCGCTCGCGCTGCGACTGGCGCTGTCGACGTTGCTGCGGCTGCTGGCCCCCGTGCTGTCGTTCGCGACGGAGGAGGCCTGGTCGTGGTTCGAGGACGGTTCGATCCACACCGCACAGTGGCCCGCCCCTCTCGAGATCGCCGGCGACGCCCACGTGCTGTCGGCCGTGGGCGGGGCGCTGGTGGGGATCCGCCGCGCGAAGACCGAGGCCAAGGCATCCCAGAAGACGCCGGTCTCGCACGTGACCGTGGCCGGTCCCGCCGAGGTGATCGACGCGATCCGCCTTGCCGAGGGCGACCTGAAGGCGGTCGGACGCATCGCCGAGATCACCTACGCCGAGGCCGATGAGCTGACCGTGTCAGACATCGTGCTGACTGCGCAGGAGGCCTGACATGCAGTTGGGCACACGCTGGGCGGTCGGCGCCGAGCCGCCGGCCCGGCTCTCCTCCGAGGTCGTCGCCGAGCTGCGCAGCGTCGAGGCGGGGTTGCCGGCGAGCGAACGGGGCGTCGCGAGGTGGACGCTGACGTGGTTGGAGGGAAGACCCGTCGCCGAACTCGACCTCGGCATCGTCGTGACTGTCGATCACGCCGGCACCGTCGTCGTGCGGCATGACGACCAGGATCAGTCGGACTGACGCACCGGCGCTACGGCCTCGGCTTCGGCTTCGGCTTCGGCTTCGGCACGGTCGCGCTCATCCGCCTCGGCTTCGGCCGTCTGCGTGCCGCGCGTCAGCAGCTGCCACCCCATCAGCGAGACGACGAGCATGACGACGCCGGCGGAGATGAACGGCAGTCGCAGGTCGAACCGCGAGACCCAGCCGCCCAGCAATGTGGCCAAGGGATACAGTCCCCACGTCAGCATGCGGGTGATGCCCAGCACTCGACCGAACAGTCGTCCGGGGATGATCTGCTGACGCAGCGCTCCCCACGGCACGTTCCACACTGCGACCGCGAACGCCGCCACGGCATAGGCGGCCATGGCGCTGAACGCCTCGGGGGCGATCCCCGCCAGGCTCATTCCGACGGCGGCGGTCAGATTGGCGGCGAGCATGACCGGTCCGCGACCGAATCGAGCAACGATCCGCGCCGACACGAGCGACCCGCACAGCGCTCCGGCACCGACGACCGCCGTGGCGAAGCCGATCGCGGCAGGCACGACGTGCAAGTGGTCCAGCAGGAACAGGACCGTCACGGCCTGCGCGAACGTCAGGCACGATCCGGTGATCGCCGTGAACACGATCATGGTGCGCAGGTACCGGTGGTGCCACAGGAACGAGACGGCCGTGCGGGTGCTGATGTGCTCAGCAGCCCCGACCGCGGCATCCATTCGCCCTTCACCGGACTCAGGCGAGGGCGGGACGTCGGCGCGCAGTGCGTGTGCCGCCGACAACGGCAGCATCAGCGCAAGGGCGATGGGCACGAGGTACCCCGCAGCCCCTGCCCACAGCGGCAGAGCCAGAGCGATCGCGAACAGCACTCCCCCGATCGGGGTGGCGATGAAGCTGTCGATCGTGATCTGGGCTGCCTGGATGCGCCCGTTGGCCCGGTCGAGCTGCCGCCTGGCCACCACCGACGGGATCATGGCGGTGGTCGCGTTGTCGAACAGCGTCTCGCCGAGACCGAAGGCCAGCGTTCCCACCAGCAGCGCCCAGAAGCTCAGCGTGCCGGTGACCGTCATGATCGCCAACCCCAGCGCGACGCCGCCGCGGATGGTGTTGGCGCACGCCATGACGTGACGGCGATCGCACCGATCGACGATCATGCCGGCCGGCAGACCGAACACCAGCCACGGCAGGAAGGCGAAGGCCGTGATCAGCGAGATCGCGATGGGGTCATGCGTCAGCGTCGTCGCGATCAGCGGAACCGCGGTGCGACCCAGCCCATCGGCCATGTTGCTGAACGCTGCGGCACCCCACAGCGTTGTGAACGGACGGCCGAGGCGGTCGCGCGCACGCGCGGGCCGCGTGGAGTTCACCGCAGGAACCGCCCGCGGTAGGCGGCGGCGATGTGCTCGCGTCGCGCGGTGGCCAGGTCGGCGGCTCCCGATGCGATGCGCTCGGCCTCGTGCTGACGGTGCTGCATGCGTCGCCGGGCGGCGGTCTCGAGGCTGTCGGCGAGGGCCAGCAGCAGTCGTTCGATTCGAGTCGGCGCCCCGAACAGCGACGCGGTTGCGGTCGGACGGGTCGTCAGAGCGGTCATGTCAGTGTCCTTCCTCGGGGAGTGGGAAGATGTCGGCACGGATGCTCACCGCGCGCACTCCATCTCCGGTCTGGTCGCGATACGCATCGACGTATTCGTCGATGATGGCCATCACGCGCGTGCTCAGTTCGCCCATCTGCGCATCGGTCAACCGCGCGGTGGCGGTCGTGATCACCGCTGGGGAGTCATCGACCGGATGAGCGATGCCGTCGGCGATGTACTGCATCAGCTGCTGGTGACGACGGTTGAAGAACTCGGTCATCACGACCTGTGTCGCAGCCCGTCCCGAGGGCGTCTTCAGTCCCTCGGCGCTGCCGAACGTCACCGAGCCGCGCGGGCGCTCCCACCACCGCTCGCGGGCATTTCCACGGCCTTCGACCTCTTGGATCAGTTCGTGCTTGGCCAGGGCCCGCAGGTGGTAGCTGGTGGACCCTGTCGACTCCCCCGTCATCTGCGCCAGGCTGCTGGCGGTCTGCGGACCGTACTGCGCCAAGATGTCGTAGATCTGCACCCGCAGGGGATGCGCGAGGGCACGCAGTGCGTTGCCTTCGACGATGCGCCGCACGCGAACCGGCCCATTCGGAGTCTCGTTCTCGCTCATGACTGCAAAGATATCTTTGCGAACAACGCTTTGCAAGCATTTCTTTGCAATCAATCCTTTGCAGATGCTTCTTTGCTCACCAGGCGCGGCGATTACGCTGGAGGGATGACGGATGCCTCGGCCAACCCTCTCCTGTTCCCCAGCCCGCTCCCCTACAGCCTTCCGCCGTATGCACAGATCCGGCCCGAGCACTATCTGCCGGCGTTCGAGGTCGCATTCGACGAGCATCTGCAAGAGATCGCGGCGATCACCCGCGTGCGCTCCGTGCCCACGTTCGAGAACACCATGGAGCCGTTGGAGTCGAGCGGACGATTGCTGCACGACATCGCCACGGCGTTCTACACCGTCTCCTCTGCCGACGCGACCGAGGCGATCCAGCAGATCGAAGAGCAGCTCGCACCGCTGATGGCAGCCCACGAAGACGCCGTCATGCTCGACGGTGCGCTGTACCAGCGCATCAAGACCCTGCACGACGCTGTGGATGCCGCGCCCTCCGACGCCGCTGACGCCGACGCCGACGTCGCTGCCGAGAAGCGTTACCTCGTGCAGCGCTGGTATCGCGAGATGACCCATGCCGGTGCCGGACTCGACGACGAGGCCAAGGCGACGCTCACCTCGCTGAACACGCAGCTGTCGACTCTGACCACGACGTTCGAGAAGAACCTGCTTGCCGACACGAACGAACTCGCCGTGCACACCACCGACGCCGCCGACCTGGCGGGCCTCAGCGACGGCGAGCTCTCGGCGGCCGCGCAGGCTGCCAGCGACCGCGGCCTGGACGGCGGCTACCTCGTGACGCTGCCTCTGTTCACCGGCCACCCTTACCTGGCGTCGCTGCGCGACCGTTCCGTCCGGGAACGCATCATGACGGCATCCCGCTCCCGCGGCATGCGCGGCGATGCGAACGACAACCGCGCCGCCCTGCTGCAGATCGTCCGGCTGCGTGCCCAGCGCGCGGCGCTGCTCGGCTACCCCTCGCACGCGGCCTACGTCACCGCCGACGAAACCGCCGGCGACCCGCAGGCGGTGAGCGACCTGCTGCATCGGCTGGCCGTCCCCGCCGCGCGCAACGCGCACCGCGAGCAGCAGGCGCTGCAGGCCTCGATCGACGCCGGTGCGGACCGGTTCGACCTCGCTGCCCACGACTGGGCCTTCTACACCGAGAAGGTTCGCCAAGCCGAGTACGCGATCGACACCGCCGCCCTCCGGCCCTGGTTCGAGGCCGAACGCGTGCTGAAGGACGGGGTGTTCTACGCCGCAAACCGCCTGTACGGCGTCACCTTCACCGAACGCCCGGATCTGCACGCCTACCACCCGGAGGCACGCGTATTCGAAGTCCACAACGAGGACGGCTCGGCTCAGGGGCTGTACGTCCTGGACCTCTACACGCGTGATTCCAAACGCGGCGGCGCGTGGATGAACTCCATCGTCAGTCAGTCGCTGCTGCGCGGCACGAAGGCCGTCGTCGTGAACAATCTCAACGTCTCCAAGCCGGCAGACGGGATGCCGACGCTGCTCTCGCTCGACGAGGCGAACACGCTGTTCCACGAATTCGGCCACGCACTGCACGGCCTGTTCGCGACCGTGACCTATCCGCACTTCGCCGGCACCGCCGTGTTCCGTGACTTCGTGGAGTTTCCCAGCCAGGTCAACGAGATGTGGATGTTCTGGCCCGAGATCCTGGACAACTACGCCCGGCACATCGACACCGGCGAGCCGCTGCCGGCCGAGGTCGTACACAAGCTGCAGTCGACCGAGTCGTTCAACCAGGGCTTCGCCACCAGCGAGTATCTCGCCGCGGCGTGGCTCGACCAGGCGTGGCATGCCCTCAGCGCCGACGAGGCCGCGCAGGACATCGACGTCGTCGGGTTCGAGGCATCCGCCCTCGCCGGAATCGGGCTCGACAACCCGGCCGTGCCCACGCGCTACTCCTCGACCTACTTCCAGCACGTCTTCTCGGGCGGATACAGCGCCGGCTACTACTCGTACATCTGGAGCGAGGTGCTCGACGCCGACACCGTCGAGTGGTTCCGCGAGAACGGCGGGCTCACCCGCGAGAACGGCGACCGTTTCCGCGACCGGTTGCTGGGCGTCGGCGGTTCGAAGGACCCGCTCGAGGCGTACCGTGACTTCCGCGGCCGGGACGCCGAGATCGCCCCGCTGCTCAAGCGCCGCGGCCTCGACGACTGAGCAGCGCGGCCGCACAGCAGCGGCCGGCCGCAGCAGGGCGTGCGCACAGCGGCGGGGATTTCGGCGACACGCCGGTTACGGCGTCGACACGTCGGGGTGTCGGACACGATCCCCGCAGATGTGCACGGCCGCGGGGCGACTATGGAGGAACCACGCGCGGCTGCGGGGCGACCAAGAGTGAAGGATCGGGAGCAGGCATGAGCAGAGCAGACGAGCAGCGCGATGCGGTACGGGCGGCGTTCGACGAACGCGCTCCGTACTACGACCAGAGCACGATGCACCACCTGCTCGCCGCCTCTGTGGCACGGTTCGCGACCGTGCCCGAGGGCGGCACCGCGGTCGATGTGGCCACCGGCACCGGATTGGTCGTGCGCGCGCTCACCCGAGCCCGTCCCGATGTGACGGCGATCGGGGTGGACCTGTCGGCGGGCATGCTCGCCGTTGCCCGCGCCGAACTGCCGTCGGCCCAGTGGGTCCAGGCGGATGCTGCGGCCCTGCCGCTGCCTGATGGTTCGGTCGATCTCGTCACGTGCGTGGCGGCGCTGCACCTGTTCCCCGAGCCGGACGCCGCCATCGCCGAGTGGGCCCGCGTCCTGCGCCCCGGCGGCCGGGTGATAACCGCGACGTTCGCCGGTGCCGGGCACACTGCCCACGCGCACGCCGCCCACGCAGACGCCCATGCCGGGCGCGAGCACGGCGCACGCGCAGGCGAGCACCCGTACCTGCGCAACCATGAGCCGTTCGCCACTCTTGACCGCCTCCTGGGCCGGCTGGCGCCGGTCGGGCTGCGCATCCAGCGCGTGGCCACGTGGGTGCGCACCGACGACAGGGTCTTGATCGCCCTGACGCGTCTCGCGTCCTGACAGCGCAGACGCATCTCGTGCCCTGATCGGGCTCCGCAGCCGGAAGGACAAGCCGCCGGCAGCGGCGGGCTGACTCAGGCGCTCTTGCGCTTTTGGCGCAGCACCAGCGTGGGTGCCGCACCTTCTTCGACGGCGCCGCGGGTGACCACGACCTTCACGACGTCCTCGGTCGACGGGATCTCGAACATGATCGGGCCGAGCACGTCTTCGAGGATCGCCCGCAGGCCGCGCGCGCCGGTCTTGCGCGTCACGGCGAGATCGGCGATGGCCTGCAGCGCGTCGTTCTCGAACTCGAGTTCGACGTCGTCCAGCTCGAACATGCGCTGGTACTGCTTGACCAGGGCGTTCTTCGGCGTCGTCAGGATCTCCATGAGCGCCTCACGGTCCAGCGGCGATACCGATGCCACGACGGGCAGACGCCCGATGAACTCGGGGATCAGGCCGAACTTGTGCAGGTCTTCGGGCTGGACCTCGCTGAACAGGTTGAGGTCTTCGTCTTTGCGGTGCAGCGACGCCCCGAACCCGACGCCGTGCCTGCCGACGCGGGCGGAGATGATGTCTTCGAGTCCCGCGAACGCTCCGGCGACGATGAACAGCACGTTCGTCGTGTCGATCTGGATGAACTCCTGATGCGGATGCTTGCGTCCGCCCTGCGGCGGAACCGAGGCGACGGTGCCCTCGAGGATCTTCAGCAGCGCCTGCTGCACGCCCTCACCCGACACGTCGCGGGTGATCGAGGGGTTCTCGGCCTTGCGCGCGATCTTGTCGACCTCGTCGATGTAGATGATGCCGGTCTCAGCGCGCGCGGTGTCGAAGTCGGCCGCCTGCAGCAGCTTGAGCAGGATGTTCTCGACGTCTTCGCCGACGTAGCCCGCCTCGGTGAGCGCCGTCGCGTCGGCCACAGCGAACGGCACGTTCAGACGCTTTGCCAGCGTCTGCGCCAGATAGGTCTTTCCGCACCCGGTCGGCCCCAGCAGCAGGATGTTGCTCTTGGCGATCTCGATCTCGTCGACCCGCTGCTCGGCGGACTGGATCGTCGTGCGGGCCCGCACGCGCTTGTAGTGGTTGTAGACGGCCACGGCCAGCGCACGCTTCGCGTCGTCTTGTCCGACCACATATTCTTCGAGGAACGAGAAGATCTCGCGCGGCTTGGGAAGATCGAACTCCGCGACCGCGCCGTCGGCCGATTCGGCCATGCGCTCTTCGATGATCTCGTTGCACAGCTCGATGCACTCGTTGCAGATGTACACACCCGGACCGGCGATCAACTGCACGACCTGTTTCTGGCTCTTTCCGCAGAAGGAACACTTGAACAGGTCAGCACTCTCGCCGATTCGTGCCATGAGCTTCTCCTCCGGTGCTGCAGACATCCCCGGTCTGCATGATTCGAGCCTAATCGCAGGCGGCGACATCCGCCCGTATTGCGACGCGCGGCCCCGAACCGAATGCGCGGGCCCCGGCATCCATCAGAGGATGCCGGGGCCCGCGCACCGTGTTCAGGACGCGGCGATGGCGTTCTGACCGCCGCGTTTGCGCGTGGTCAGCACCTGGTCGACCAGGCCGTACTCGACGGCGTCGGTGGCCGACAGGATCTTGTCGCGGTCGATGTCCTTGTTGACCTGCTCCTGCGTGCGCTTGGAGTGGCGGGCCAGGGTCTCTTCGAGCCACGTGCGCATGCGCATGATCTCGTTGGCCTGGATCTCGATGTCCGAGGCCTGCCCCTGACCGGCCTCGCCCACGGCGGGCTGGTGGATCAGGATGCGGGCGTTGGGCAGCGCGAGCCGCTTGCCGGGGGCGCCGGCGGCCAGCAGCACGGCGGCGGCCGAGGCCGCCTGTCCGAGCACGACCGTCTGGATCTGCGGCGAGACGTACTGCATCGTGTCGTAGATCGCGGTCATCGCGGTGAACGAGCCACCGGGCGAGTTGATGTACATGACGATGTCACGGTCGGGGTCCTGGCTCTCCAACACAAGCAGCTGGGCCATCACGTCGTCGGCAGACGCGTCGTCGACCTGGACGCCGAGGAAGATCACACGGTCTTCGAACAGCTTGTTGTAGGGGTCCTGGCGCTTGTAGCCGTATGCGGTCCGCTCCTCGAACTGGGGCAGCACGTAGCGGCTGGAGGGCATCTGCAGGGCGCGGGGCGAGGTCGGAAGGCCGAAAGAGGGCGTGTTCATGAGCGTGTCTCCTTCGCGCGTCACTTGCTGGTTCCACCGCCGCCGTGCACGTCTTCGGCGTGCTCGCGGATGTGGTCGACGAATCCGTACTCCAGCGCCTCATCGGCACTGAACCAGCGGTCACGGTCACCGTCGGCGTTGATCTGCTCGACGGTCTTGCCGGTCTGCGACGCGGTGATCTCTGCGAGCCGCTTCTTCATGTCGAGGATCAGCTGCGCCTGCGTCTGGATGTCGCTGGCGGTACCGCCGAAGCCGCCGTGCGGCTGGTGCAGCAGCACACGGGCGTTGGGCGTGATGTAGCGCTTGCCCATCGTGCCGCTGGTCAGCAGCAGCTGGCCCATCGAGGCCGCCATGCCGATGCCGACCGTGACGATGTCGTTGGGCACGAACTGCATCGTGTCGTAGATCGCCATGCCGGCCGTGATCGAGCCGCCGGGCGAATTGATGTAGAGATAGATGTCCTTCTGGGAATCTTCTGCGGCGAGAAGAAGGATTTTCGCGCAGATCTCGTTGGCGTTGTCGTCGCGCACCTCTGAGCCCAGCCAGATGATGCGGTCCTTCAGCAGCCTGTCGAAGACACTCGTCGCGACAAGGGGTTCAGCCATTCCAGCTCCTGATTCGGTTGCGTGACTTCGAATCTACCGGCGCGCGGTGCGCGACCCGGCCCTGTTCGCCCTGGGCAGAGAGCGCGGCGGACCGGCACACAGAACGCGGCTTCATCGATCATGCCGACAGGCGACGAGGGGCGGATGCCGCAGCATCCACCCCTCGTCTGACTGTGCCGCGATCACTCGGCCTTGTCGGCGTCGTCCTTCTTGGCAGCGGGCTTCTTCGCGGCCGGCTTCTTGGCAGCCGGCTTCTTGGCAGCAGCCTTCTTCGCCGGCGCCTTCTCGGCCGGCTCGGCGGCCGACTCCTCAGCAGCGGACTCGGTCGCGGCGGACTCGGCCTCGGCGTCGCCGGCGTCCTCGCCGACCTCTTCGGCGATGAAGCCGGTCAGGTCGACGGTCTTGCCTTCGCTGTCGACCACGGTGACCTTGCCCAGGGCGATCGCAAGCGCCTTGTTGCGGGCGACCTCGCCGACCAGCACGGGCAGCTGCCCGTTCTGCTGCAGCGCCTCGACGAACTCCTGCGGCGCGATGCCGTACTGCGCGGCCGACTGCACGATGTACTGGGTCAGCTCGTCCTGCGAGACCTGCACGTCGTGCTTCTCGACGATCTTGTCCAGCAGCACCTGCGTGCGGAACTGCTTCTGGCTGGCCTCGGTGACCTCGGCGCGGTGCTCGTCGTCCTCCAGACGACCCTCCTGCTCGAGGTGCTCGTGCACCTGGTCTTCGACCAGCTGCTCCGGGACGGGGATGTCGACCTTGGCGAGCAGCTCTTCGACGAGCTTGTCGCGCGCGGCGGCGCCCTGCGAGAACACTGCCTGCTGTCCGACGCGCTCGGCCAGAGAGTCGCGCAGCTCGGCGATGGTGTCGAACTCGCTGGCGATCTGCGCGAAGTCGTCGTCGGCGTCGGGCAGCTCGCGCTCCTTCACGCTCTTGACGGTGACAGCGACCTCGGCCTCTTCACCGGCGTGGTCGCCGCCGATCAGCGTCGAGCGGAACGTGGTGTCTTCACCGGCGGTCAGCGAGTCGATCGCCTCGTCGATGCCCTCCAGCAGCTCGCCCGAGCCGATCTCGTACGAGACACCCTCGGCGCGGTCGATCTCGGCGTCGGCGATCGTTGCGACCATGTCCAGCTCGACGAAGTCGCCGGCCTTGGCGGGACGGTCGACCGTGATCAGCGTGCCGAAGCGGCCGCGCAGGCGGTCGAGCTCTTCGTCGACCGCGGCTGCATCGTTCTCAGCGGCGTCGACCGTGATGGTCGTTCCCTCGTACTCGGGCAGGTCGAAGTCGGGACGCACGTCGACCTCGATCTCGACCTTCAGGTCGCCCGAGAAGTCCTTCTCGTTGGGCCATTCGACGATCTCGGCGTTCGGGCGGCCCACGATGCGCACTTCGTGCGCGTTCACGGCCTCGCGGTAGAACCCGTCCAGGCCCTCGTTGACGGCGTGCTCGAGGACGGCGCCACGACCGACGCGCTGGTCGATGATGGGAGCCGGCACCTTGCCCTTGCGGAAACCGGGGACCTGCACGTCCTGAGCGATGTGCTCATACGCGTGGGTGATGCTGGGCTTGAGCTCATCGGGGGTGACGCTGACATGCAGCTTCACTCGAGTGGGGCTGAGCTGTTCGACGGTGCTCGTGACCATGCCTTTTCGTTCTCCTCTGGTTCGGGCACGCGGACGTGTCGGCTTAAGGTCTGGGTCTGTTGGGCCGTGACGTCGGGGCGACAGGATTTGAACCTGCGGCCTCCCGCTCCCAAAGCGGGCGCTCTACCAAGCTGAGCTACGCCCCGGGGCGCATAGCGCCGAAACGGCCTGCACAAGCCTACCGGACAGCGCTGGAAAAGCCGCGCGCAGTCTGTGACGCCCCCAATGCACCGCCGAAGACCCCCGCGGTGTCCGAGAGCGGCGCCGCCGTCCGGTAGAGTGTCATGGTCGCGCCAGCGGCACGGGGATGTAGCTCAATGGTAGAGCCTCAGTCTTCCAAACTGATTACGCGGGTTCGATTCCCGTCATCCCCTCCACCCCTCGGTCTCAGTGGCCTGAATGCGCCAGCCGGTGCTCTTCGCGGTAGATGCGGGCGTTCTCCAGCAGCCCCGCCTTCTCCTGCTCGCTCAGCTCCCGACGAACCTTGGCGGGCACGCCGGCCACCAGCGACCCCGCCGGGATCTGGGCGTTCTCCAGCACGACCGCACCGCCTGCCACGAGGCATCCTGCACCGATCTTCGCGCCGTTGAGCACGACGGCGCCCATCCCGATCAGTGAGCCGTCGCCGATCGTGCAGCCATGCACGACGGCGTTGTGCCCGACCGAGACGTTCTCGCCGATCACCACCGGAGATCCGCGGTCGACATGCACCGACACATTGTCCTGCAGGTTGCTGCCGGCACCGACCGTGATCGAGTCGCCGTCGGCACGCAGCACGGCGTTGTACCAGACACTGGCCTGGGTGCCCAGGGTCACCGCCCCGACCACACGTGCACCGGCGGCGACGAACGCGCTCGATGCGATCACCGGGCTCTCGCCGTTGACGGACAGGATGCTGGCAGCTGCGTCGACGCTCATGCCGCCACGATATCCGCCCCGCCCACCGGCCGTGTGAACCGGAAGTTCAATGCAATTCTGCAGACATACCTCTTTCACCCGCCGCGCGGCGGCGCGGCCCGCACAAGCCCAGATAGGCCCAGCCAAGCCCAGCCTTGTCTTGCTTGCGGAATGAACCCCAGTGCGTAGCGTTGCATTCAGTAGCTGCCGTACCGAACCGGAGGTCATGACATGCCCAATACCCACACCACCGCGCTCGCCGCCGTCGATCCGACGGTGGCGGCAGGATCCGCACAGTTCCTCACGCCTGTGACGCTCGGCCTGCAGGCCCTGGCCGTGAACGGAAAGCAGGCGCACTGGAACGTGCGCGGCGCGAACTTCATCGCCATCCACGAGCTGCTGGACACGGTCGTCGCCCACGCGCAGGGCTGGGCAGACGAGGCCGCCGAGCGCGTGGTGGCACTCGGACTTCCCATCGACGCGCGGCTGGACACGGTCGCGGCCAACGTCGATGCCACGAAGGTGGCCGCCGGATTCACGCCGTGGGAAGAGACGGTGCGCGCCGTCATCGCCGACATGGACGGCGTGATCGCCTCGCTGCAGGCCGCCGTCGATGGGCTCGACGAGATCGACCTGACCAGTCAGGACATCGCGATCGGCATCAAGGCCGGTATCGAGAAGGACCGCTGGCTGCTGGTCGCCCACCTCGCCGAGTAGGCGCCACACGCTACGCACGAAGCCCCCGGACCACACTCCGGGGGCTTCGTGCGTGGCGTCACGGCTGGGTGGGTCGGGCTCACGCCTGGCAGCGCGGGCACCAGTAGAGCTTGCGGGACGCCGCCTCTTCGACGACGATCGCGGTGCCGCACACCCGACACGGCAGCCCTGCGCGGTGATAGACCCAGTGCCGATCATCGCGGTTGGCCATCGCGTTGCGATACGACTCGGCATCCAGACCGTCCATCGTCATCATCTGACCGGTCTCGACGCCGATGGACAGCAGTCGCACCCAGTCGTGCCACAGCCCCCGCACGATCTCTTCGGGCACGTCGCGTCCGGGGGTGTGCGGGTTCTGCCGTGCGCGGAACAGCAGTTCGGCCCGGTACACGTTGCCGATGCCGCTGACGACGCTCTGGTCCATCAGGAGCAGCCCGATCGGGGTGGGCTTGCGCCTCACCGTGGCGACGAACCGCTCCTCCCCCTCGGAGGGGTCGCCCACCAGGGGATCGGGCCCCAGCCTGGCGACCGTGGCCGCCATCTCATCCGGGGACTGCAGCTCGCACGCGGTCGGTCCGCGCAGGTCGGCGCAGGTGATCTCGGTCAGAAGCCGCAGCCGCACCTGTCCGACCACCGGCGGCGGCCACTGTGCGCCCTCGTCGCCGAGCCCGGTGGTCTGCTCCGACATGCGCACGTGCACGCGTGCGCGGCGCGGCGCTCCGATGGAGGTCAGCGAGTTCTCACCCGCGGCATCCATCACCGTCTCCCCCGCACCTGACGGGTCACCGTCGAGGTCCGTGCCGCGCTGGTTGGTCTGGCCCATCCGGCCGTTGGCAGAGGCGATGGTCGGGTCGACGAGGATCTCGCCGGCGAAGTCCCACGCCCCGTAGATGCCCAGATGCACTCGCAGCCAGAGGTCGTCGTCGAACGACATGAACATCTGCTTGCCGACGGCCTGCACTTCGGTGGCCACTCGCCCCGACAGCATCGACGCACCCTCGACGAAGCGCCCCTGCGGGCTGGATGCCGCAACCTCGCGCCCGATCATGTTGCGATCGAACTGACGGGCGATGCGATGAACGGAGTGCCCTTCGGGCATCAGAGCGCTGCGCGGGGGTCGGGGAGCAGGCTGCCGTCCTGTTCGAAGGCACGGATCTGCGCGATGCGCCGCGCGTGCCGCTCTTCGGCGGAGAAGGGTGTCGCGATGAATCGGTCGATGAAGCCTGCCGCTTCTTCGAAGGCGTGCTGACGCGCCCCGATCGCGATCACGTTGGCGTCGTTGTGCTGGCGGGCAAGCTCGGCCGTGGACATGTTCCACACCAGCGCTGCACGGATGCCGACGACCTTGTTCGCCGAGATCTGCTCGCCGTTGCCCGACCCACCGAACACGACGCCCAGCGTCTCGATCCCCGCCGCCTGGTCGCGCACCACGGCCTGCGCCGCGCGGATGCAGAACGCGGGGTAATCGTCCACCGCGTCGTACTCGACGGGACCGTGGTCGACGACCTCGTGCCCCTGCTCTGACAAATGCTGCTGCAGCCGCGTGGAGAACTCGAGCCCCGCGTGATCGGTGGCGATGTGGATCCGCATGCCGCCATCCTATTCGGCCGGCGCAGGCTCGGTCCGGGCATAGAATTGCGATATAGTTAATTCACTATGCCACTATCTCCGAACGAACGCCCGCTGTACGAAGTGAAGGCGAATCTGTTCAAGGGGCTCGCGCACCCGCTGCGCATCCGCATCCTCGAGCTGCTCTCGGCGTCGCCCGAAGTCTCCGTCGCCGTCCTGCAGGAGGAGACAGGTCTGGCCAACCCGCACCTGTCGCAGCATCTCGCCGTCCTGCGCCGTCACCGGCTCGTCGTCTCGGAACGGCGCGCAAGCCACGTCTTCTACCGGCTCGCCGATGGGCGCACCGCGCAACTGCTCGCCGTCGCCCGCGCCCTGCTGCTGGGGATCCTCGAGGCCGACGGGGCGCTCCTCGACGAGGCCCGCGGCCTGCCGGACGTCGCCGGATCCGCAGGATGACCCGGCCCGCACCGCACGCGCTGCGACCCGGCTCCGGCCACCGCTTCGCGGCATATCTCGCGGGCCTGCTCCCTTCCGCGCGCGACGTCCGCGGCCTGGGCCGCACCTGGCGCACGGATCTGCTCGCCGGGCTCACCGTCGGCATCGTCGCGCTGCCGCTGGCACTGGGGTTCGGCGTCAGCTCGGGCGTCAGCGCCGAGGCGGGACTGGTGACCGCGATCATCGCCGGCGTCCTGGCGGCGGTGTTCGGCGGATCCAATGTGCAGGTCTCGGGACCCACCGGCGCCATGGTCGTGGTGCTGCTGCCCATCGTCGCCACCCACGGTGTGGGTGCCGTGGCCGCTGTGAGCGTGATGGCGGGTGTGATCGTGCTGGCGGCCGGGGCCCTGCGGATGGGCCGGGCGATCTCGTTCATCCCCTGGCCGGTGATCGAGGGCTTCACCCTCGGCATCGCCGTCATCATCTTCATGCAGCAGGTGCCGCTGATCGCCTCACCGCACCAGGCGGCCGCGGGCGAGCACAGCTCTAACGCGATCGTGGCCGCAGTGCAGTCGCTGGCGGGCGCCGACCTCGCCTACATGCCGTGGTCGCTGGGCGCCGTGCTCGTGGTGGTCGCAATCATGCTCACCGCCCCGCGCATCCACCGCGCACTGCCGGGCTCGTTGATCGGCATCATCGTGGTGGCGGTGATCGCCGTGGTCGTGCATGCACCCCTCGCGGTGATCGGCACCCTTCCGAACACCTTGCCGGCTCCCAGCCTTCCCACCCTGGATCCCGGAACGCTCGTAGACCTGGTCATGCCCGCGCTGACGGTCGCGGCCCTCGCGGCGATCGAGTCGCTGCTCTCTGCCCGCGTCGCCGCATCCATGGCTGACACCGGCGCCTACGATCCCGACCGCGAGCTGGTCGGGCAGGGCATCGCCTCCATCGGATCGGGACTGTTCGGCGGGATGCCGGCGACCGGCGCGATCGCGCGCACGGCCGTCAACGTCCGCTCGGGCGGCCGCACCCGGCTCGCATCCGTCTTCCACGCACTGGTGCTTCTGACCGTGGTGCTCGTGGCGGCCGGGCCTGTCGGCCGCATTCCGCTGGCAGCGCTGGCCGGTGTGCTCATGATCACCGCCGTCCGGATGGTGCGCCTGCAGACGATGCGCTCGATCCTGCGCTCGACGCGCTCAGACGCCACCGGGTTCATCGTGACGGCGCTGGTGACCGTGTCGGTCGACCTCATCGTGGCCGTGCTCATCGGCGTGCTGTGCGCGGGCTTCTTCGCGATCCGCAATCTGTCCCGTGCCACCGGAATCCGACGCGAACCCATCAGCGGTGACGCGCACCCCGGCGACGATCGCATCGCCATCATCCGGTTCGACGGGCCGCTGTTCTTCGCCGCCGCCGACCGCGTGTTCACGGCGGTCACGAAGGTCGCGAGCGTCGAGGTGGTCATCCTGCGCATGTCGCAGCTCGAACTGGTCGACGCCACCGGCGCCCACATCCTCAGCGACATCGTGCAGACGCTCGAACGCCGACGCGTCACCGTCCTCATCAAGGGCGTCCAGCCCGGGCACGAAGACCTGTTCCGCACGGTCGGAGTGCTCGGCTCGCTGCGCCATCACAACCATCTGTTCACCGCAATGGACGACGCCGTCGATCACGCGCGATCGCACATCGATCGCAACGACGCCGCGCGAAGCGCTTAGGCTGGTGAGGTTGTCGCCGTCGCCAGCAGCGTCGGCCGCGGCATCCATCCGCCCACACCCACGGGAGCATTGCAGTGCCAGGAGAGAACCTCACCCGCATCGAGGCGCAGGAGCGCCGTGCCATCGTCGACACCCAGGAATACGACGTCGCACTCGACCTGACCCAGGGGCCGGAGGTCTTCCGCTCCACCACAACGGTGCGCTTCGCCGCAACCGAAGGAGCGTCGACATTCATCGACCTGATTGCGCGCGAGGTGCACGCGATCACCCTCAACGGTCGCTCGCTGGACCCTGCCGCCGTGTACGCCGACTCGCGCATCGCGCTCAGCGGACTCGCCGCGCACAACGAGCTGGTCGTGGACGCCGACTGCCTGTACACGAACACGGGCGAGGGTCTGCACCGCTTCGTCGACCCGGTCGACGACGAGGTCTATCTGTACTCGCAGTTCGAGGTGCCCGACGCCCGCCGCATGTACGCCGTGTTCGAACAGCCCGACCTGAAGGCCGGCTTCCAGTTCACCGTCACGGCGCCGGCGAGCTGGAAGATCATCTCCAACTCGCCGACGCCCGAGCCGGTGGCAGTGGATGCCGCCACGGCGACGTGGACGTTCACTCGCACGCCGCGCATCTCGTCATACATCACCGCGCTGGTCGCCGGCCCCTATGAGGCGACCTACTCGGAGCTGACCAGCGCATCCGGCCGTGTCATTCCGCTGGGCGTGTTCGCCCGCAAGAGCCTGTGGCAGTACATGGACGCCGACTACATCTTCGAGAAGACACGGCAGGGATTCGCGTACTACGAAGAGCGCTTCGGGGTGCCGTACCCGTTCGAGAAGTACGACCAGATGTTCGTGCCCGAATACAACGCAGGCGCCATGGAGAATGCCGGTGCGGTGACTTTCACCGAGACGTATGTCTTCCGCAGCAAGGTCACCGACGCGGTCAAGGAGCGCCGGGTCGTCACGATCCTGCACGAGCTCGCGCACATGTGGTTCGGCGACCTGGTGACCATGAAGTGGTGGAACGACCTGTGGCTGAACGAGTCGTTCGCCGAGTGGGCCTCGACGATCGCCACCGCCGAGGCCACCGAGTGGACCGAGGCGTGGACCACGTTCAACGCGATGGAGAAGAGTTGGGCGTACCGGCAGGACCAGCTGCCCTCGACCCACCCGGTCGTGGCCACGATCAACGACCTCCAAGACGTCCAGGTCAACTTCGACGGCATCACCTATGCCAAGGGTGGATCGGTGCTCAAGCAGCTGACCGCCTGGGTCGGCATCGACGCGTT
This sequence comes from Microbacterium terrisoli, assembly GCF_030866805.1. Lineage (NCBI taxonomy): Bacteria > Bacillati > Actinomycetota > Actinomycetes > Micrococcales > Microbacteriaceae > Microbacterium > Microbacterium terrisoli. The sequence continues at coordinate 1,996,995 of NZ_CP133019.1, forward strand.
CTTCGCCGGGGTCGCCGCCTACTTCCAGAAGCACCAGTGGGGCAACACCGAACTGAAAGACCTGCTCGCCGAGCTCGAGGTCACCAGCGGCCGCGACCTCTCAGCCTGGTCGAAGAAGTGGCTCGAGACGGCAGGCGTCAACACTCTCTCGCCGCTGATCGTGGATGATGCGGACGGCGTGATCACCCGCTTCGGCGTGGTGCAGACCGCGCCCGCCGACTATCCGACGATCCGCCCGCACCGCCTCGGCATCGGGTTCTACAACCTCCAGGACGAAGCTCTCGTGCGCGTGCACCACATCGAGCTGGACGTGGACGGCGACCGCACGGACGTGCCCGAGCTGAAGGGTCTGAAGCGCCCCGACCTCGTGCTGCTCAACGACGACGATCTTGCCTACGCGAAGATCCGTCTCGACGAGAAGTCGCTGGCGACCGCGATCGCCCACCTCGACAAGATCAGCGATCCGCTGGCGCGCTCGCTGGTGTGGGGCGCCGCATGGGACCAGACCCGCGACGCGGAGTCCTCGCCGAGCGACTACGTCGACCTGGTACTGGGAAACATCGGCGCCGAGACCGAGTCTACGACCATTCGCACGACGCTGAGCCAGCTTCTGCTGGCCGCCAACGCGTACGTCGCCCCCGCGCACCGCGACCAGACCCGCGAGCGTGTGGCCGACGGCCTCTGGGCTCTCGCGCAGGCCGCCGAGTCCGGCAGCGACAGCCAGCTGCAGCTCGTGACGGCCTTCGCCGCAGCGGCTGCCACCGACGCGCAGTGGGCCCAGGTGCGCAGCCTGCGTGACGGCCAGACGGTGCTCGAGGGCCTTCAGATCGACGCCGACCTCTCTTGGCAGCTGCTGATCTCACTGGCCGCCGGCGGCGCGGTCGACGCCGATACGATCGACGCCGCCCACGCCGCCGACAACACGGCCAAGGGCGCCGAGCTCGCAGCGCAGGCGAAGGCAGCCCTGCCTGATGCGGCATCCAAGCAGATCGCATGGGACAGCCTGATCGTCCACCACGACCTGCCCAACACGGTCGTGCGCTCGGCCGCCGCGGGCTTCGTGCACCCCGCCGGAGCCGCCGCGCTCGAGCCGTTCGTCGCCCAGTACTTCGACATGCTGCTGCCGATCTGGAACTCGCGAACCTATCAGATCGCGCACTACCTGATCAGCGGGCTGTATCCGGCACCGCTGGCGAACACCGCACTGCGCGACGCCACCCGCACCTGGCTCGCCGAGAACGACGACGCACCTGCCGCGCTGCGCCGGATCGTCGCCGAGAACCTGGCGGGTGTGGAGCGCGCGCTGGCGGTGCAGGCCCGCGACGCGCAGGACTGACACGCATCGGCCTGCGGTACCGGTTCGCCTCGCGTGAATCGGTACCGCGGGACGATGTGGGATGCTTCGACCGCCCGATAGCGTCGAAGCATGATCACAGCAGAAGGCCTGACGAAGAGATTCGGGGCGAAGACCGCGGTCGACGACATCTCGTTCACCGTGCAACCCGGCAAGGTCACCGGGTTCTTGGGACCGAACGGTGCCGGCAAATCCACCACGATGCGCATGATCGTGGGACTGGACCGTCCCACGGCAGGCAGCGTGACCGTCAGCGGCGCCCGCTACGCCTCGATGCGCGCTCCCCTGCGTGAGGTCGGCGTGCTCCTGGATGCGAAGGCGGTCCACACCGGCCGCACCGCCCGCAGCCACCTGCGCGCCATGGCCGCCACCCACGGCATCCCGAACCGCCGCGTCGACGAGGTGATCGAGATCGCCGGCATCGGCTCGGTCGCGCGCAAACGCGCCGGCAAGTTCTCGCTGGGCATGGGCCAGCGGCTGGGCATCGCTGCGGCGCTGCTCGGCGACCCACACACGCTGATCCTGGACGAACCGGTCAATGGCCTGGACCCCGAGGGAGTGCGCTGGGTGCGCCAGTTCGTGCGCCACGCCGCGTCCGAGGGGCGCACAGTGCTGCTGTCGAGCCATCTGATGAGCGAGATGTCGCAGACCGCCGACCACGTCATCGTGCTCGGCCGCGGCAAAGTGCTCGCCGATGCGCCGCTGGGCGACCTCGTGCGCGCATGGACCACGGCCACCGTCCGGGTGTCCAGCCCCCGCGCCGCCGAGTTGGTCTCTCTCATCGGCGGCCCTGGCGTCGAGGTGACCGCGACCGCCCCCAGCATGCTGCAGCTGACGGGCATCACCGCAGCCCGCATCGGCGACACCGCCGCAGCCCACGGCATCCCCCTGCACGAGCTGACGCAGACGACGGGGTCGCTCGAAGACGCGTACCTCGCCCTCACCGAAGGCTCGGTCGAATACAAGACCAAGGAGATCGCATGACCACCGCACTCGAGCCCACGCAGGCCGCATCTCCGACCGCGCCGCTCGCCGGAGCCGTACCCGACGGCGTGCGCCTGACCTTCACCCGACTGTTGCGCAGCGAGACCATCAAGCTGCTGACCCTGCGCTCGACCTGGTGGTCGATCATCGTGGTCGCCGTGCTGTCGATCGGGATCTCGGCTCTGATCGCCGCCTCGATCGGCTCGTTCTCGCGAGGGGATGTCTCGGGCTCCATCCCGATGGCGGTGATCGCACCCATCCAGTTCACGATGCTGCTGGCCGGGGCCCTCGGCGCCATCGCAGTGACCGGCGAGTACTCCACGGGCATGATCCGCTCGACCCTGACGGCACAACCCCGCCGCGGCGCGGTGCTGGCCGCGAAGACGATCGTGGTCGCCGTGCTGCTGGCCGTTGTCAGCCTGGTCGTCTTCGCCCTCGCACTGATTCCCGTCGCCGCGATCCTGCAGGTCGCACCCTTCGCGGCCGGCGTCGCCGAGACGGTGCAGCCGATTCTGTACGCCGCGCTGTCGATGGCGGTGTTCGCCGTGATCGGTCTGGCATTCGGATTCATCCTGCGCAACGGACCCGGTGCGATCGCCGCCACGGTGGGGGTGCTGTTCGTGCTGCCGATCGTGGGCTCGATCTTCCCCTCCGAGGGGTCGTGGAGCTGGCTCCACGAGGCAGCGCAGTATCTGCCGATGTCGGCCGCTCAGGCGCTGACCACCCCGGCCGGCACCGACGGCGTGCTCAGTGTTCCGGTGGCGCTGGTCACCCTCGGATGCTGGGTGGTGGCCGGTCTTCTCGGCGCGTGGGCGGTTCTGCGCACCCGCGACGCGTAATCTTCTCGGCCACGGACGTCGCTGTGTCGCGCAGGGGCTCACACCGTAGAGTCGAGGCCGTGCGCAACGGCGAGACGAGGCTGACCACGCCCGACCGGAGCGTCCGCGTGCACGATGACGCGGACCTCCGGTTGCCGCGACCTCCCGGCGTGTTCCGCCGGTTCTGGTCTCGGCATCCGCTGTTCAGCGACCTGCTCATCGCATTCTTCGCCCTCTTGCTCTCACTGGGCTCGGCCACAGCCACCCGCACCTACACCGGTGAGGGCTCTGGTCTCGCACCGGGCCAGATCGTCGGCACGATCGCCGTCGGTGTGCTGATCCTCGCCGCGTGCGGCTCTCTCCTGCTGCGCAGGCGCATGCCGCTGCTGCCGTTCACGATCGCCGTCGCACTGCAGGCGGTCACTGCCGACCCGGCCGGCCACACCGCCGGCGCGACAGCCGGCGTGACACTTCTGGTCGCCACCTACTCACTGGCGGTGTACCGGTCGACTCGGCTGTGCGCCATCGCTGCAGCCATCGCCACTGTGCTGGCTGCAGCCGGCGCGGCGCTGCTCGCACTGGTCGCCGACCCGACGCCGGCCTACGTGCTCGGCGCGGCCGGGGCCACGGCCGTCAACACCGGGCTGACCGTCCTGGTGGCCGCCCTGGTCGGCGCGAACGTCGGCAATCGACGCAGATATCTGCAGGCCGTGCTGGATCGGTCCCGTCAACTGCTGGTCGAACGCGACCAGCAGGCAGAGCTTGCCGCCGCCGCCGAGCGCGAGCGCATCGCGCGTGAGATGCACGACATCGTCTCGCACTCTCTGACCGTGATCGTCGCCCTCGCCGAGGGGGCGAACGCGACGGCCGACCACGGCCGGGCCCACGTCGCCATGCAGGCGGCTGCCACGACCGCCCGCACGGCTCTGACCGAGATGCGCGCGATGCTCGGAGTGCTGCGCGAGGGCGGCCCGTCCGCACCCCTGGCCCCGGCCGAGGCGGTCGCGCCGACAGACCTGGTGGCTGCGGCGCAGGGGGCGGGGTTCCCGGTGACGCTGACGACCGCCGGCCCGCCCGTGCAGCAGCCGTCGGTTCGGTACGCCGTGGGCCGCATCGTGCAAGAAGCGCTGACCAACTCCATGCGCCACGCGCCGGAGGCCACCCGCATCCAGGTGCGCGTGGAAACGCACGACGATCACGTGCGGGTCACGGTCGCCAACGACGGCGTCACACACACGTCCGGCGGTGCGGGATCGGGAGGCTTCGGCCTCCGGGGCCTTCTCGAGCGCGCCCGCCACGTCGGTGGGACCCTCACGTCGGGACCGGACGGCGAGGGATGCTGGCTGCTGCAGGCCGAGCTCCCTCTGACCGCCGAGGGACCTGCCGCGAACCCGGTCGACGATCACACCGGCCCCGACGGTGACAGTGACGAGAACTCCCCCACCGTTTCGGAGGAACCTGCATGAGCGACGGCATCCGCATCCTTCTCGTCGATGACCAGGAGCTGATCCGGCTCGGCTACCGGCTGGTGCTCGAAGCCGAAGCCGACATGCAGGTCGTCGGCGAAGCCGCCGACGGTGCCGAGGCGGTGCGCGCCGCCGTCGAACTGCAGCCCGATGTCGTTCTCATGGATGTGCGCATGCCCGTGATGGACGGCATCGCCGCCACCGCGCAGATCATCGAGCGGGCGCCCGCCGCGCACATCCTGGTGCTCACCACGTTCGATCTGGACGAATACGCCTTCGGTGCGCTCGAGGCCGGAGCCAGCGGGTTCCTGCTCAAAGACGCGACCCGTGACCAGCTGACCCGCGCCGTACGTGCCGTGCACCGCGGCGACGCGATGCTGGCCCCGCGCGCGACCCGGCTGCTCATCGACACCTTCGCGGCAGGTCCCGAGCGCCGGTCACCCCAGCCCCTGCCGCAGCTCACCGACCGCGAACACGATGTCTTCGTCGCCGTCGGACGGGGCCTGACCAATGCCGAGATCGCGGCGTCGCTGTTCCTGAGCGAATCGACCGTGAAGACGCACATCGGCCGGATCCTCACCAAGCTCGACGCACGCGACCGCGTGCAGCTGGTGATCCTCGCCCACCGCGCCGGGCTGGTCGACTGATCCCGCGAGCACTCAGGCCGCGGCGAGCCGTGCCTCGTTAGGATCAGAGCGATGCCCAATCTCATCGGAATCCTGACTGCGGCCGCCGCCGCCGACAAGCCCACCTTCTGGGATGAGGTGCTGAACAACCTCATCACCGTGGGCTTGCGACTCGCCGGGGCGATCGGCATCGTCGTGGGCGCTGTCGTCGTCGCGTGGCTGCTGCGCATCCTCATCCGCCGGATCGTCACCCGCATCGTCAACGGCGCCAAGAACAAGGCCCAGGTGGTCGACACGCAGGCGATCGAACGATCTCCCCTGGCAGCCGTTCGGGTCGTGCAGCGCACGCGCACGCTGGGCACGATCCTCAGCAACATCGTCAATGTGCTCATCGGCGTGATCGCGATCATCCTGATCGTGAATCTGCTGTTCCCCGGCATCCTCGGCTCGTTCGCACTGCTGACCGCCGCGCTGGGCGCCGGCCTCGGCTTCGGTGCGCAGAACATCGTCAAAGACGTCCTGAACGGCATCTTCATCGTCGCCGAAGACCAGATCGGCATCGGCGACGTCGTGGATCTGGGGCTTGCCACCGGAGTCGTCGAGTACGTGAGCGTGCGTGTGACGCATGTACGCGACGTCAACGGCACGCTCTGGTACGTGCGCAACGGCGAAGTCACCCGCATCGGCAACATGGCCAAAGGCTGGTCGCGCGTGATCATCGACGTCACCGTACCCGCCGACGCCGACGTCGCCGCCGTCGAGAAGCACATGCTCGACGTCGCCACGGGCCTTGCCAACGACCGGGCCTGGCGCAGCCGGATCACGGGCTACCCCGAGCTGTGGGGCCTGCAGACGCTCACCGACGAGACTCTCGTGCTGCGCGTCGTCTTGAAGACCCGCACGCACGCGAAGGACGACGTGGCCGGCGAGCTGCGCATGAGACTCAAAGACGAGCTGGGCAAGGCCGGGCTCTCGCTGAACGGACTCGTCTCGGTGGTGCTCACGGGCGCCGAGGGCGCTCAGCGGGTGCGCGGTGCGCATCCGCCGATCACCAAGCCCCAGCCCGTCGTGTGGAAGCCGAAGAAGACCGGCAAGAAGCGCAGCGCCGCGAAGGCACCCAAGCCGGCAGAGCACACCGAGCCGGCCGACGCACCCGAAGCATCCGAGCCGCCCGAGGCACCCGAGGAGAAGCCATGACCGACGCCCACCCGCTGACCCTCTTCGATGAGATCGGCGGTTACGAGACGTTCGCCAAGATCGTGCACGAGTTCTATCGCGGCGTGCGCACCGACCCGGTGCTCTCGCCGATGTACCCGCAGGAGGATTTCGACGGCGCCGAAGAACGGCTGACCATGTTCCTCGTGCAGTACTGGGGCGGTCCGAACACCTACAGCCAGAAGCGGGGCCACCCGCGGCTGATCCTGCGGCACCGCGCGTTCCACGTGAACCCCGAGGCCCGTGACCGATGGCTGGCCCACATGCGCCACGCCATGGATGTCGTCCAACTCGCCCCCATCCACGAGGCCACGCTCTGGGACTACCTGCACCGTTCCGCGTTCGCGCTGGTGAACACGTTCGATCCGACACCCCAGAACACGCCGCCGACACCTGCTGCGGACGCACCCCGCGCCGCATCCGCCCCCGAGGCCGCGCCCACTGCTGAGGCCACGTCGTGAGTGCCGGGGCGGACACTGCCCATTCAGCCGATCTGCTCGTGGTCGGCTGGGGCCTGTCGGGGCTGGTGGCCGCCTCAGAGGCGGCCGCTGCCGGCAAGCAGGTCGTGATCGTCGACCAGGAGCCGCGCACGAACCTCGGCGGCCAGGCGTGGTGGTCCTTCGGCGGGCTGTTCTTCATCGACTCGCCCGAACAGCGCCGCTTCGGCATCCACGACTCTCTGGAGCTGGCCCGTCAGGACTGGTTCGCCACGGCAGGTTTCGACCGGGACGAGGATGCCTGGCCCCGCCGCTGGGCGGAGGCCTACCTGCACTTCGCCCATCACGAGAAGCGGGCGTGGCTGCGGGAGAAGGGCGTGGGCTTCTTTCCCGTCGTCGGCTGGGCCGAACGCGGCGGATACACCGCGACCGGCCCCGGCAACTCGGTCCCCCGCTTCCACATCACGTGGGGCACCGGGCCGGGACTGGTCGCGCCCTTCCAGGCCGCCGTGGAGCAGGCCGAGGCCGCCGGCCGCATCACGATCCTCCCCCGTCACCGCGTGACGACCCTCACTGCAACCGACGGCACGGTGACCGGCGCCGCCGGCGACATCCTGGCCCCGACCGCTGCGGCACGCGGCATCGCCACCACACGCGAGATCGTGGGGTCGTTCACCGTGGCAGCGTCTGCGACGATCGTCTCGTCGGGCGGCATCGGCGGCAACCACGAACTCGTGCGCCGCAACTGGCCGACACGGCTGGGCACGCCGCCCGAGCACATGATCACCGGTGTGCCGGCCTACGTCGACGGGTCGATGCAGACCGTGGCCGACGCCGCCGGAGCGCACCTGATCAACGGCGACCGGATGTGGCACTACGTCGAGGGGATTGAGAACTGGGATCCGGTGTGGCCGGGCCACGGCATCCGGATCCTTCCCGGCCCATCCTCGATCTGGCTCGATGCGACCGGACGCCGACTGCCGGTGCCGCTGTTCCCCGGCTACGACACCCTGGGCACCCTCGAGCACCTGCGCGCGACCGGACACGACCACTCGTGGTTCGTGCTGTCGCAGAAGATCGTCGAGAAGGAGTTCACGCTCTCAGGCAGCGAGCAGAACCCGGATCTGACCGGCAAGGACCTCCGGCTGCTGGTCAAGTCGCGCCTGGGCAAGGGAGCGGCCGGTCCTGTGCAGGCCTTCCTGGACAAGGGCGCCGACTTCGTCGTGCGCCAGAACCTCGACGACCTGATCGCAGGGATGCAGGCGCTGCCGGGCGGCGATGTGCTCGACCCGGCACAAGTGCGGCTCGAAGTGGAGGCCCGCGACCGCGAGATCGACAACGACTTCACGAAGGACGCCCAGATCGCGATGCTGCGCTCGGCGCGTGCATATCGCGGCGACAGGCTGATCCGCACCGCGACGCCGCACCGCATCCTCGACCCCGCCGCGGGCCCGCTGATCGCCGTCAAACTGCACGTGCTGACCCGCAAGTCACTCGGCGGCATCGAGACCGACCTGCAATCGCGCGCGCTGGGTGCCGACGGTCAGGTCGTGCCGGGTCTGTATGCGGCGGGAGAGTCTGCAGGGTTCGGCGGCGGAGGCGTGCACGGATACCGTGCACTGGAGGGCACGTTCGTGGGAGGATGCCTGTTCTCCGGCCGCGCGGCAGGACGGGCGGCCGCGGCCGCTGTGTGATCGGCGTCAGCCGACGCTCTCTCGGGCACCCGTCGCGCGGATCTCGGTCATCCCCGTGTGCAGCGGCCCACGCAGCAGGATGTGACCGCGACGCAGCGTGATGCGCGTCCACCGGCCCGACCCGCGCACATCGGCCGTCTCGCTGTGCTCGCCCAGAAATCCCAGCAGATGCGCGACGAAGGCGACCCCTCGCGGCAGCCCGTCCAGGTTCTCGTCGGGTTCGTTCCAGATCTTTCCGCGAACCTTCTGCACGATCGGGTCACCGGGGTCATCGGGCAGAGCGTGCGCGACCGCCGACATGCCCCATTGGGCGCGCTCGACCAGCGCTGTGCTGTCCAGTGTGCCGTGGAGCTCCCACGGGCCGCGCGGCACGTCCGCAGACGCCCACAGCGGCGGGGAGATCGCCGTCTCGGGCAGCATCACGGCGGCATCGTTGTCGAGGCTGACCATGAGCAGGGATGCTTCGACCACCACATCGCATTCGAGCTCGGGGTCGACGGGAAGGATGCGCATGCCCATGATCGTGGGGGTCGCATCCAGCAATCCTTGGCGCAGGAGCGGTGCGGCGCTGCTGATCAGCACGCCGTTCGCCGCGCGCAGATGCACGGCGCCGTCGCCGGCGCGGGCGGCACGGCGGGCGAAGGTGACCATGTCGGCTGCGGCGCGGGCATCCGGGAACAAGAGGCGCTGAGGCATCGGTTCTAAGCTAGTCGACGTGACCGACGCCACGCCCCTTCCCGCCGATCCCATCGATTCGCTGCTGGCGGTCCTCGATCTGACGGGCTCTGAAGCCCGAACGAGTGAGGACATCTTCGTCGGCCGCTCGCAGCCGATGCCGCTGGGCAGGGTCTACGGCGGTCAGGTGCTGGCCCAGTCGATCGTCGCCGCCGAGCGCACTGTCGGCACCGATCGCACCGCGCACTCGATGCACGGGTACTTTCTGCGCCCCGGTGATGCGTCGCAGCCGATCACGTTCTCGGTGGACCGCATCCATGACGGCCGCTCGTTCTCGACGCGCCGCACGCAGGCGTTCCAGAACGGCGTGCCGATCTTCTCGATGATCTCCTCGTTCGAGATCGATGCGCCGGGCCTGGACCACCAGACGCCGATGCCCGACGTGCCGGCGCCCGAAGAGCTGCCCGACGACATCGAGCGACTCGCGGCAATGCATCCGCATTCGCAGCGGTTGCTGACCGAGCGCCCCGTCGAGATGCGACACATCTCCCCGGCCATCTATGCCGAGGCCGCCGACGAACAGCTGCCGTCGCAGGCGGTGTGGATGCGCACGCCGCGACACCTGCCCGATGACCCCGCCATCCATCGCGCCGCGCTGGTGTATCTGACCGACATGTCGATCCAGGAATCGATCCTGCGTGCACACGGCATCTCGTGGGCCACGCCCGGTCTGAAGGTCGCCAGCCTCGATCACGCGATGTGGTGGCACCGCGACGGGCGCGTCGACGAATGGATGCTGTACGTCCAGGAGTCACCGAGCGCGCGGGGCGGCCGTGGCCTCGCGCAGGGCCGCATCTACTCCCGTGACGGGGTGCTCATCGCCTCGGTCGCGCAGGAGATCATGATTCGCGTGCCCGACGCCGACTGAGCCTGTCGCGGGCGCTCAGCGCCGGTGCGCGTACCGCACCGGGTCGCCCTGGTACGGCGCCCACGCTTCTCGTTCGAGCGCGTTCAGGCGCAGCGGACGACCGGAGGCGGCATCCACCTTCACGACCACAGTGGTCGCACGCGCGTAGACGACCTGCCGGCCACCGGATTCGACGCCGCCGTCGCTTCTCGGCGAGCACACCTCGTAGCAGACATCGAAGCTCGAGCCGCCGAGGTTGCCGAACCACATCTGCACGTCCAGCGGATGGCGCTGATACGGCACCGGGGCGAGGTACTCGATCTCCTGCCGTGACACGAGCGTGAGGACGCCGCTGCCCTGGCCGCCCTCGAGCACGGCAGAAGCGGGTGCGTCCTCCCCCGCAGCCGGCGTCCACAGGGCGCGCACGCGCGCCTCTTCGAGCAGCTTGAGCATCGCGGTGTTGTTGACGTGGTTGTACGCGTCCAGATCGCCCCAGCGCAGCTGGATCGGGATGTGCAGCCGCTGGCCGCCGCCTGCCGCAGCGGGGGTCGCCACGACCGGCGTCGCGTCAGTCACGGGTCAGCTTGCGGTACGTCGAACGGTGGGGCGCTGCGGCGTCGGGGCCGAGTCGATCGATCTTGTTCTTCTCGTACGCCTCGAAGTTGCCCTCGAACCAGTGCCACTTGTCGGGCTGTTCCTCCGTCCCTTCGTAGGCGAGGATGTGCGTGGCGATGCGGTCCAGGAACCACCGGTCGTGCGTGACGACCACGGCGCAACCCGGAAACTCCAGCAGCGCGTTCTCGAGAGACTGCAGGGTCTCGACGTCCAGGTCGTTGGTCGGCTCGTCCAGCAGCAGCAGGTTGCCGCCCTGTTTGAGGGTCAGCGCCAGGTTCAGCCGGTTGCGCTCGCCGCCCGAGAGCACGCCCGCCTTCTTCTGCTGGTCGGGCCCCTTGAAACCGAACTTGGACACATACGCGCGGGAGGGGATCTCGATCTTGCCGACGGTGATGAAGTCCAGTCCGTCGGAGACGACCTCCCACAGTGTCTTGTTGGGGTCGATGCCGCCACGCGACTGGTCGACGTAGCTGATCTGGACTGTTTCGCCGATCTTCAGCTGGCCGCCGTCCAGCTCTTCGAGGCCCACGATCGTCTTGAACAGCGTGGTCTTGCCGACCCCGTTGGGTCCGATGACGCCCACGATGCCGTTCGGCGGCAGGCTGAAGCTGAGTCCGTCGATGAGGGAGCGGCCGTCGAACCCCTTCTGCAGGTTCTTGGCCTCGATCACGACGCTGCCCAAGCGCGGCCCCGGGGGAATCTGGATCTCCTCGAAGTCCAGCTTGCGCGTGCGCTCCGCTTCGGCGGCCATCTCTTCGTAACGGGCCAGGCGTGCCTTCGACTTCGCCTGGCGCCCCTTCGCATTCGAGCGGACCCATTCGAGCTCGTCGGCCAGACGCTTGGCGAGCTTGGCGTCCTTCTTGCCCTGGACGTTCAGGCGCTCGGCCTTCTTCTCGAGGTACGTCGAATAGTTGCCCTCGTAGCCGATCAGTCGGCCGCGGTCGACCTCGGCGATCCACTCGGCCACGTGGTCGAGGAAGTACCGGTCGTGGGTGACGGCGATGACCGCGCCGGGATACTTCTGCAAATGCTGCTCGAGCCACTGCACGCTCTCGGCGTCCAGGTGGTTGGTCGGCTCGTCCAGCAGCAGCAGATCGGGCTTCTGCAGCAGCAGCCGCGCCAACGCCACGCGACGCTTCTCGCCACCGGAGAGGTTGGCCACCTGCGCGTCGCCGGGCGGCGTGCGCAGCGCATCCATCGCCTGTTCGAGCTGGGAGTCGAGGTCCCACGCGTCGGCAGCGTCGATCTCCTCCTGCAGCACGCCCATCTCGGCCAGCAGTGTGTCGAAGTCGGCATCGGGATCGCTCATCAGCGCCGAGATCTCGTTGAACCGGTCGAGCTTCGCCTTGATCGCGACGCCTTCCTGGATGTTCTCCAGCACGGTCTTGTTCTCGTCGAGCTCGGGCTCCTGCATGAGGATGCCCACCGAATAGCCGGGAGCGAGGGTCGCGTCGCCGTTCGAGGGCTGGTCGAGGCCTGCCATGATCTTCAGGATCGTCGACTTGCCGGCACCGTTCGGGCCGACCATGCCGATCTTCGCACCCGGCAGGAACGCCATCGTCACGTCGTCGAGGATCAGCTTGTCGCCGACCGCCTTGCGGGCACGGACCATCTGATAGATGTACTCAGCCAAAACGCTCTCCCTGGGTGATGTCGCCGGACGCGACGTCAGCGTCCCAGCCTACCCGGCCGACCCGGCGGGGTCCGTCCGGGCGTGCGCACTGCACCTGCTCGCAACGGCCGGCGCGCGCTCACCAGTCGATGGTCCTCGTCGTGCCCACGAGACACGCGCCGCCGGCAAGCCCCGGCAGCAGTGCCGTCACCGGTGACCCGGTCTCGGGGCCGACCTGGCCGATCAGGCACTGGCCGTCCTTCCACCGCACGGCGAACTGCAGGCTCTCGGCGGGGTTGCCGACCGTGGAGCGGTCCTCGGTCACCTGCATCGACTTCTTGTCGAACCCCGCCTTCACCAGCGCATCGATGTAGGCGCGACCGTGGACGCGATCCGACCCGCCCCACACGCGCTCGACGACGGCGCGGAACAGCGGCATGTTGTCCGCGGCCGTGCCGTCGGGCACGAGCACAGGTGTGGAGGCAGCCGTCGTGGGCGCCGTCGCAGAGTCTGCAGGGGCAGGCGCCGCGAGGGAAGATGAGGACGCCGGACCCGGGGCGGGCGCGGATGTGACTGCGCATCCCGCGATCGCGAGCACCGCCACCGCAAGAACGCCCGAGGCCACAAGCGCGCGGAACCCTCTTGCAGGGTTCGCGGTCGACAGCACGCCCCGAGTCTAAGCCAGACGCAACCACCGGCCCCCACCCCACACACCGTTCAGAACGGCGCGTCGGCGAGCTCCCGCACGCGAGGGTGCGCGGAGTCGCCGTCACCCGAGTCCGCACCGCCCTCCGACGCGCCCGCGTCCGGCGCAGCCTCGGCATCCGGCGCCATCGCGATCGATGCCGATTCCGGCGACGTCGCCTCTGCCGCCGCAGCGCCCGGCACCGCCGTCTCCCAGCCCGCCTCACCGGCATCGCGCTGTTGGCCCGAGCCGTCCGAGCCGGAGATGCTCCATGCGCCGGTTCCGGCCGTGCGGCGGTATTGCGTCGTGCCCCACAGGAGGTCATGCCCGATGCCGTCGGCGTCGATCTCGACGCTCAGCCCCTTGCCCTGGTCGTTCTCCCAGCGGCGCAGCTTGAGCCGCCCGGTGACGATGACGCGGTCACCCTTGTGCAGCGACGCGAACGCGTGCTCTCCGAGAGCGCGGAACGCCGACACCTGGTACCAGTTCGTTCCGGATTCGACCCAGCCGTTGCGATCCTTGTCGAAATGCCGCTGGCTGCTGGCCACGCGAAAAGACGTGACCGCCGTGCCGTTGCCCATCTGCCGTCGCTGCGGCTCTGCCGCGATGTTTCCCATGATCGTGATGTTGTCGCTCATCTCACTGCCCTTCCGCATCTGCGGAGCACCCGGTCGGTGGCTCCGGCGCCCCGTGCCCGGTGGACGCCGGAGCTGACTCCACCCTGACCGGGGGCGTTCGCGCCGGTGCGGCGTCCGAGTCGTTCTGGGGAGAATCCGCGCGCATCGCCCGCTGCGACGAAATGGGGAGGAGGCGGTGATGCGGCGGTGACGACGGCAGAAGGGGATGTCGGAGGTAGGACCTATCTTCGAATGCGGAGGTCATCATGCTCACATCGACGTCGATCATCGACACACCGAGACTGCGTCCAGGCATCCATGCGCGACTCGCCCGCATCGGCCCGGGCCGCTGGCGCGTCCTCGACGAGTCGGGCGTGATCATCGGACATATCGATGCCCGCCCGGAGCGTCAGGGCATCCGCTACCTCGCACGCCGATACCACCCCGCGTCGCGGGCGTTCCTCGAGCGCGGTGCCTTCTGGTCCGTCGAAGACGCGGTCGACTGCCTGTTGCGCTGACGCACGCCACGCGAGCGCGCCGTGGGCACGTCCACGCGGTCGGCTCAGTACGTCCCGTCCTAGTGCTGCTCGAATCGGGGCCAGTCGCTTCCGGCCGGCATCGCTGCATGCAGCGCGGCCTTGGCGACATCCATGGTGGGATAGGTGCCGACCGCCTCGTCCGCCCCGGCCATCGTCACGGAATACCCGTCCTCCGAACCCCGGATCATTCCTGCGACGCCGGCGGCACCGTGAGCCACCCACACTCCGCTTGTGCTCTCAGCCATCGTGAGCCCCCTCTCTGCCGCACTGCCGACGGTACGCCGGGCCGCAGGGCTGCGCCACCCCGACGCCACCCCGACGCCACTCCGGTTCCGTTCAGGCGTCCATCCCAGGTACCCTTGTCGGTGTCCTTCCCTCCGTAGCTCAGGGGACAGAGCGAGCGGTTTCTACCCGCCAGGTCGGGGGTTCGAATCCTCCCGGAGGGACCAATCGCACGCACCGCGCCATCACGCCGCGCGCAGGCCGTCGCAGGCGTTCATTAGGATGAATTCATGACGACAGCATCCGAGAACGATCGAATCGTGTGGGTCGACTGTGAGATGACCGGGCTCGACCTGGCGATCGACGAGCTCGTCGAGATCGCCGTGGTCGTCACGGATTTCACACTCAAACCTTTGGATGCCGGCTTTCAACTCGTCATCAAACCGACCGACGCCGCGTTGGCGCACATGAATGACTTCGTGACCAAGATGCACACGACGTCGGGACTCATCGACGAGATCCCGAACGGTGTGACGCTCGAAGAGGCCGAGGCACGCACCCTCGCCTACATCCGGCAGTTCGTGCCGCTGGCGGGCAAGGCACCGCTGGGCGGCAACACGATCGGCACCGACCGCATGTTCCTGGCCAAGTACATGCCGAACATCGATCAATGGCTGCATTATCGCAATGTCGACGTCTCCAGCGTGAAGGAGCTCGCCCGCCGCTGGTACCCGCGCGCCTACTTCAACGCACCGTCGAAGGACGGCGGGCACCGCGCCCTCGCCGACATCCTCGAGTCGATCCGCGAACTGCACTACTACCGTCGCGCGGTGTTCGTTTCCGAGCCCGGACCCAGCAGCGACGAGGCCAAGGCGGTCTCCGAGTCGGTCGTTTCGGAGTTCGCGGCAAACGTGTAATAGACTCGTGTGGTTGCCTGTTTCGGCAGGCGCATGGTGGGTATAGCTCAGTCGGTAGAGCACCTGGTTGTGGTCCAGGGGGTCGCGGGTTCAAGTCCCGTTACTCACCCAAATAACAACCGCGGAAACACGCGGCAGAACGGGGCATCGGCTCGAAACTGACACCTTGTGCCAACAAATCCGCCAACAAACGCGGTAAAATTAGGCATGGGGATAACGCACGAGTCGGTCAGAACACGCGGCACGCCGCTCGCTGAGCGCATAGCTCGCATCGGGTGGGACATAGATCCAGTGACCGGGTGCTGGAACTGGCGGGGACAGATCCACCGAGGCCGCGCAAAGTACAACACGGAACTGGGTAACCGAAACGTCGCACGTCTCCGCTGGGAGATCGAACGCGGACCTGTATCTCGTGACCTCGAGGTCTGCCACACTTGCCACAACGCGCGGTGCGTCAACGTAGACCATTGCTACGTGGGAACGCGAGCTCAGAACATGGCCGATGAGCGCGGTCGACGCCGAGGACCAGCAGTCCATCGTCGCAAGATCAAAGACCGACAGCAACTCGTGGACCGCTACCTCGCGGGCGGCATCACGCAACGAGAATTGGCCGAGATTTACGACGTGACGGAACATACCGTGTGGTCGATTCTGCGCGCCGCTCGGCGTGCGGCGTAGACGATCATGGCGAGTGTTCACCCCAGGGTTTCCAAGTCCACGGGAGTCGTCACCTGGCGGGTCATGTTCCGGGTCGGGACACGGCAACGTCAAGAGACGTTCCCGACCGACAAACCCGCGCACGAGTTCGCGAAACTCGTGGACCGTGTAGGCGGTGAAGCTGCACTGCGGGTGCTCGAAGCTCGACAAAACCCGGATGCCAACGACACGCCAACACTCCGCGCCTTCACCGCCCACTACCTCGACCCCGCATCAGGGCTGCTCACAGGTGTCACAGACGGCACCCGCCACGGATACGAACGCATCGCCGCACTCTCGTTCCTGAACGTCCTAGGCGACTACCCCGTCAACGCGATCGGCAAAGAGGACGTCGGACGGTGGATCGCATGGCAGGAGAAGCAACCCTCAGCCAGACGTGACGGCCCTGTGTCCGCGAAGACACTACGCAACTACCATGCGTTGCTCAGCGCCGTCCTGGCATCCGCAGTCGACCTGAAGCACATGGACAGCAACCCGGCCTACCGGACGCGCCTGAGCGAAGGTGTGCGCCGTGAAGGCGTGTTCCTGACAAGGGATGAGTTCGCCACCATCCTGCACTTCATCCCGCAACGATACGAGGGATTGTTCCTGTTCCTCGCCGGCACCGGCTGCAGATGGGGGGAAGCCACCGCACTCACGTGGGGGAATGTGGATCTCACCGCACATCCGCCCACGGCACGAATTGAGAAGGCATGGAAGAAGGGGCCGACCGGTAGGCCGGTCCTCGCACAGCCGAAGTCGAAACGGGGTCGACGGACGGTGAGTCTCAGCGCCGACGTCGTGGACGCCATGGGGACACCGCGCCCTGCAGACCAACTCGTGTTCCGTGGTCCGCTGTCCGGCACGCACTTGTGGTACGGGCCCACACGGTCGCGGGTGTGGGAACCTGCCGTGCAGAAAGCACAGGACGCGGCCCTGTGCGCGGAGGAAGGCCTCACCCCGATCCGCAAAACACCGCACATCCACGACCTGCGGCACTCTCACGCATCCTGGCTGATCGCACGCGGCGTCCCACTCCCCTACGTGCAAGCCAGGTTGGGTCACGAGTCCATCAACACCACCGTTGGCGTGTACGGTCACCTGCAGCCCGACGCGCATGTGCAGATGGCCGACATTGTGACCGAAGCGCTCGAGGGCGTGCGACCGCTGCGGCAGGTCACCACTTGACCTTAACCGCGCTTTTGGTCACGGTTCGATAACAGACTGTATAGGTCTAGACATTGACTCTCACACCCTGTATAGTCATATACATGAGCAGCACGGAGATCACCCGCACCGAGCAGGCCGACACGATCACCTACACGGTCACCATCGACGGCACGGACGCCTCGACCCTGGTCATCGATGCCGCCACTCGCAAGGTCGCGAACATCGAGACCCGCACCGCCTACCGGGGCGAGGGGCTGGCCCGCAGCCTGTGGGAACACGCGAACGCCGAAGCCGAGTGCTTCCACGCACTCGAGCACCACCGCACCGCCGAGGGGGACGCTTTCGCGCACGCTGTCGGCGGCTCCACCATCGACCCCGCAGACGACTACATCGACGTCTGCACGATCTGCACCGGAGAGTAACATGGAAGAGTACGAGCTGGACGCCTGGCTGGGTGACACCGAGGTCACCGATGAGCAGCGGGCGGCCCTGCACCGTGCATCCGATATGTGCGCGGCCCGGTATGGTGCCGACCTCGAGGACGACCGGACACTGGCTTTCAATGCTGCCGCGCAGGTCATCCTCGGCGACGACACCCTCGACGCTTACAGCGTCGCATACGCTCAGGCGCGACGCGCGGAGCGGGACGCGATGGCATCCCTCACGGGTGCGATCATCGCATCATCTGCGGACATGTCGGAAGTGGCGATCAGCACCTCCACCGGGATCACCCGGATGACCGTGCGGAAAGCGCTCGGGAAGTGACCCCGGTTGACGCGACCACCAGAACCACGAATAGCGCCCCCGCGACACCATGACGGTGTGCGGGGGCGCTACGTGCGTGCGGTCAGTCGAGCTCGGACGGATCGACCACGGGAACGGCCGGTGCCGCGTTCGGGATCGAGTACGTCGCGATCGCCGTAGCGATCACACCGACCAGACCCAGCCACGGCGACCACTCCACAGGGATCAGCGTCAGCCCTGCCGACAGGACCGCACCGACCACCGCCGCGATAGCCTTCGCGATCTCCTTGATTCTCTGCATCATTCCTCCTATAGGTTCGTGTCGTTCGTTCGTGCTCGTGAACGGGCTCACGTGTCGTCGTCCAACCACCCGGCCGGCGGTGGGGGCAACGGGACACCCGGCGCGTTGGTGGTGTGCGAGATGATGAGCCGTTGGATGTACAGCCAGCCCAACCGGTCACGCTGCTCGAGCTTCTCGATCCGCCGCTGCTGGGCGTCAGACTTCTTGTCGATCTGTCGCAGCCACCACAGGACGATGCCCGCGACGAGGGCGAGTACACCGGTGGCGACGGCGGCGAGGATAAGCGCCCATCCGGGCGGCACGTCACCCACGGGTCAGCTCACGTCAGCGGCGATCGACCCGGTTACCGCAGTGTCGACGGTGCCGGTCAGATCGACGGACAGGGAACCGTTCACCACGGTGCGCTGCACCGCGGTGAGACCGCGTTTGATCACCACCGCGTGGGCTTCGGTGATCTTCGGCCACGCCCCGGTATCCCACGCCTGAGCGATCGGGTTGTTGTAGTCCCCGCCGACACCGGAGTGTTCGACGCAGAACCCGGAGGACTCGTTGAACAGCATGTACACGGTCTTCTTGTCGCTCGCGCGCGTGTAGTACGCGCCCTTCAGTGCGGCCATGTCGTCGTCTTCTTCCTCCTGCACGGGGGCAGGTTTCTTCAGGGGTTCAGATTCGAGGCTTGCGGGGATCGCGCCCCTCGGGTCGAGCACGATGATGTGCCAGGGTTCGCGGTGGCCGGCCACGGCGGCACGGATGCCGTCGACCAGGAACCCCACCTTGCGGGCTTCGGCGAAGAACGCGGCCTCGCCGATCTCGGCCCAGTTGTCGACGTCGAACGCCATCGCGTCGACCTCGACACCGTTCGTGTAGACGGCGTCTTTCCACGTGCCGCCGTGCGACGAGAACCCGGGCACGGCGGCGCTGTTGCAGTTGCCTGCGGCGCACGCCTGGTTGCGTGCGAACGTCTGGTTCGCGAACGGCCGGTAGGCGTTCCACCCCGGGGTGATCCGCAACTTGACTTTGTACTTCGCGAGCACGTTGCGCTGCAGCGCGTGCCACATCGCCAGCCCCTTGGGTGATGTGTAGTGGTACGGTTCCCCGTCGATCTGAACGAGCGCGGACGTTGGGACCATGCCGTTCCGATATCTGGTCATGGATCCTCCAATGAGAAAGCCCCACCCAAACGGCGAGGCTCAAGGTAGATACGAGAGGTTCAGGATGCGGGCGCGAGGATGAACACTCGTCGGTGCTGCTCAGCACAGATCACACGGTCACCGACCGTCCACGTGGATACGCCGATCGGGGCGAACGGCAACGGGTCTGTGTCCCCGTCCATGCGGATCCGCAGCGGAGATGCCTGTGTGACGGTCGCGAGCTTGATCGTCGGGGTCCGGTCGAACCCCGCCCGCAGTTTCCCGATCTGGTCGAGGATGGGTCGCAGCACATCGGTCACGACAGAACCTCCCGCCACTCCGCACTGATGTCCGTATCGAACGTGAAGTCCATGCTCATGCGTTGGATCGTCGCGAACCGCCGCACACCGTCCTCCGGGGTGAAGCCGACCAGATCATTCGGGTTCAGGTCGAGCATCGCGTGCGTGACCTCAAGCCTCGACACGGGAGTCATGGCGTCCCGGAGCTTCTTCGCCGCGAGAGCGTCGATGATCGCTTGCGTCGCTGCCTCCACACCTTCCTCAGTCGCGCTGATCCACCTGTCGCCGCGCGCCTGGAATGAGTAGGGCGACTCAGGGTCCTCGTTCGTCGCGACACCGACCAGACCTTCCGCGTCCCCGTCGCCCACCGTTTTCAATGTGACCTTGTTCGGCACTGACGTGTTGTTCTGCTCACGCGACCAGTCCGGCATGTGCAGGGACTGCGCCCCGTGCTGGAAATCGAAAGCGACCGGCCTCGAGGCTGGGTCCGTGTACGGCTCCACCCGGAACTGTCCGGACCCGTCGCACCACAACGCCCAGTAACCCGCCGCCTGCAACAGGTCGTTGATGATCTGCAGCTTCGACGTGCCCGCCTCCCACGTCAACGCGGACGACAGCACCGCATCAGAGCTTGTGACGGCGATCCGGTCCTCGCCTGTCGACTGGAGCAGCGCGACTGCGGCGGGGATGATCGCGGTGACGGCGTCGAGCGAGAACCTCGCATCCACGGTGTCCTCACTGGGCACGGACATTTTCGTCAGCAGCCCCACCTCGTAGCCGAGGACGAACTTGGAGTGGCTCTCCTTCGGTGAGGTGAGCAGGTAGGTGCCCACCGGCCACGACACGTCGCCCCTGTTGTAGATGACCCGGACACGGTTCGACATCCAGTCGATATCCTGCCGAGCGTCCAGATTCAGCGACCCGGACCCGCCGAGCACATCCTGCGCGACGATCTCCGCACTACCACCGGTCACCCCATCCAGCATCCCGATGGGGCGGTCCTCGCTGTCCAGCAGCTCGAATCCCCAGGTGATCACGACTTGTCCGTCTCGACGAGGGTGAACGAGTACCCCCACATGCCAGTCGACCCGGCGACCCCTTGCCGGGGAAGCTGGATGTCACCGATCTGACCGTAGATGCGTCGACCGTCCGGGTCACGGAACAGGAACAGGTCCGTTTCGACCTGTGCGATCTCCGTCAGCTGTTCCACGTTCGCGGTGTCTTCACCATCGACCGGCCCGTCGAATGTCCGGCCCGACACCTCCACTTTCCGAGACAGGGCCTCACCTGTGAGTGCGACAGGCAACGCCCGGCCCGCGTACTGCTTCAGCGCACGTTCTCGGCCAGCCGTGACCTGCACCTGCGGATCCCAGGGAAGCCGGCCGGTGACGCCGAACTCGGGTCCCCCGGACAGCCACAATGCCTCAGAGTCGGCGTGCACGGTGATGATCGTGTCTGCCGTCGCGCCCTCAGCGGTGAAAGCCACCGCCCGATACAACGTGTCACCGTACGACAGGCACTCGAAATCCGGTAGGTTCGCTCCGTCACCGGACAGAGTGTCACCCAGCACCGACTCCCACGTGTCCCCACCGTCAACGGACCGGTCGATGGTGAACTCCACGGCACGCGTGTTGACCACCCGCAAACGGTCATCCTCTCCAAGAGACAGTTCGGCGTCGTCGGCGCCCTCGGAGATGTATGGGTGACCGTTGATGATCGTCAGGTTCGATACCACGCGGATACTCCCCAATCTGATAAGCACCGCACGGCGGTGCACTATTGTGGGCCGCGTGCTAAAGATGCGTCGGCCATGGATCGTGATCACATCGATAGCACTCGCTCTTGCGGTCGGCTCAGGCGCCTATGTGATCTACAAGGACATGCGCGCTTCAGAGGCCGCCGCCGCTACCGCTCAGGCATGCGTCGAAGTCACGACACTCAACGATCACCGCAGTGACTCACTGCCTGTCTCAGAAGGTGCACCCGTGGCAGTCGTCTTGGGTGATTCGTATGCTCAGGGCCAATCCCTGGATGAACCTCGCAGCGAATCCTGGCCTGCGCTTGTCGGCGAGGCTGAAGGATGGGAGACGTACGTCAACGCGGTCGGCGGCACTGGTCTGACCAGCGGAGGACCGTGCGGTGGCCAATCATTCCTATCTCGGGTTGATGATGTCAACGCGCTCGAACCCGGCGTTGTGATCATCCAGACAGGCCTGAACGACACCCCCGAAAAGACCGGGCCCGCCCTGACCGAGGTCGTGTCTGCTCTGAACGCTCCAGATCTGATTGTGATCGGTCCGGTGGGAGCGCCTGCATACGACCAGAATCAGATCAGAGCGGTTGATGCCGCACTTTCCGACGCGTCCAGAACGCTGGGCGTCCGTTACATCTCGATGCTCAGTCTCTCCCCCGAGTTTGGCCCCGACCATCGGCACATGACCGTGTCAGGTCATCACGCCTACGCGGAGTTCATCGAGTCGGTGTTCGACGGCTAACGGAAGACGTCGATGTCAATGGCTGCCGCAGCAGCCGCATGGCCGGCCGCGTTCGGATGCACACCCAGGCCATCCGTCGTGTACACCATCCCCACCTTCCACTTGCCCGAGTTGCGAGCGGTTTCGACGGTATCTGCGACCTCGAAGTACCCCGACAAGGGATGCCCCTGATCGCCCGCCACGATCGCACCGGACGTACCGGGGACCACACCGACACCGGCGACCATGGGTGCGCCGGCCCGAATCCAGTCGTTGATCTCGATGCGTTTCGGACTGTTGGAGTCGACACTCTGGTTCGCTTCCGTCGCCCAGTTGTCTGTGCTGGAAGTGCGGGGCATCATCGTCGTCTGATACACAGCAGTCGCGCCGATCGCACGATGGAAAGTCCACTCCGCGATGTAGTTCGCTTTCAACTGAGCGACCGTGTTTCCTGACACGTCGTTGACGCCGAACTCGCACAACGCGCCCGTTTCCCCGCCCAGCAGGATCCGTCGTCGATCCCGTCCATGCGTCATGCTCGCACCGATGACAGCCTGCATGGCGTACGGGATTTCGTTGTTCATCGCCCGGCGACCGAAACCAACGCCCGTAGCCTGCCCGTTGGTGTCGCCTACGCCAACGAGAACCGAATCCCCGTTCAGGCTGACGTACGGCGTCTGCCCTTCGTCCTCGGTGATGATCGCGCACGCGCCGTACCATGACAGGCCACCGGTCGGCGTGGGTCCGCCGGTCATCGTCTTATCCGTCTGCGACACGTTATTCGTCGCATCGCAGCCCTCACCCCACGCGGAGATCGTCGTCGACGGCGACCCCACATACGGAATGTGGAGGCTGTCGGATGCGGTCACGAATACCCGCTGCCAGAAGAACTTGTCGGAGGCGACATTGATCACCACCGGGTCGCTGACCACATACGCCCCAACCTCGATCGTCGCGTCACGCGAGCCACGGAAGAACACGGGCGATCGCACAGAGCCATTATCCACTGACGCCCGCACAACGATTGGAACCGCGTTCAGGTTCGTTTCCACCGCAAAATTGTTTCCGAATACCAATCGCATGAGTTGTGGCCCCGACTTGAACGTCTGGTGCCGTTTCACACTGTTTGCGCTCGGCACGGAGCCGAACTGACTTGTATAGTGGAATTGTTCATTTGCTGCGGGCACACCCCGAAGAAACGAACCCGCACGACGCGCCGCCACTGCCGTCTGGTCGCGCAGCGGCAGCACCGATCCGTCGATCGCGGCCGACAACTGCGTCCCTGTGAGCGGACCGGATGCCAGGAGCGACGCAACTTGAGCATCGCTCGCACCAGAAGCGACACCCGCGATGATCTTCGTCCCATCCGCACGTGTCCAATACAACTCCCCTGTGACAGGGTCGATCGTCGCGGACTGCAGCTCAGCCTCAGTCAGCAGGGGAATGCTCGCCATGTCTCAATCTCCAAACTCTGCGTACCAAACGCCGCCATCCAGCACGGCCACCCCGTACTGCTCACCCGCAACGACCAGAGCGACCCCGCCCTGGCTTTCGTCCCACACGCCCGTCAGAACCGGTTCCCCAGGCGGGTCGAAAACGACCGTGAACGTCTCGGTGCCCCACAGGGACCACACGTCACCCGTAGCGGCGCGTGCCCGTACAGTCCAATCGCCTTCAGTCAGCCGTGTCGACAGCTGCAGGGACGATGTATCGCCGGACCCGTTCCGGGACTCGACCGTCACACCATCACTGACACGGATCAGCTCAAGCTGCCACGCCGACTGCGGGCGAGACTGCGCCTGGAACCATGTCCACTCCACCGTCAGGACCGACGCATCCCACGTGTCCGCCGGCTGCACCACAGCCACACCAGGCCGGTCGATGACCGTCCCTGTGGCGATCGCCGACCAGTCGGAGAACGACGGGTCCGCGCCCTTCGTGCGAACCTGCCACTCCAACGCCCCCACAGGAACCGTCACCGCGGCAGACTGTGCTGTCGTGCCCGTCACCGTCGTCCACGCACCAGCGTCGAGCCGCCACTGCAACTCGAACGCCGACTGCGGGGACGAGTCCACCGGGTTATGCACCCACTGGAACACCACATCCTGATCGGACGGCAACACCGTCCCGTTCGGGACCAGACCAGAGGGCGGATTCGGCGGGGCGATCAGCTGCACCGTGTTCGACGCCGACGACCACACCCCAGCCAGGCCCGCGGCCGTCACACCACGCACCGTGTACGTGTGCGGGATACCAGGGTCCACCGCGACGTCAGTCCACGGCAACGACACACCCGACGCGACCGTCGCGGCACCGTCGCGCACATCGTACGACGTCGCATACGGTGGCGTGCCCGACGCGGACACCACGATGTCGCTGCCAGACCTCGCCGCCGCCACCCCAGTCGGCGCGGCAGGAGTCGTATCAATGAACGCAGTGCCGGACCATGACGACTGACCGCCCGCGGCCACACCCGCCACCCGATACTGAAAACGCCGATCCGCGTACGTCGTCTTATCCGTGTACGTGTACGCGTTCCCCGCTGCGACACCCACCTGCTGCCACTGGGACCACGACGGCCCCGTACCATACCGACGCTGAACCACCACACTCGTGTAGGTGTCGTTGCGGTTCCAGTTCAACGTCTGCTGCGCGTCCGAAACCCACGCCACCAACAGATTCGACGGTGCCGCAGGCGGCGGGATGACCACCGTCACCGACTTCGAGATCGTGCCCGACCCCGGCGACACATCGAAATCAACCGTCACAGACACGGACGCGGAACTCTGCGAGCCGACATTCTTCGACCTGGTCGCGATCGTCTTCGTCGAAATCGACCCACCCGCAGGGCCACTGAAATCCCAGGTCCCCGAATAGGTGGTCCCGTCGATGACGATCTTCCACGTCGCGTTACTAGAGAACGACGAGTAGCCGTACGAATCACGGCGCCACTTCGCCGCCACGGTGACCGTCGTCCCCGACACGGTCGCATCCATGATGATCTTGTACTGGCTGACACCAGACGCGGAGATCTCCCAAGACGTCATGACGGGTACACCTGCACGCCGGACTCATCCACGACCGACCCGCCCACACGATCAGCGGCCCGCTCCAGATACTCCCCGTACAGGTCGTCTCCCGCAACGACCATGCCTTCCGCGTCGAGCACACGAAACTTCGTGACAACACTCATGACGTCCCCCTCCACGATCAGACGACCGTCACTTCACGACCCACACGGCCGGTGACGTTCAACCGCTGCACCTTCGACGCGATCAGATCCGCACCGTCACGCCACGCGCCGGCAGTCACCGGGTACACACCGTTGAAGACTTGCCCTGCGGAAACCGGCGTCTCTTTCGGGTAACCCAGCCGCCACGCGACAAACCCCACCGCCCCCGGTACAAGCAACTGTTGTGGGACGGACGGGGCGACACGCGAATACACCCACTCGCATTCGACCGACTGCGTGGGCTCACTCTCCACGCCGGACGAGCCACGCCACCGCCGCAACGTCAACGACTCATATACGGGGTTGTCGTCGAACCGCCGCATCGAATACGTCACATCCGTGCCCGCCGCCAACTCACTCTCGGACGGGTTGAACACGTCGCTGATCGACGGCACCCACAACAGCAACCCCAAACCATCTGTGGTGAACGACTGGTCCCAGGTCATAGCATCCCCCGACTCAATGGCTACCGAACTGT
The DNA here is from genome assembly GCF_030866805.1 of Microbacterium terrisoli. Taxonomy (NCBI): domain Bacteria; kingdom Bacillati; phylum Actinomycetota; class Actinomycetes; order Micrococcales; family Microbacteriaceae; genus Microbacterium; species Microbacterium terrisoli. Next base: position 2,022,902 of record NZ_CP133019.1, read on the forward strand.
GACGTGACACTCACAGCGGATGGCATCGCCGCGGAGATCCGACCATCAATGAGTGTCACAAACCCGTCAGGGTCCAACCGCATACGCCCCGTGATCACCGCTCCCTCCAACGAGGGTGCCGCGACGTTCACAACCGGCGCAGTCGTGTTCGACGCGTACCGGGGCTGCACGAACCCGCCGTTCGCGTACCCCCCACCGAAGTCGCCGCCCGCGTTCATCCACTCCAGCACCCGGCGGTTACCCGGCTTCTGCGCCTGCGCGGTACGGGTGATGAACTCGCCCGACGCGGCATAGATCAGGGTGTTGTCGGTGTGTGACGGAGTACCGGGGACAGGTCCGCCACCTGCACGCGACGTGGCAACCATCCGAGACACCGAGTTCTGCAGCGTCGAAATACCGTCCGCACGCACACGAATCGTGATCGTGCGCCCGTTCTGATGCCGGATGAACGTGTCCACAGCGGAAGACGCATGCGATGTGTCAGCCCAGATGAAGAGCTTCGTTTCCTTTAGCTTCAGGTTGTACTTCTTGATGACCTGCTCAATCGACATCGCACCAGAACCGAGCTTCTCGGCAATCTCATCTGCGCCCTTCTTGCCCAGTTGAGCTGCAGCCGCCGCAATGATCGGTTTCGCCTGATCCAGCGTCGTCGCGAACGTCCCCGTCGCCTGTTCTGAACGCTGCTTCGTCACACTGTCGAGCTTCGCCAACTCCGCATCCGACGCATTCACCAACTGAGCCACCAGCGGGGCACCCTTCGGCCCCAGCTTCGCCAACTCCGTCAGAGTGTCTTCCGACACCCGGCCGGCGAGCTTCGTCATGTTCGTCTGCCAGTTCGCCTGTGCAGCGACCTGACCCTGGAGTACCTTGATCCACTTGTCGATCGACACGGACGAACCGTCGTAGAAGTCCTCCCACGAGTCCTTGCCGCTCTTCGTGGCTTTCGCGGTCGACTCCGCAGTCTTCTTGTTCGCTTCCACAAGACCGTCGTACGCGCTTTGAATGTCGATGAACGCGGCCGACGAACCGGCAACCTGCTCGATCCATTTCTGCTGTGTCTTGACGGCCTCTTCGGTCATCTCATTGACGCCGCCGAGAGCCGCAGAATACCTGCTCGCCGCATGCCCCGCATCATCCTGTTTGGCTGCCGTATCCGCGGTGTTGTCTCCGAGGTCCTTGGTGGACTGCGCAGCATCCTTCTGCGCCTTCGCGTACTCGGGGAACATCGCCTTGAGCTTGTTCAGCGACTCCTTCGACCCGTCCGTCTTCGACGCCAGATACGTGAACGCTTCAGCCGCAGACTTCGTGTCGCCCTTCGCGACCATGCCAGCCATGGTCTTGTCGAGCTCTTCGAGGTTGTGTCGGAACTCTCCCGTCGAACCACCGATGAGTCGGCCTACGACGTTCCAGCCCTTCAACGTGTCTAGCAGGCCACTGGCCTGGTTATTCACGTCAGAGATCCAACCGAACGACGTAGCGTTCTTCAGCAGCGTGCTACCACTGAAACCCAGCGCGTCATCGATGGTCTTCTTCGTCCCGAGCTCACCGAACGAGTCATTGAGCCCGTCGAGAGTTTTCCTCGCACCGGTCGCCTCGAGCGTCACGTCTGCCAACTGGCCGCTCGCCGCCGCGAGACCCGCGATGAACCCGATGTACGGGAGTGCTCGCATCGCACTCGACACTTGACCGATCGCGGATGCAGCCAGCGGTGACTGAGTTTTCAGCGTCTCGAGCGCGACACGGAAAGCTACGATCTTCGGCACCGCAAGGACGGCGGTGCCACCCGCGAGCAGAATCGCGCCCGTCACTCCGGCGATTGCGGAAGCTGTGAGCTTCACCGGTTCCGGAAGTGCGATGAACGCCCGCATCACATCCGCAGTCCAGTTCAGCAGGTCAACGAGCGCTCCGCCACCGTTCTTGCCCACCAGTGGTTCGGCGAGCACGGACGAGAAGTCACGCCACGCGGCCTTCACCCGGTCCATCGCGCCTGAGAACGTCTGCTTCACATTCGCCGCGGCACCCGCGAACCGCTCCGCCATACCCTTCGTCAGAGCATCCAGCGCGTCGCTGGCAGACAATGACCCCGCCGTGATGTCCTGACGGATCTGCGCGCCCGTCTTACCCATCTGTGAACCGATGAGCGTGGCCGCGTCGATACCACGCTGCCCAAGCTGCATCAGATCAGTCGCAGTGATCTTCCCCGCAGCCTGAATCTGCGCAAGCACGAACGTGATCTCCGACAGCTGCTGAGAAGACCCACCAGTCGCCGCCACCGCGTTCTGCACGGCGTCGAGGGTCGGTATGACCTTCTTCGCCTCCATGCCGAAACCGATCAACTGCTGCTGAGCGGTGATGAACACCTGCTTGGAGAACGGGCTTGTCCGTGCGAACGCATCCAGCTTGTCCATCTGCGCGTTCGCGGCCTGCGCAGACCCCAGCAGAGTCTTCAACGCCGCACGGGTGGTCTGCTGCAGCGTGTTGTACTGGATGCCGGTTTTCAGTGCCGCCAGCCCGACTGCGGTGATCGCGCCACCGACACCGATAGCGACCTTCGCCACGGTCTCCATCGACTGCTTGCGGATCTGCGCGGATTTCGCCGCATCCTGCGCCGCGATCTTCTCAGCCTTCGACGCTTTCGACGTCTCAGACGCGAGCTGCTGCGTGGCCTGCTGTGCTTTCGAGATGTCTCCGACATACTTAGCGATCTCAGCCAGCAGCGTGACCTTGACTACACGATCTGCCACGAGACCACCTCCTGCTGGTAAAGTGCGGCCATGGCCAGCGAAACGACGCATCGCACCACGACACCGAAACGGGCTCTTGCGGCCGTCGTCGTTGCGGTCGCAGTCGCGGCGACGATTGTCTTGATCGTGATCGGAGCGCCGATCTTCGTGCTCATCCCAGTGCTTGCGCTCAGTGCGCTCGGCGCATACCTACTGCTTCGCGCGTAGCTTCTTGACCGGTCGAACAGGCTGCGTTGCCTGGTAAAGTGCGGGCCATGAACAAGCAGAATTACGGGGAGCCGTACGGAGCAGGAGTGAAGCCGGCGCGGCCCGCATGGGCAACGTGGCTGATCGTCGCGCTCGTGCTGCTCATCGTCACGGTGGTCTGCTTCGTTACCGGGCCGTGGTCACTGTTCTGGGTCATGGCTGCGGGCACGTTCTTCTGCCTCGTCGGCTCCGCGATCTCTGCGCTCACCAACGTCAAGAACTAGCGTTTGGTGCGTTCGACCCGCTCGAGCCGGAAGAACAGTCCGTTGAGATTCGCCTCAGGGTTGGACTGACGCAGACGATCGAGCGCGTCCTGCTTGACCTTCTCCGCGTAATTCACGTCAGGTGCGTACAGCACCTTCTTGGTTTCCGGGTCGACCACTCGAACACCGGCACGCCAGAACCAGTCACCCGACCGATCGTCCGGGTTGCCCTGCAAAGCGTCATCCAACGGGATCCCGTTGGCGTCCAAGCTCTGCTCCCATACCATCTGCGCGAGCATCAACCGCACATCCTCGCGTGACCATTCCGGTTCACGGGACACAACATGCCCGACGATCTCGCCGGCCTCACGAATGTAGGAGACGAACTCGCGGGGCTCCCACCCATACAACCGGCGTGGGGAGACACCGAGAGTGCGTGCTAGTCGGAGTCGCTGGCGAGCTTCGGGCGTGAGACTTTTCCCAGACGCTGCACCTCGTCAGCAGTGTCGGCCACATTCAGTTCGAACACCGCCGCGGCGATCTCATCCACCGACCGGCCACGCATCCGCCCCAGAAGCTGATCCCACTGAGCCTCCGTGATCGGGGACTCCTTGCCATCGATCACAGCAACACCGTTGACCTGTGCTGCGTCGAGACACACCGTGTTCAGGTCGTACCCGCCGAACCCGTTCGAATGCTTCGCCGTCAACGCGACCCACTCAACACCAGGCAGAGCGTACACACGCAGAGTCAGCATATGCTCCGCATCGCGGGCATCCAACGCGTTCTCACGCTCCAGGATCGACGCGAACTCATCCGCGAACGTCGGAATGTCGGGAGTCGACGTCAGCCGCTTGTCCCGTGAAGCGTTCTCCGTCGCATCGGCGATCCGACGCTCCAACTCTTCCCGTTCACGGGCCAGAGCATCACGCTCACCATTGTCCACACCCAGAGGGATCAGGACATCCTTGTGCGGTACGGGAGCAGCCGCGGCAGCAGCCAGCAGTTCGTCCAGATTCATCTCATCCACCTATCCCACCGGCCAGGTCAAGTGCGGGGCGGACGTGGCCGGTGGATGGAACCGCCCGCCCCACACATCTCACGTCGCGGAAACTGTCGCGTCCTCGACCTCACCGGTCACGAACAGTTTCTGCGTCTTCGTGAACACACCGTTCGCGGTCGGGGCGTCCTTCATCGCGGACCCGGCCTGGATCGGCCACACCTCGAAGATGTCGTCCGCGGCGATGTCGTCCGTGTACGGGACAGCCCACCGGATGTACAGTGAACCCTCCACACCCTTCGTGAGTACCGCGTCCGCCACATCATCCGACGCACCGTACACACGCTTGATCGTCAGGGACTTCGTTTCCCGGCCCGGACGCTCCAGCGTCTGACCCAGCGTCAGCCGGTCATCCGTAACGGTCGCCTGATCCCCACCGGGCGTGAAGCCGTCACCGGTCAGGTTGTAGGTGATGTCCTTCACCGTCGCCGCGGTCAGCTCAGACACCTTCGGGCTGAGCTTCGACGCCACACCATCGGAGGGGACGAAAAGCACGAGCAGGTTGTCGTCGGAGGCGACAGACCCGGGCGTGACCTTTGCTCTGGTCATTTCTCAGTTCCTTTCACATCGCCACCGGCCTTCTTGCCCGCTGTCGCGGCCTTACCCGCCTTCTTGGCGGAAACCTTCACGTAATCGCCGGGGAAGCGCTTCAACCACGCTTCGGACACTTCCCGGACCACACCCGTCTGGGCGTCTTTCATCTGAGGCATCATTCGTCCCTTCACGCCCGCCGTGACACGAGCACATAGTCCACGTCCTGAAACACGACCGTCTTGAAGTCTTTATCGGTCTGCGGGTCGTCCTCACCGTCGAACCGGACACTGCACGCACGACCGGCCGCAGTCGGTGCCCACCCGATCAGCACCCCCCGCGCCAACTCCGACATACGCCGTGCACCCGCCGCAGACGTTGACACCGCACGCACTGTGAAGTCCCAGGACGCATCAGAATCCGCATCCTGGGTGGATGTGAGCCTCTTGTCGTCCAACTCGCTCAACGCCCCGTACAGCACGTAGTACGGGGTCGGGAACGGCACACCGTCCGGGTTCACCGCGAGCGTGTCATACGCCGGATACAACGTCGCAAGCCGGGCCTGCACATCCGTGAGAACAGTCACGCCCGCGCCTTCACCAACCGATAATGGATGCGCTGAACCTGCCGTCCCCGACGGTCCACCCGCATGCCGACAACCTCAGCCGCGATCGCCCAACGCTTCGACAATCGGATGATCGGCCAGTGAGCGCGCAGCTTGTACATGCCATCCCACGACTCCGGCTCGTACCCGAACAGATACGCCATGTCGTAGTCGTAGAACGCAGTCCCAACCGGCTGACAGATGCGCTCGCGCCTTTCCGCGTATGTCTCACTCACAGCCCGTTCTCCTTCAACAGTTGATCCAGGGCAATCCCGATCCCCTTCTCCACGTCATCCGCAGCGAACTTCTCCGCCCGACGACGCGCACGATCCGGGGCACGTTTGATCGACCCTGTGGACAGCGGGTCGTCGAAAATGCCGAACGAGGGCACCAAACCTCCGTGGCCTGTCTTCCCGCCATACCGGGTGAGATCGGGCCCGACCTCGAGTTCAACATCACCGTCCAGGACGGAACCGGTGATCTCGTAGTCGATCGTCGCGCTGTACCTCGAGCCTGCAGGGTTCTTCGAGATCTCCTGCCAATGCTTCTTCGTCCTGATGCCCGTCTGCTGCACCACCTGGCGGGCTTTCTTCGGTGAACCCTTCGCCACCGCTGACAGGTCCGCGACAAGCTTCGACAGGTCATCGTCAGCCACGGCGAATCACCTTCACGTATTTCGCCACGTCGACGACGAGCGTGACCTTCACGCGCTTGGACATCAGGAACCCTCCGACACTGGATACCTCGCCGCGGTGACCTGCCCCGAATCGGGCAGACCATCCACGGTGAACTTCCGGCCCACCAGACCCGCATCAACCGTCGACGCGGTAACAGTCACCACATCACCCGGCCGCACACCCGGGGTGGACCCCACCGCCACATCCACGCGACGCTGCTGCACCACCACCAGTTGGGCGCCAGACTCGCGCGGCGACACCACCTGAGACGTGAACTTCACCCGCCCGGGAACCTCATACAAGGTCGTCTCACCTGGAACCGGAACACCGTTCGCGTCATCCACCGTCCCGACACGGGTGAACCGCAGAGTCTCCGTGAACCGTGACTCAGCCTCAGCCCGCAGATACGCGAGCGCTGTCTGTGTGTCAGACCCGAGGCTCATCAGAACCCCAACGTGTAGTCACTCGGCAACAGGTCGACACTGAACGCGCCCCCCGGATCGGTCAGCCCCAGCAACGTCCACCATTCGTCGAGGATCGTCACCCGACCTTTGCCCGACCGATACGACTTCGACGTCTGACCGTCATCCACCGACACGGTGACCTGTGTCACGTCATCGGGGCGTTTCACCTGCGCGACGACAGCCTCACGGACCACATAATCCATCCGGTCCGGGTCCGGTGTCTTGTCCAGTTCCGTCGCGCGCGCGTTGATCAACATCGTCGCATCGGCGATCCACAGCGCCCACTGTTTCTCCGTAGGCGAGTCGGTGGAGGGTGCGGTCTGCCCGAGAGCAACCGCAATATCCGCAGGTGTCACAGCCATGACCGCACCCCCTCAACTCAGGAACGAGCCGTGCTCGTCAGCTTCACGAACCGCGACGAGTCACGGACCTGGAAGCCGATCTCGATCTCAGCCCGGACAGCGAACATGTTCCGCTGCCACAGGTTGATCACGTTGGGAACGTCCACCGTGTCGGTGCCCGAGGTGGTCAGTGTGGTGGTGCCGTTGGTGATCGACGCCTCCGAGAAGGAGATCGACACACCCTCGACCGAACCCCAAACCGCAGACGACCAGTCGCCGGCAAAACCGACCTGGCTCGACGCGGACGGAACACCCTTCGAGTACGACACCGGCTCGCCGAGCAGCAGCGGCACATTCGAACCGTTCGCGATCGAATCGACCAGCAGCGGACGGCCGGTCGTGTCGACCTGGTTCAGCAGGAGACCCTTGCCGGACGAGTTGAATACCCACCCGTCGAGCGCACCATCCGCATCCGCGACGGCCTGATACGCCGCCACGAGGCCCGCGTAGGTACCCTTCTTCACGTCGGTGGCGTTCGGTCCGATCGCGACGGTGGTCGAACCGCCGAGCTGCGCGAAGTTCGAGCCCGGCGCACCCGACGATGCGAACACGGTCGCGTCGAACTTCTTCGCCAGTGCACCGGGGAGACGCGTGATGCACTCCCGGTACAGTGCCGCCTTGTCGCGACGGAACTGGTTTGAGAACGGGACGATCACCGCGAGCACATACGGGGTGATGTCCTTCGAACCGAACGTGGGCGTCGAAACGGGCTTCTCATCCGTCTCAGCCACCCAGTCGGCCTCAGGGTCGCCCGTCACGATCGGGATCGTGATACCCGAACCGGGCATGTTGATGCGTCGGGCGCGCTGCTGCACAGCAGACGCCTCCTGCATGTTGGTCCAGATCTCCGCAGAGACCTCCTTGGGAAGCGGCACCCCAGTGGTGCTGCGGTTCACATCAATGCCAGCCATGATGCGGTCCTTTCAGGTCAGATGGCGTCCCCGATCGCTTCCGCGAACAGGTCGGCCGTGGTCTTCTTGCCGGAGGGATGCTTGCCCTCCTGGGTGACGACCGGCATACGCGGTTGTTCACCCTTGAACTGAATGAGCGCATCCGCCGCGGACTCAAGCTCTTCCCGAGTGCTGCCGTTCAGCAGGTCTGCGGGAACACCCTTCGCGGCGGCGACCTCAGCCTTCACGCGGCCCAACCGTTCGTCCGCGAGATCCTGTTCAAGGGTCGCGAGCCGGTCCGCGTTCTTCTGGTCCTCGGTCTTCTTGTCGTTCTCCGCCTGGTCGAACTTCAAGGCCTTTGCCTTCATGTCCTCGTAGTCGGCGAACTTCGCGCGCTCCCGAGCAATGCGAGCCTGAATGGCCTTGTCGAAGTCCTCCTGCGACGTGATCGCGGTGAACTCCTTGCCTTCCGTGCTCTGCCCGTTGGTTTCTTCCGTGCCCGTGGTGGGGGCCGTTTCATCAGCCATGAGCTGATCCCTTCATCCGTTTTGGGGCCGTCGCCCATGGCCGCGAAACCGTCGCGTACGGAGCACGGAAGAAACCGTGCAAGTCAGTGGTCGAACCCGTACCTCTCGCGCATCACGCGGGTCAGGTTCTTGTTGTTGATCGACAGTTCCGGGTGCGCTTTCAAGAAGCGGCGATCGGACCGGAACTTCGGATAATCCGGGTGGTTGTAGTGCTGATCCATCAGGTACTGACGGGCGCCAGACGCGGCCCGTCCGTACTCGTCCATGTATTCCGCGTCAGGGATAGGCGAGCCATCCCACGACGGAACCTCCACACAGTGGCAGTGATCATGCCAATGCGGATCGGATGTCCGAGCCTCCTGCGCCGACATCAGCGCACAGAACGCACACGCATTCGCAGACGCATACCACCGCACACCCGTCGACGTCGGGTCTTTCTTCGCGGCCTGAAACACCGTCTGGCGGTCCATGTTCGCGACATACTTCTGCGTCACACCGCCCAGCCGGTTCAACGCTTCAGCCGGCCCGAGCTCGAACAGTTCCGGGGTGAACAGCGGCACCAACGCCCAACCAAGCTCCGACGACAGCGTTTCACCCAGCGACGGGGTGGCAAGCTGCGCGGTGAAACCAGGCTTGGGTCGCTGCGTCTCATAGAACAACGCACCCGTCACGGCCGCAGTCTCCCCGTAGGTGGAGATCACCGCCGTGGACGCGGCTCGCAACTGACCGGCGACCTTCTCTGGTGCCTCGTTGAGGATCGTGTTTCCGTATGTGGTCAGATCCGACGCCGCCGTCGTGGTGATCGCGGCGACATCATCACGGTGCGCGTCAACTTCCGACAGCAGCACTTTCCACCGCCGCACCCGCCGCCGCCGCAACACCCGTCCGCAACTGGAGCGCCTGCGCGCGTCGCCCTTCCGCCTCGAGTTGATCGATCTGCTCAAGCGACAGACCCGCGTACTGCCGACCCACACGTGAAGTCGCGAACACCGGATCCTGACCGGCGATCTTCGTGTACGCATCGGCACGGGCCGAGGGAGACACGATCGCCGGGTCCGTGTACGACGCCCGCAGTGTGCGCATCTGCTCCGGCGGCGCGTCGAGGTTGTCGCGCAACATCACGGCCATGCTCATCGCGTCGACATCCCCGTAACCCCACAACGCGTTCTGATCCCGCGTGGTGGTGATCAGGGTCTCCTTCGCCGCGAAGATCGCGTCCGCGCTCGACGGGTTCGACGTGTCCGCGAACTTCACATCCAGATCCTGGTCGTCAGCGAACAGGTTCGCCCACGTGCGCAGAGTCTCCGTGTGCGGCTGCGGCGACGCACCGTTGAAACGCTGCAGCGTCGGTTCCGGTTCGCCCTCATCCGGGTCGTACCGGAGCGCTTTGATCCGTCCCATCACCGCAGACCAACGGTCACCGCCCGCGAACTGGGACACATCCGCGCCGAAAAGCCAGTACTCCGGGGCCGAATAGAACTCGGACGACACCTCCATGCGGACGATGTTCCGCAGCGCCGCGTCGAGGAAGTACATCGACGCCGCGGTGATACGCGAATGACCCAGAGGACGACGCAGCTCAAACTTGTGCACCAGCGCCGCCGCCGGCACACGTCCCAAACGGTGCGGACGTGAAGAAACGTCCCACCCATTCAGCGCCTTGGAAATCACATGCACGTAGAACGGCGTGTACATGATCATCTCGGACACGAGCCCGTCGTTGTCGACGTCCGTGACCGACAGGAAGCCCTTCAGTGTGCGGCGGCGACGGTCCCAGATAGCAGCGGAGTCTTCCGCTGCACGCGCGATCACCAACACCGAAGGCTCACCAGCGCCGACGTCACCCGGCGTGACGGTCAGGAACGAACATCCGTGGACAGCGGAAGAGATCTGAGCCGCAGGAAGCTCCACCCGGAACCGGTTCTCCCACATGATCTGCTCGAGCCCGTACGGGTCGACATCGCCCGACGCGTCCACGAACCCTTCAAAACGGGAACGGTCCGTCAACGCGTGGACACCCTTCGCGGTCCACCCCAACGCCGCAGCAATGCCCGACATCTGCGGAGGCAGACTGATGCCGAAGTCTTTCAGCGCCGCTTCACCGTCGTAGTACACCGAACGGGTGAGATTCCGGCGACGGCGACGGTTCCACACCTCCCACAAGTCACCGAACAGGTCAGAATCATCACCCAGATCAACGGCCGGAAGCACAGGCAGCACAACGTCTGTCACAGGATCACCGCCCTCGGTCCACGCTCAGACGCCTGCTTCACAGGACGCGACTTCACACCAAACAACGCCAAACCCACGGCCTCAACAGGGGTCTCATCCGACACAGAACCCCACCCCCAACCGCCATCACGAGTACGCGGAACCTGCACCGCCGACAACGCGGAAGCATCCAACTGTTCCTGGCCCTTATGCGTCAGAGACCCGTCACGCGCCGAATCCAACAGCATCGCGCACGACTGCAAATACTGACCCGTCGAAGGCAGGATGATCCGCCGCTTCGGCACACCCCGCTGAATCAACAATTGCTCGAGCACACCAGCGCCGGCACGACCCGAGATCACGATCGCGCGTGCACGACGCCACCGAGGCACCGCGCCAACCTTCTCCGCGAACCAGTCAGCGAGAGGTGCGAGCCCCTGCTCGATCGCCCCAGCGAACGCATCCAACAGTTCCACGTGCGTTGAATCCTCAGCGACGAGCGCGCCACCCACCGCAACCCGCATCCCATCCACACTGAACGCCACGCCGAACGCTCGTTGCCCCTCCGTGGGAACACGATCCTCCGGCACCTGCAACCCGCCCCACAACGGTGCGAGCGGACCGGAAGACCCACGGTCCTCATCCCAGATCCCGAGGGCCTCACGCTTCCACGAGTTGTCATTCGGGAGGTTCTTCCGCAGTCGCAGCATCGACCGCAACGGCGTGCGGTGCGGGTACGATGGGTTCGCGATCGCCCACTGCCCCCGATCGTCCGGGTCCGCGTCAGGGTCAGCCGAACACTCGATGTACACGGCATCCTCAGACTCACCCGACAACGCCTCATGACGCCTGGTGGTGAACGCCTCACCCGGATCAACAGGCCGCGGAGGCGTCCCCATGAAGAACAGCAGCGCGCCCGCAGGGAACCGTGACTGGTTCGTCGCCGCCACCATGTCCTCAAGCGCCTTCTCCGTCAGGATCTGCGCCTCATCGAACACCTCAATGTCGACCTCATCGAACCCACGCCCGAACCCCATCTCGCGGGCACCAAACATGATCACAGACCCATTCGTGAACAAGATCTCCTGCTCACCATTCGTCGCACGGGTCGACTCCACGAACCGCGCCACCGACTTACGCCCCGCGAACCCACGCAACGACGCGAACGTCTTCGACGCGGTACGAGTCCGGTGCGCCGACCACAACACCGTCAGATTCGGGAACAGTGTGCACAACGCGAACACGATCCGACCGACCATGTACGTCTTCGCCACCTGACGAGGAATCGACAACGTGATGCCGCCGATAGTCGCCGCGTAATCGCCGTTCTCACGCTTCGACAAGATCAGCTTCGACGCGCCCCGCTGCCACTCATCGAACTCGTCACCGAACTCACGGATCCGCGCCTCAACAGCCGGCCACCCCGTCGACACGATCCCGACCGGCACAACCACATGCCGAGCAACCTCAGACAGCCGACGCGTCGAACGCTTCGTCTGCGACGTTTGCGGCATCCGTACCTTCCTCAGCCTTCCGCTGCTCAAGAACAGCGATCTCCTTGCCGAGCTGCATCAACCGGATCGACAGCGACGCCATGTCACGCGACGGGCAATTCGGGTCATCCAACTTCCGGGCAATGACCTTCCGCGTCAGCTTCAACTGCCACAGGTCGTCATCCCGCTCGGCGGCCTCCTCGATCGACGTCGGAGGGCGCCGCGGCACCTCATCCTCAGCCACCGCACGGAGAACACGTGTTCGAACCATGCCGAACACCTCCTTGGTGGAAAACGGCGGGGGGAGAGCGGCCCTGCTCCCGGGGGGTTCCTGTCCGGCGGGGGTGGGGGGTGGGGTGCCACCTATGTTCGAATGTCCGCGTGCCGATGTTCGAATGGGTCGTTCGCGGTTCGTGTCACCAGATGTTGGATGGTTGGGCTGGCGTGTGGGTTTGTGCGAGCTTCGCTTTGGCTTCTGCGAGTGTCATGGTGGATTTCCATGCGTTGCAGCGTCGGTGTAGGTGGTGGGTGTTGTTGCGGTCGTAGGGTGATCCGCCTCTTGCGCGTGGTAGGTCTTCGTCGACTTCGCCTGAGAGTGGGTGTGGGACGCAGCCGGTGCAGGTGGTGCGTGGGCAGGTGCGTCCGTGTTGGCCTGGGAGGTAGCGGAGGGTGCGGTCGATGGGGAGGCCGCAGAGTGCGCAGTTGGGTTCTTCGGCCCGGACTCGGGCGACGATGGCTCGGCGTCTGGCCCCGTTGGTGTTGTGTCGTGGGGTGGCCACTGTGCCCTCCCCCTCGCCTGATGCCCCCGGGTTAGTCCTCGCCGAGTATGACTGCGGGGTTGTCGCCGTATGCGCGGGCGGTGATGCCGAGCGGGTGCGTGTCCACAGTGACCGGTGCGTCGCGCTTCCCGATGGTGAACTCTTCGGCAGGGTCGAGGCTGGGGTCGTGGAGTTCGTTGATCGGGTCGCAGCATGTGGCGAGTTCGGCGAGGTTGTGGCAGATGCGTCCGCAGTCATCGCAGATGTAGGCGGGGCGGGTCATTCGTCGTCGTCCTCGCCCGAGTTCTCGGCCTGCTGTGATGTGATGCGGAGGATGCCGACCGTCATGGGCCAGGGTTGACCGGTGGGGACAAGATGGCCGACGACTGACGAGTTGGCTTGTTCGAGTTCGGCGGAGAGTCGGTGTGTGCACAGGACCCAGGCTTCGACGTACTGGCCCGGGTATACGGTGTCGTGGTATTCGCGGATTGCGGCGTGGAGGCGGTCTTTCGCGGCCTGCGCTTCATCGTCGCTCATCGTCGCGGTCTCCGGTAGTCTTCGCGCGCCATACGTGCGAAGATCGGTGCTTCATCTTCCGAGATGCACCGTTCGTATGCTGGCTCCAGGATGTCGGTGGGGTCTACGCCGTACGGCTCGAGCAGCACCCGGAGCTCGTCGGTGTGAGCATTGATGAAGCCGGCGATCGCGCGTGTCGCATCACGGTTCAGTGGCTCGGTGACCACTTTGCGACCGAAAACGATTGGTCGCTTCATGATCGTTCCGCCTCACATCGTCCGCAGTAGGTTCGCTCCGCGAGCGTGCTTACACCTGCACTGGTCAGGTGGAGCATCACGACCTGACGGAGCGCATCGAACCCGCAGCCGGGGCATTCGCCGGGGATGTCTCGGATCACGGCGTCGACCTTGATTACGGCTTCGGTTGCCACTTCCGCCTCCGGAGTCTGGTTTCGGGTGGGTCAGCGAACGTGAAGATCGTGTACAGGATCATGCCGTGGTAGCGCCACATGATGGTCATCATGATGATGCCGAGGGTCAGGCCCAGAGTGAACCTCATGCGAACCCGACCATGTACCGGAGGTCTATAACCGTTGATGCTTGCGCGTTGAGTTGTTCCCAGAACCTGGTCCCGCAGTGGGCGCAGTAGGTGAGTGTGACACCGGAGTGCATCTTCGCGTAGACGAATGCTTTAACTGAGGGGCCGCACCGGTCGCACGTGTCGTGCTCGACTTCGACGACCTTGATGCGGTCCACGATGTCGACGGGCGTGTCCATGGCTACACGATGAACGTTGGAACGAACGGTTTCGCGGGACAGGTTTCGGGGGCGTCGGGGTTGCCGATAGCGTCAGCGAGAGCAGCACTCAGAGCACACCCGCACACAGGGCAAGGCTTCGGCTCGAACATGACGCCTCCCGAGGAGGTTGTGGAGTTTCAAGAGGATGCGTGCGACTTCGCGGCCCGTTTGACAGGTGTTCGGTCGGAGAGGTTCACACGCAAGATGGAAGATGCCACGGCGGCGGGGGCATCCACAGGCTCGGCCATCACTGGCTCCACGATCCCGCCCTTACCGGCTGTATTCGGCCGTGGACTTCTGCGAGGGTTGCAACTCCGTTTCGGCGGGAGCGTGTACTCGGCCCGCGTCGGGCTCAGTCGCAATCCGCCAACTCGGCCTCGCATTGTGCCACGGCGAGGACTCGAACCCCGCACCCGCTGTTTACAAGACAGCCGCTCTAGCCTGATGAGCTACCGTGGCGCACCACCACAACCGCACGCGGATTTGATACCTGAAAGGTTGTGGTGGGCAGGCCGTAGCTTTTGGTTCGGGTTCACCATGCAGGAGCCACGGAGGAACTGCTGAGCCGATATACTTCCGTCGACGGGTCGGTATCGGCAAACGACACCATCGAACAGTGACCCACCGACGTTGAGGGACACGACGTCTGCTCCAACAGGCGAAGCGTCCTGGTCGGTGGTGCGAGGTCCAGATACGGGCTATCCCTCCGCGGGTTATCTCAGCATTGGAGTGCCGTCCCGGTGGACCTGCCGGTAATCGAAACCGGATATCCGACCGCATGGCGAGGTGAGGCGTGATCGCCACTGACATGCGCGTCGGGCTTCCCTGTCAGGCCCGTGACCGCCACGGCTTAATACGCCGGCTCGGCCATGTTCAGTTGTGACCTCAAGTCCCCCCTGAGGTTTGTCGCCGCATTCGGGGTGCGGCTTGTCACCGACCGGCGACCGTAGCCGCTACGCCGGGACGAATGATGCCCGCCGGGCTGGGGACCGGGGCGGGCATAAGAAAGCCGGGTGGACAAACCTGTCCCCCGGCACTTACCGATGCTAGCAGAAACGAATCACATGCGTGTAGTTCTGTCTCGCGTGTCACACAGTCGGTTCAACCAATGCACGATCTCGCGTGCTCGCATCGCTTTCCAGATGAGGACTTTGATGCGTATCCACGCCCACCCGCCCGTCTCCTGCACGTCATCCACGAGGTCTCCGTGCCAGCCGATCACCCAGCGCGTCTTACTCATAGTTTTGATCCTCCCATCATGGTCTCAGTCTTGGCGATCTGTTCGGCGAGGAACTTGAACTGTGCCGGGGTCCACACGACCCCGCACGCCGCGCACCTCGCATCCAACGTCTCCCCCGTGTCCCTATCACGTCGGAACCCCAACGCGGACGACCGGACGTTCTCACCGTCCACCCACCGGTACACGTACCGTTCACCGCAGGACACGCACGGTGATTGGATTTCGGCCATGCGCGGCGGGTCGAAGTAGTCGCGGATGCGTTGCTCCCAACCCTTCACGGCGTCCTTTGCGTACATGTCCCGACCGTTCACGGTGACGATCGTGTCGTCGTCGATCTTCGCCGCCCACCGTGCAAGCATCTGCTCGAGTCGTTCCGGCCCTGGCACGAGCTCGAACTGTTCCGCCCAGCACACGGTGATCTCCGTGTCGATGTCGGTGTACAGGTCCAATGCTGCGGCCTGCAGTGGCAGTTTCGACCTGTGCCCGCGCCCGGAGTTGTCGGCGACACCGGACCCGAAGATCGCTTCCCTGAGCTGGGAAATGAGAGACGGTTCCGAGTGGACCTCGAAACCGTCGATTGTGTGTATCCCCCGTTTATGTGTGCGGGTGAGGACTTCAACATCGGTACTCATGGTTTCTCCCTCAGTGCCCGTTTGAGCGGCTTACTTACACGGGTGTAGTTCGTTGTACCTGGTCGAGGTTCTGACGCGTCCGCGGAGCGCACAGCGCCGTACAGGACGGATTGTGAGGTTGACGCACGGTTACAACCGCAGTTCCCCGTGCAGTCAGCCACATGTCCGCAGTCCTCACACCGGTCGTCCATTGCGGCGGTCATTCGTTCCCCTCTGGGTGCGTCGCCGCATAGTGGGCGTCGATATCCCCGAGCAAGACCCCGCACGCCACGCACGCGAGCAGACGCACTTCCGGTGAACCGGTTACGACTGCCATAACTCGCTCGTCGTCAAAATCCATCACTTCTTCCCCTCTCGTGTGGCTCGGGCAGCCTCCAGAGCGGCGCGGGCGGTGTCCGTGTAGAACCCACGGTTCGACGCCCACGACGTGTCAATTTCGGCGTCGTCGGCACGCCACAGCGTCCGCGCCGCCGTTTCGACCTCGGCGTCCGTCACCGGAGGCTCCGGGCGGGTGGCGAGCACGGTCGGGACCAGCCACTCGGCAAGCATCTCCACGTCGATCGGACCGTCCAGCTTGGTCTCGTACTCTCCGCTGTCTGCGATCTCGTAGTTTCGAGCCCTCGGATGCTCGCCCAGCCGGTCCGCCAGCGCCTCGAAGATCGCCTGCTCGATGTGGGTGGTCATCAGTCGCCCTCCTTGTCGTCGTAGATGATTCCTCGGATCACGGCCAGGATCACCGAGGATCGCTCGTCGTCGTCCAGTACCCCAGCGATCCGGGCGAGTTTCGCCTCGGCGGCGTCTGCGCGCTTCGAGTATTCATAGGCGCGGTCCTCCCACCGCTTGCTTTCGTCCCGGTAGTAATCCCGGTCGGCACCATGGATCGGACAGTCGACGTTCGGTCCGTCGCTGACGATGGACGCTGGGCTACAGGTGCACTTCGGCGGTTCCGGGTGCTCGGTGGGAGTGCGGTCATCCTCAGCGCTCCCGCGCGGCGTGGACAGCCCGTCATGGAACCCCTCGGTGTACCCGGCTTCGTAGTCGTCAGAGCGCTCGGCGGGGGCGTGGCCAGCGACCCCGGTGATGATATGCGGGGACATGATCCGGGGAGGGGCGCCATGCTCCAGCGCCTCGCGATCGTCTTGGTCGGTGGGGGCGGATGACTGCTCGAAGACGGCAAACACCGCCTCGGCAACCGCCTCCCACGCATCCTTTCCCCACGGGACGCGCCGATACGCATCAAACGCGACTCGCTGGGCTTCCTCGATCATCTGCTCACGGTCAAGCATCGGGGTTCTCCATCCCGAAGCACGGAGCCTGCCCGATCAGCTCGACGATCTCCCAGTCGGCCATGTCCGCCGCGGCATCGATGCTCTGCTGGTTGATCGCGACGCGCAGGAACTCCAGCACGGCAGCTTCGGCATCGACGGCGACCTGAGTTGCCTCGCGGTCGTCGAACTCGCGGTCACCGACCATCAACGTCGATGCACGCCCGACGATCTCGTGCATCAGCGCGTCGAACGTGAACCCATTGAGCGCGGCATCCCGCGCCCGGTCCTTCCAGGTGTTGCTCATTTCTGGTATTCCTCCTTGCTCGGGGTGGACAGTGCTTCCCTGATCCGGTCGGCTACAACCTGCGACCCGACTGCGACGTAATACGACGGAGCGGGCTGCGACGTGTCACCGGGGACGACCGCGTAATGGGCTGCAATGGCCAGCGCTTCGTCGATGCGGGCTTGCAGGACGTAACGCTCGGCCTCGGCGGCGTCGGCTCGGGCAATCAAGTCATCAGCGTCCGTCTTCTCCCAGAGCGTTCTCAGACGCACGCTCTCGGCCTCGGCGGCTTCGGCGCGGGCCAGCACCTCTCGGAAGTAGTCAGCCTCCTGGATTCGCGGATGTGCTCTGAGCTTCATCTGTGCTTTGGCCAGGGCGTCGAGCACGGTGCGGATGTCGTCTTCGGACTGGCCGAATCCGAACTGGCCAGCAGGTATCGCGTTCCACAGTCGCTTCACGGCTTCGTCAAGCTCGGTCATGACTGCTCCCATCTCGCACGGGCTCGCACCCGCGCGGCGTCGGTGATCTTGATCCGTTTACCGGCGTTCGCGCCGAGACCCCACTCATACGTGTGCTCCCAGTACGGACGGCCGCAGTCGTCACAGTGGGTGAACGGTTGTCCGACCCACGCGAACGTCTCGCACGCAGGCTTCTCCTCGACGGAGGAGTCCACGTCAATGCCGGCTTCGGTGAGCATCTGCTCCGTCTCGAAGTGGTGCAGCTCACGCTGGTGCATCTCAGCCAGCACCCGCTTGTGCTCGGCGAGGAGGTCTCGAACGGTCAGGGCAAGGTCCGCCTCATTCGGTTGCCACCTCGACTCGGGATCATCGAACGCGGCGAGCACCGCCTCGGCTTGCTCGATTGCTTCACTCATCGGTCTTGCTCCCTTCGGTGTCGGGTACGGGCTCCCACTCGGTGGCGGGGTGGCGGCGCTCGATCTCGACATCGGGATCTCGGAAGTCCTCACGCAGTTCTTCGAGCGATGCATACATCATCCAGTCGCCGACCGTCCGGTACTCCCAGTCGTCCTGGCGGGCGGACGCGAGCACGGTCAGCACGTGCCGCGCAACCTCGCGCCAAGACTCGACGGCCGGGATGTTGTCGACAACCAGGTCTTCCCAGCGGTCTACATCCTCAGGTGCGTGCTTCAGGAATGCGCCCTCGTATGCGGCCTTCGCGGCGGCTTCGATCAGTTCTTCGTCGGTCACAGTCCCGCCTCCTTCCGAATCTGGGCGGCGCGGCCGCGGAACCAGTTGCGGATGATCTTCGAGAAGTAGACGCGCTCCTGTTCGGGCTGCGCCGCGTACTCGTCCGCCACCCGCTCGAGCAGCTCGGCGTCGTGAGCGGCGAGCCAGCGGTCGAAAGCACGGCGCGCGTAACGCTCCCACTGCGGGTATCCGATCGGGTCGTGGTGTTCCGCTTCGGGGTCGATCGCGTAGCCGTCGCGCACCTGCTCAGTCGTCGGCGTCCACTCCTCGATCATTTCGGTCCTTTCGATGGTGTGCTCCCATGTGCACACGCACGGCATGTCCAGGTCAGGGTCACGTGTCACGATCAGTTCCCCGGCACCGTGGCAGTACGGGCAGTCAGGGTCAGAACGGCGTCGAGTCGGCATCGTTGAATCCCGTCTCTGCTGGCACCGACCATGCGCCGGCTTGTGTTTCCTGACGGCGCTCCGTGCGTGACGCCTCAACCTGCGCGAACCGTGCATCGGGGCCGAACCCATCAGCCGTGACCTCCCACGACTGACGTTTCTCGCCCTCACGTGTCTCGTAGTCGCGTTGCTCGAGCCGGCCGGTGACGATCACCCGTGTCCCCTTCGGGAGCTTCGACGCGTTCTCCGCCAACGACCCCCACAAGGTCACCCGGTGGAAGAACGTCCGCTCATCGTCGCCACGTTTTATGTTCTCCGCGACGGTCACACTCCCCACCGCTTTACCTGACTTCGTGAATCTGATGTCGATGTCCGACGTCGTGTTGCCGATGATCGTGGTGTAGCTCATGCTGCTGCTTTCTGTTCGTGCGTCATCATCAGACGCAGTTCCTCGGTCTTCTGGTCGTAGCGTCGTTTCCCGGCCTCCCACGACGGGACCTCGAACCGTTGGTATCGGAGCCGGTTCATCCGCCGCCGGTCCGACTGCAGGCGTTCGATGAACGCCGCGAACTCGAGGTCGGCGAGGGATGCGTTCTTCACCCCACGGACACGGGCGAGGATGATTTCGAGGGCTTGACTGTTCGTGACCTGTTCTTCACGGGCAACACGGCGGATCATCGCTACGGACGCGTCACTGATCTCGACGTTTGCTCTCATCGAAACCCTCTCAATGGAAAAGGTCACGACCTCGGGAGACCCGAGACAGTGACCTGTGGATAACTCGTCACGCTGACGAGCGAGAATCTTTAGATTCGTAGCTGTAGTAGTAGATGTAGACGTAGTAGTAGTAGCGCCGCCCGTAGCCTTGCCCAAACTTTCGCCTAAACGTTGGCCGTAGCGTCGGTCGTAGCCTCCAAATTATGGATGGGCAAGAACCCCGGGAAGTCCCACTCAAGATCCGTTCTTGTCTCTCGCACAGACACCGCCGGTTGCTTCAATAACGTCATCACTTGCGGCTTCTCCCATGCGAGAAGATCCGGGTTCTCACGCTTGAACCGTTGCAGTTCATGCACAACAACGGCACGGATCTTGTTCGACGCGATCGCCCCATACGCCTTCGCCGCAGACACCGCGAGTCGCGGTTGCTTCATCAGACCGTCATGCCTCAGGAACGACCTGACCAACACCTCATCCGTGGACTGGTCGAACACGCAGAACCACTTGTCGGACAGTTCCTGCGCCGCGACCATCACGTCGCCGCTGGTCATCTCTCGAGACATCGCAGCGAGCCTGCCCGGGTGGAACTCCACACACCCGCAGTAGTCGAGCTTCGGGTGTGACGTGAGCTTGAAGTACAGGGACTGTGCCGGTGCCGTCAGGTCGCGGAAGTCCGCGTCAGACCAGATATCGATGTTGATCGTCGCACGTTCACGCGCCATCGGTACCACCGACCCACAGCGGATCTGTCGTGGTCGTGGACAGCATGCAGCGCGCCCGGAACTCGCCCTCGGTGATGAACTCTGCCCACGATTCTTCGAGCCGTTGCCGATCCCAACCATCCGGGTCGAGTACCAGAACACCCAACGCCAACTCCCATTCGCTCGATGTGAGCTTCATGCCGTCAGTCCCTTCTTGATGCCCAGTGGGCGTAGCTGTACGCGGCACGCCACGACCTGAAGCTGATCCCATCGAACGAGAGCGGCGGATACGCCACCCACTCCGAGTACCGCTTGACCACGTTCCACTTACGCTGGTTCACGTCGTTTCCTCCCTCACGCTCACCCACACGCCCGGCGCGTCGTCGTACCTCTTGTTCACGCACGCGGACACGATCAGCGCATCGTCACGGATCAGTCCGCCCGCGGTCATCGCGTCGAACACTGCACGCGCGAGCTTGTCGAGGTCAGGGGCGACGGTCGGGTGGACGCGCTTGATCGTCTTGGGGCGCGGCATCCGGAAGTGCAGGTGTACGAACAGCGGACAGTCGAACATCTCCCCTTGAGCGGCCTCGTGCGCCGCGGACGCTACCGAGTCACGCCACGGTGTCAGGTTCTTCGACGCGTCGGTGAGTACCGGCCGGCCCTTCACCATGAACACTCGCTTGGACCCTTGTGGTGCCGGTATCCCGTGCACTGTGAACTGGACGTGTCTCATTTCCCGCTCCTACGCATGGATCCTGCAGATGTCTGTGTGCCCGCCAGCCTCGAACGACGGCACAGTCCGCCACCCGTTCTCGACACGTGCACGTTCCCGCAACTCGCCTATCGACTCGCCCTCGAACGCGACCAGACGTGCCGTGCAGTCTGGGTTGTCACACCGGATACACCGGAGCCGTTGAATGGTCATTGGAACCCCCTCGGGTAGTGGTTGAAACGCCCTAGACTGCGGCGCATGATGACGAAAACGCATGACGAGACCGGCACGATCCTGTACCTGCTCCCGGTCGAAGACCGAGGCTCAGCGGACCCGTACGTCGAATGGCGCAGTCGAGACGGCAAGATCCGTGAACGTGCTACGGATGAAGAGGTTCAGCAGTGGATGAGCGATCAAGACTTCGGTGACACGATCACCGACAAACACTGAGCAGTTGACGTCCGATGAACTCCGTGTACGCCGGCGGGATAGCCTCAGCGAGGTTCTTCCGGTCGGACGTCCAATCAATACCCATCGCCGTCTGCCACTCCGCGACGGTGCCTTTGCCGCCGCCGTCGCCGTGGACTGCGAGGTACGGTCCGTCGAAGTACCGCCCATGACGCCAACCCCGTACACGTCCGCGATGCGGGATGTGCACGGGTTGTTCAGACGGGAAACCGTGCACTTCGAAGTATCGGTGACGGATGACGTTCAGACCGAACATCTCACCGCACAGCACGACGTCACGGCGGATCGGTGCACCTTGGACGTTCTCGATGATGAAGGGCTTGTTCAGTGCCCACAGCGCGAGCCGTGTCTCTTTGATGTAGTCGGTGTAGGTGCGGCCCTTGTTCGTGCCTTTGGTGAGCGCGCTGTGCGGCTGGCAGGGTGGCGATGCGTGTACTGCATCGAACTCGTTGCCATGTGCTCTCACGTACTCGATCGCGTCGGACTGATGGAATTCGAATGGGTAGTCGTCGATGGGTTCAATATCCACTCCGACAACTTCGAACCCCGCCCGGCTGTACCCCATGCCTGCACCGCCCGCGCGACAATACAGGTCCAACAGTCGAGGACGCGTCTTCGGTTCAGTAGGCATCAAGACACTCCCTCAGAGGCCGAACATGGCCGGTTGTAATGGCTTGTGCACCCGCTGCATGATCAGCGGCAGATGGTCAGCCTCGAGCTCGATGAGCGTGACTTCCATGCCCTCGAGAAGCGCCGCCTCCCCCGTTGTCCCGGACCCGGCGAACGGGTCGAGAACGTGCCCGCCAGGGCGAGTGACGAGACGGACAAGCCAACGCATCAGGTCGAGTGGCTTCACCGTCGAATGCTGAACACCGTCCACCTCGGGGCGCTCCGACGACGGTGCTTTCGCCTCGTAGCGGAACGTGGGGAAGAACCGTGACGCACCGCCCGAATCCGCGTACGTGTCGCCGGCGACGATGTTCCGTTTGTCCGCACCGTATATGGTCCCGCCCGGTCGTGGTGCACGCTCGGTGCGAGCCTTCATGAGACCGGAGGTGAGTACGCCCGACTGTTCATCGAGTGCCGCCGCCTGCGACTCATCCAGTAGCACGTTCGGTGGGAATCGGCCGTCCTTCGTGTGGCCGACGTACTCCTCGGCGTTGGGATCATCTGGGCGCCAATTGCCTCCCTCGCGGTTCAGGGTTGCGCCAGGTTTGAGTCGCTTGACCGTATAGGCCTTGCCTTCGCTGCCTGCCGTGTGAATCCGGTTCGCGTCGATGTTCAATGCCCCGGTGCCGTACGCGAGGACGTTCTCGGCCACAGTTGCGGGCTTCATCGATGGCTCGCGTCCATGACCGTTGCATGCCGGGCACGTGTAGACGTAAGGCGAAGCGGGTGGCGCAGGGGTGAACCGTGCGACACCTTTGCCGCCGCATCCGATACACGTGGGCCCGGTCCACGCCGGCACAGCGAGCGGTTTCCGCGCGACGACGATCGGCTCATGCGCGGGCTTAAGGGCAGTACCCCAGCCCTGCCACCGCTCCGCCTCGACAGACAGTTCAACAGGTCCAGTCCTGCCGTTCATGGCTGAGCCGCCACCGTGGTCGTAGTTCACTCGTCCACGCCCAGAGGGTGCGTAATCCTCGCCCATGCTCAGACGGCGGATGTCCTCGGGGCGACCCGTCCCCGAGGCGATCGCCTTCGCCACATCCATCGACTTCGGGAACCCGGACCCGTACAGCCACGCGATGGAGTCGCGGATCTCGAAGCCGGCGTCCTCGATCGCCACCGTCATCCGGTGCCATGTGCGTGTGCCACCGAACGTGAGCAGATGTCCACCTGGTTTAAGCACCCGCAAGCATTCGCGCCACAGGTCGACGTCGTACGCTATCCCGGATGAGTCCCACCCTTTGCCCATGAACCCGAGCTCATATGGTGGGTCGGTGACGATCGAGTCGAACGTGTTGTCCGGGAATGTCGGCAGGATGTCCTTGTTGGAGCCGTGCCACAGGTGCAGACCACCGTCTTCGTAGTGAGGCTTCACGCTGTCTCTCCTATGAGGGTTATTCCCCCGTCATCTGTGAGGCGGACCAACGCCCCGTCCCAGCGAAGAATCGCGACCTCAGAGGGCCGTGCGATGCCGTTGAGTGGCACCAGGTATCCGAGCTCGCGGGCCGCGTGCCGGTGCGACTCCGTCCAGCCGTGGTCGCCGGTCGTGCCCGTGCCGCACAGAATCACCCCATTGCTGGGGAGGTTCACCCACGCGGCAGAGCTGCCACCCATCGCTCTCGGACGACGGTGATGCAGGGACCATGAGATTCCGCGCTCGTCCAACTGGACAGGCTGCCCACATTTGAAGCACCTGCCGTTATCACGTGCGATGATCTGTTGAACGGTCCGTGCGCTGAATCCCGTTGTCACTGCGCGCTCCGGTCATTGAGGTTGTTTGTGAACAGTTCCATTCGTGCCTGTCGTGCGCATTCGGCTGCCTCCTCGGGACTATCGAAGCGACCCAGTCTCATCTGCTGACCGTTGTGCGTGACGTACGCCAGCCAGCGGTTGGACTTCCCGATACGGGAGACGCCGCGGTAGCCGGACGTGTTGTTTCGGAGCAGACCAGCGAGATTTTCCATGTTCTGTTTGTTCGTCGCAGATTGAAGATGTTCCAGTCGCACGCAACCGCGGTTGTGGCACTTGTGATCAACGAACAGATCCGGGCTAAGAGGGCCATGCGCCAACTCGAACACCAGACGATGCACGGGATGTGGACGGTGATCGATGGTCAGCATCGCGTAGCCACTAGTGGAGTGCTGCGCGGCCCATTCCCAACACCCCTCACCTTTCACCGTGTAACGCGCGATGCGTTCAGGGACGGGCGTACCTCGCGTCGTGTATGAGCGAATGGACGTTAGCTCGCGGCCAGCGAGCTGTTGCTGGTAATGCGTCGCACATAGATTCTTCGCGTAGAAGCGTCTCTCACACCCCGGAAATGAACAGCGCCCACCGTCACGGGAGACGATGAGCGCTGCTGTGGCCCGGCTGAAACCAGATGGTCTACCCATCGGACGGGTCCCACTGGGTACCGTCACCACTGAACGTGTGCACCAGGTCGTCGTGGATCGCAACCAACTCCGGCGCCTCATGCAGTCGTGACTTCTCGATATCGACCCACACCTTCGCGACCGCGTCAGCGGACTGTGCGCCCCTCAGAGCGCCTGCCGCTTTCCTGATCCGGTCAGCGTCCGACAGTGTGGGGATCGGCTGCCCTGTGGCCTTCTGCTGGCGGTTCCGGATCTCTTCCGCCGACGCGATGCCCTTCTTCGTGTCCCCGGCGAGAGCTGCGACGATCGCACGCCCCCATGCCGCGGTCTCCGCGTTCTGGACCTCCGAATCGCGGGTGAACTGGGTTGGTCCGGGCACCGGCTCCCAAGCGGTCCCGACGCCCGGTCTCATGTCGTCCGGGGAGCGGTACGCGAACGCCGTGTACACGACCCACGTCTTGCCGCCGAACTCGCGGAACTCAACGTCCACCAGTGATCCGTCTGGTCCGATGCGCGTCAATGACCCCTCGGGATGCTTCTTTCGGAAGTCGACAATGCGTGCCGCGACATCGATGTAGTCCAACGGCCCCTTGTAACTCTGTCCAGCCATCACGCGACCCCCCTCAAGATCAACGCGTAGCGTTCGTCGGATATCGCTTGCGCGTCTCCGTCGCGACGCTGAAGGATGGCACGCGCCTGGCTGCATGCGCGGCACTTACGCCCCCCATGGCGTAGTTCGCTCAGTACGAGATTCGGCCATGTAAGGGCGTGCCCCTGAGGACAACTGGTCCGATTCGCCGAGTTGTGATTGCCGAGCCGTACGATGTCTCGGTTGTTCTCCGATGGAGTGTCCCAGCGAAGGTTGGCGAGTCGATTGTCTTGCCGGTTGCCGTTTCCATGACACGCCTCCATGCCCAGCGGGCAGGGCCCCACGAACGTGGACAGCACAAGACGGTGCACATATACGTGAACGCGTTTCCCAACGGCCGGGCAGAGGATGACTTTGCGATAGCCGTCGCCTGCCATGCTTCCGGCGAGGATCCGAGTCTTCGGGTGGATCAGGCTCATCACATGTCCACCGTCAGATACTTGGTATCGGTCCTCGAATCCGGCCACGGGGCGCCATTCCTCGGTCTTGTGCTCGGTCATATCTCTGATCCCTTCGCCAGGAAATCGAACCCGCAGCTGTCGCACAGCCCGCGAGCATCCACCAGGCACTTGTGCCCGCCCGGACAGTCGACCCAGAAAACCGGGTCCTCACCGAAGATCGGCCACCACAGCGAGCCTTCGCCTTTCCCGAGCTCACGGATCGCCTCATCGACGGTCAGCGACTCCCACTCGAGCAGTTGCCGGCGGTACCAGGCCACGGCTTCACCCCACCCACGGGAGAACCCACGGTCGTACATGACCGAATCGGCCCACGCTTTCATCGACTCGTGCGCCAGACGCAGCATCCGCACGTACGTGCCGTGGTGGTCCTCGAGGATGCGTTTGACTGGTTCTTCTTCCGACACCATCGCTGACCAACTCACCGTTGAAGCACCTCATCGATGAGGTCCATCTCGTCCGCGACCGACAGTTTGTACAGGTCGTTCGCGACACGTGCCGCTTCTTCTGCACGGTTGAGCGCCTCCAGCAACGCGGCGGATCGGGCGCGAGCGACCAGCAGCCGTTCGCGCACTGACTCTGCGACCAGCGGTTTGATGTCGATCGACATAGGGTTCATTGCTTGTCCTCTCTGAGTGCCCACAACTGGGCGGCATTACCGAGTGCTGACCGTCCACCGGACACGGCGACGAACTCGGATCCGTACTCGCCTTGCTTCTCCGGATCCTCGGAGTGCCGGTGTTCGGCGAGGATCGTGCGCACCCTCTCCCTCGTGCAGTAGAGGCCCATGCGGCGTGCGAGTCGGAACACTTCATCAGCGGTGATCGGGTGGCCTGCAGCTTCGAGCGCACGCGCCACGGCGATCTTCTGTGGTACCCGTTTCCCGCCTGACACGTCCGCGGCGATGTGCGATTCGATCGGGTCGGTTCTGCGTGCACGCGGTGAGTCATCCCACACGATCGGCAACGGGTGATCGTAGATCCTCATGACTGCTCTCCTCAGTAGTCCGGTTGCTCTCTCGTCCAGCCCGGGAACAGGTCACTGCACTCCGGGGTGATGCCTTCCATGTGCGCGGTCGGGCCGTAGTAGGACAGCCCTACAGGTGCCATGCACACCCACCAGAACTCGTGCCGCTTCCGGCAGTGGAAGCACCACCGCTCACCTTCCGAGCGACGGCTGTATTCCTCCATGTCGGTGCCGCAGATGACAACCGGCCCGAGGTCTTCGCACCAGTCCGCTGTCTGCGTGCTCACGGTGCCCCCAAGCTCAGGTAGTACGCGAAAGCCCCGATGCACAGTGCGAACGGGGCCAAGGTCAGCAGATGCCACGGAAGGTCTTTACGGAACCTCTGCATCCCGGTGGGCATGCGTTGCGCGTACTTCGGTGCGTAGAACACGCGACGTGCCATCAGTCGGCCCCCCCATGCGTGAAGTCGGGATGCTGGCCGGCCATGTGCCGGTGCAGATCCTGGAATGACCGGTTACAGCACGGGCACACGCCGGCGGCGATCCGGTTCTTGATGCGGGTCTTCGCCGCCTTGTGACCACGCAGAGAACGCTCTGTGGCATGCAGTTGGTCACGAGTCGCGGTCAGGGAAGTCTCAGCCCACCCGCGACGCAGCTTCTCTAGCGAGAGCTGCTTCTCGAGCTTCTGATTCTCCGTCGACTCGAAGTGCAGTTTGTGGCCGTTCGGGCACCACCAGTTGCCGCCGTTGTTGAGCCGATCCTGATACATCTCGGCCGGGATCGCGTGTCGAATCTGACATTCTCCGCAGACCAAGATCTGCAGGGTGCCAGTGAATACGAGCGTGTCCATCAGTCCTCCTTGCGCCATTCGGGGTGAGTGAGGGGCAGGTTCGGATGGACCCCACGCCCATGCGGTATTCCTGCCCCGTCGTGCACGCCCGCAGAGTCGAACTGCGGCACCCTGTCTGGGAAGGGTGGAACCGTCACGTGACCGCCGCATCACTCAGGCCCGGTGCGGCATCCGGGTGGTATCCCTCGCGCCGAAGCGTCGGAGAGTTCCTGAGGTTTTTCATGCCCGGTCCCCCGCACTCCCCAGCGCGGTAACCGGACGAAAGCGACACCCCCAGGTCGCTAGTGCCCCTGCTCGGTAATGCTCCGAGACAACCGATTTCAGGCTCAGGGGCCAACGTCGATCAGGCGAGATCGTATGAAGATGACGTCTCGATCAACTCGCGCACCTTCTCGAGCGTCTGTGCGTCTCGGATGATGTTTCGGCCAATGCGGTCGCTGTTGATACCGAACCCCGGAAGGATCGACGACAGCGTGATTCCTTCGATGTAGAGAAGGTTCCGATTGCCGGTCTCTACTGCCCACACGGTGGCCTGCGACCAGTGAGAGAATCCGGCCGCGTTCATGGCGTCCGCAAGCTCCTGCTGGCTACATCCATGCTGTTCGCGGTTTCTCCGCAGATCGGCTGCTACCTGGGTAGCGTTCATAGTCGAACGTCCTCTCGCTATGTCTTGACTGGACAAGAGCAGACGGGATTCGAACCCGTGAACCTCCCCCACGCGAGCTGCAATGCACTCAACACACGGCATACGTTCCGGTGAGTGCGTGCATCGTGTTCAGGGGCGCGTGATGCCTCCCGCCTCCGCAGTGCTCTGAGAGGGGGTTGATCCCTCCGTGATGCCAGCACCCAAAAGGGGTCCACTGGTCAGAGCGCCGCCACATTGCCCAGTGGCCGGTCCTGCGCCCCTATCCCCTCACGGGGGTCACTAGCGCAGCCTTGTTCGCCTTCACCGATGGGGTCTCACATGCCGCAGCACGGACCTACTGACACGGTTCATCAGCCTTGAAACTCCACAACCCCGACAGCGGCGCATCCCATCAGCGGCCCGCCCGTACCAGGTGTGTATGTGTCTCGCGTCTGCTACTGACCGGGCCTGGGCGGCATCGGAATCCACAGCGCGATATGTTGTTGTCTCCGCCGCAATTGCGCGACGAATAGTGCTCCCGAGTCGTTCGACCGTCCCGGAGGCCAGAGGATGAGGGATCAACTCAGGTGCGCATCACCGCGCACCCCGATCCCTCGCGAACAACTCCATGACGTCCACGTCGTCAACGCGCCCGTCGAGCCGGTCAAGCCGTGACAGCGGTGCGTCCTCGACAGTCGGTGTTTCAGCGATCCACACCGCGACCTTGTAGGAGCCATACAGCACAGTCAGACCGACGATCCAGCAGAGGAGACTCAGGCCGGTGAACATCACGCGACCCGCTTCCGGCTCGTGGACCGACGCGACTGCGACCAGTCGGTGGGGACGGCACCCCGAGCGGTCTTCACCCGGTCGACGTCGAACCGCCACACCCTGCCGACACGTGTGCCGGGGATGTCGCCCGCGTTCGCCTGCCGGTAGATCGTGGCCGTCGCGACACGGAGAATGCCGGCCAACTCGGCGGCGGTGACCATCTGACCGTTCATGCCGCCACCTCCCTGGGGAGGAAGTCAGCGGCACTGCGACCGGTGATCTTCGCGAGCCGTCGAAGCTCGGATGCCTTGAACGAGGACAGTCCGCGCAGCTTGCGGTCGAGGGTGGTGTATGCGATCCCGGACTCTCGGGCCGCGCCATTGACGGAGCCGACTGTGGCCAGGATCGCCGAGCGGACGGTTTTGCCGATCGCTTCGTCGTACTCTGCGTTATCCATGTGGATCACAGTACCCGTTATCCGCGCGGATAACCAGTGATAACTGTTCTCAATTAGCGGGAGCGTGTATCAGCACCCCGCAGACACGCTCTACCGCTACGATTATCCGAATGGAGACCGACGTGGACGACTACACCAGGGCTATAGCTGCGATCCTCAAAGACGCACAGACCCGGCACGGTCAGCCGACCTATGACGAACTGGCCGAGATGACCGGCCTGGGCCGCGCCACAGTCTCCCGCATCCTCACCGGGAAGCGCGACATCACCATGCGGTACCTGCGGCTCATGTGCCTTGCCCTCGGTCTCGACCCGGCTCAGGTGCTGACGGACGCAGAGAGCAACCTCTGACGGTAGAGTTCGCCGACGCTGACACCGGACTCATGTGCGAGACGTCGCCACTCTGCGACGGTCGGGCACGATTGCCCCGGTCGGGCTAACGGGCAACTACCTCCGCACGCTGCCGATGTTTCGCGTGGGTCGGCGTCGTCGTCCATCTTGAGGCTCCTGAGGGTCGGAGTATGAGAGATTTCCCATAACTCTAGGCCTGGGCTTGGACATTCAGGCCGGCGAGTGTGGTCGATTACCCGCGTTGCGTAACGGTTCGGTCACGGCGATTTGTGCGTGTCCCCCATTTTGGGGACACGGCTCGTCGATGGTTGGTCGCCTGTTGGCATGCCAATAGACAGGCGTGATTTTGGGTGCTTTTGAGTGCTAACCATCCCCGCCCCGATCCGCGTGATTCCCGCGTATTTCCGGGGCAGAACAGGGCAAACGAGCCTGCGCGAGTAAGGGGTTCAAGTCCCGTTACTCACCCCGAATGGGCGAGGTTCAAGCGCTCGACGAGAGTCACCACTCTCGATCCGGTTTGAACCTCGCCCATCTTCTTTCGCCCGGCCGTCTGCGCGGTCAGGCTGACCGGCATCCAGTTCGATGGCGTGCGCTCAGGCGACGTTGAGCTCCACCCAGTCGCGCAGCTGCTTCAGCGGCGCCGCGGCACTGCGTCCGAGGCTCGTCAGCTCATACTCGACCCGGGCCGGAACCTCCGGATACACGGTGCGCGTGAGCAGACCGTGATCCTCCAAGCGCTTCAACGTCTGAGACAGCACCTTCGGACTGATCCCCTCCAAGCGCCGCTTGATGCTCCCATTCCGCCGGGGACCGTCCTCAAGCGCACCGATGACAAGGGCGCTCCACTTGTTGGCCAGCAGATCGAGCATGTCTCGACACGGGCACATCGCCGCATACACATCGTTGCGTTCGCACTCGTCGACAATCTGACTCACGCCCTGATGGTATCCGATGGAAACCAAGGATCCTTGACGGTAACCAGTGGGGTTGCGGAACCATGGCTGTCATGACCACGACAATCGCTGTTGGATACGAGAAGAACCTGCCGGTGACCGATCCCGACGCGCTCATCACCCGAGAGACCCCCGTTTCCGAACTGGGCCCATACGACCTTCTCGTGGAGGTCGAGGCCGTCTCGGTGAACCCCGTCGACGTGAAGCTTCGGGCGAACGTCCCTGCACGTGGATTCGCCGTCCTGGGGTTCGACGCCGCCGGCATCGTGCGCGACGTGGGCTCGAACGTGGATCTGTTCGCCCCGGGTGACGAGGTCTTCTACGCCGGGACCATCGGCCGGCCAGGCGCCGACCAGCGCCGGCATGTGGTGGACTCCCGCATCGTGGGACGCAAGCCCGCAACGCTCTCCTTCGCCGATGCGGCAGCGCTCCCGTTGACTGCCATCACCGCGTGGGAGGCCCTGTTCGACAAGCTGCATCTCACGGAGCGGTCCGCAGGAACGCTCCTGGTCGTCGGCGCGACGGGCGGGGTCGGCTCGATCATGCTGCAGGTGGCCGAGGCACTGCTTCCGCACGTGATAGTGATCGCCACGGCATCGGATGACGAGCGCGCCTCGTGGGTGCGAAGCCTCGGGGCCGACCACGTCGTCGACCACCACGCCGATCTCACCGAGCAGGTGCTGGCGCTGGCACCCGACGGCGTCGACTGGGTGTTCACCGCGCACTCGCAGGGGCAGATCGAGACATATGCGCAGATCGTGCGGCCTTTCGGTCAGATCGTCGCGATCGATGACGGTCCCCGCGACGTGTCGCCGCTGAAGGGCAGGAGCATCACGTGGCACTGGGAGCTCATGTTCACGCGCCCGCTCGAGCAGACGGCCGACATGATCGAGCAGCACAGGCTGCTGAACACGGTCGCCGACCTGGTGGACAGCGGGCGCATCCGTACCACCGCCACCAGGACTCTGACACCCATCTCGGCCGCCACACTGCGTGAGGCCCACGAACTCGTCGAGGCGGGCCGCACGGTCGGCAAGATCGTGCTGCACGGGTGGGACGAGAACGCCGCGGCGCAGAACCGCTGATCGGGCTGCCACCGCGCATGGGCCGATGCCGCCTCAGCGGCGTCGGCCCATCGCCCAGCGACGATGACCCCGGGCACCCCGGAGCCCGCAACCCTGCGAAGATGGGACACGACCCCCTGCCCGACCCGTGAAGGTGAACCGCCGATGATGCAGATGGACGCCGACGCGTTCGAGGCTCTCGTGGTCAGCGAATTGGACCTGCTGCCCGACGACATGGTCGACGGCCTCGAGAACGTCGTGTTCGTCGTCGAGGATCACCCTGAGGACGGCGACCGCGACCTGTTCGGCCTGTACGAGGGGTGGTCCCTGACCGAACGCGACCGTTACGGTATCGGAGAGCTGCCCGACCGGATCATCGTCTACCGCGACGCGCATCTGGACGCGTGCGACGACGAGACCGAGCTGCGCGACGAAGTGCACACCACTCTCGTTCACGAGATCGCGCACTTCTACGGCATCGATGACGCACGACTGCACGAACTGGGATGGGCATGATCGCCTCGGCGACGCCCGATACGGGCGAAGAGGTCGATCTGAACCTCATGGTCAGCCCCGACCGGCCCTGGCAGACCGTCGTGTGGAATGACCCGGTCAATCTCATGAGCTATGTCGTGCGCGTTCTGCGCGAGTACTTCGGCTACCCGCGCGCGGTCGCCACGAAGCTCATGCTCGCCGTGCACAACGAAGGGCATGCCGTGGTCGCCGAGGGGCCGAGAGAACAGATGGAGCTGCACGCGCAGGCCATGCACGACTACGGCCTGTGGGCCACGATCCGGAAGGCGCCCGAATGACCCGCACCGTCGTGATGGAGATCACCCATATGGAGGCGGCGCACCTGGCCGGTCTCGTTCGGCAGTTCCGCGACCTCCTCGGCGGGTTCGGGGAGGATGCCGATGCTCCGGCGGATCCCGCGCTGGCACGTCTGGTTCCCGACGCCTACCCCGACGACCAGGCGGCCGCCCGACAGTTCCGAGACCTGACCGAGAGTGACCTGCTGGGGCGGCGCGACCACGACGCCGAGGTGGTGCTCGCGTGCCTCGGCGACCCCGACGCCGACGATCCGAGCGCCGACGTCATGGTGGTGGATCTGTCGCCGGATCAGGTCGACGCATGGATGCGGACCCTTGCCGCCCTGCGTCTCGTGCTCGCCTCGCGGCTGGGCATCGACTCCGAGGACGACCATGAGGACGACGATCCGCGGTTCGGCATCTATGAATGGTTGGGCTACCGGCTCGAGCTTCTGGTGCAGGCCTCCGACGAGGAGTGATCGCCAGGACTCTCATCGCCCGGGCGCGTTCCTCCGGACGGGTCCTTCGGATCAATGATCTTCAGGGCAGTGTGAACACGTGGGTCGCAAGCCGCTGCGGGTCATCACGCTCGAGGTGACGCTGTTCCTGCGCCGCCCACCGGTCCCAGTGCGGCCGATAGCCTTCACCGTCCCGTTGCAGTGCGCGCCGCCGTCGCTGTTCATCGGGCGCCTCCAGCCACACGCGAAGATCGGCCAGGGGGGCGGTCTGCGGGGTCAGGATGCCCGAGCCTTCCACCAGCAGCGGCGCGTCCGCATCGACGCGATGCTCTTCGGCCGCACGCTCGTTCACCCAATCCCAGCGCGGCCACGTGGCGTCATGCCCACGCCGATACGGTTCGAGGATGCGGTGGCAGGCCAGCGCGGTGCCGGCATCCAATCCGTCCCAGCCGGGATACAGCGAGTCCAGCGCGACCACCTGCAGTCCCCCGCCGGGCCAGCCGCGCTGCACGAGCTGTGCGAGCGTGGACTTTCCGGCGCCGCTGCGGCCGTCGATCAGCACCACGACACGATCGCGCCCACCGGCGGCACTGATGAGCTCGTCAGCGCCCGACTGCAGCGCGGTGGCGAGCAGGCTACTTCTTGAGGGCGCGGATGACACGTGCCAGCGCACGCCCGGCGACCCAGACGAACGGGACCGCGACGGCCAGGAACGACACGATGTTCGGTTCGAAGCGCAGATCGTCGCCGCGACGGATGTACGCGCCGATCGGCACGGTGTACCCGCCTCCGCCGCCACCCCCGTTGCCGGCCTCGTCGGAGCCGCCCCCGAAGCCCGACCAGGTCAGGGCCACGGGGATCAGTCGAATGCCGTCGACGTCTTGCTGCGTGCCGTAGGCGGCGTCGACGCCGAGCGATGCGACCTGCTTGCCGAGCTCTAGTGCGATGTTGGGCATGACTACACGGTAGTCGTCCGGCGCGCCGGTTCACACCCCGTGCTCAGGACGCGCCGAGATCGGGCAGGCGGCGGCTGCGGCACGTCAGCCGTCCTCGTGGCGTCTGATCGGCGGATGGTGCGTGACGCCCCCGACGTCGCGCCGACCCCCGAGCGCTGAGGCCCGGGTGATCGCCCCGTTGCCGAATCGCGCCGTGGCATCATCGAGCGCGGTTTCGACCTGACGCCACTCCTCGTCGTCGTCCCAGAGTGCAAAGCCCGCCGCTCCCCCGGGCCGCAGCCGTTCTGCGCGCACACCGATCAACCGCACCGGCAGGGGCCGCTCCAGCGCATCGAACAGCTCGATCGCCGCCTGCCCGATGCGCTGGCCGACGGCAGTCGGCTCGGTCAGCGTCTGCGTGCGCGTCACCGTGCGAAAGTCCGAGAACCGCACCTTGATGGCGATGGCCGCCGCCTCCCATCCCGACTGACGCAGCCGTGCCGCCACGCGGTCGGCAAGCCGGCGCAGCTCGCCGCGCAGGACCACGCCGTCACCGATGTCGGTGCGGAAGGTCTCTTCGTGCCCGACGCTCTTCTCGACCCTCTCGGGCTCGACGGAGCGTGCATCCTGCCCGCGAGCCAGCTCCGAGATGCGCTGGCTCATGGTCTCGCCGATCGCGCGCGCGAGCACGGAACGAGGCGTGTCGAGGATGTCTCCGACGGTGTGGATGCCCCGTGCCTCGAGCGCGTCGGCGGACTTGGGCCCGACTCCCCAGAGCGCCCGGATGCTCAGCGGGGCAAGGAACGCGTGCGTGTCCTGCTCGGCGACGATCAGCAGCCCGTCGGGCTTGCTCATCGTCGAGGCGATCTTGGCCACGTGCTTGGTCGCCGCGGCGCCGACGCTGCAGGTCAGCCCGGTCTGCCCGAGAACCCGGGCACGCAGCATCCGTGCGATCTCTCCGGGAGAGCCCCACAGTCGCCGGGCACCCCGTACGTCGAGGAACGCCTCATCGATCGACAGCGGCTCGACCAACGGCGTGATGCCGTGGAAGATGTCCATTACCTGCGCCGACAGCTCCACGTAGCGCGGAAAGTGCGGCGCGACGACCACCCCCGTGGGGCACAATCGCAGCGCCTGCCCCATCGGCATCGCCGAGCGCACGCCGTAGCGCCGCGCCTCGTACGTCGCGCTGGAGACGACGCCTCGCCCTTCGACGCCGCCCACGATCACGGGCTTGCCGCGCAACGAGGGATCATCGAGCACCTCGACGGATGCGTAGAACGCGTCCATGTCGACGTGCAGGATGCCGGCGCCGGTGTCGTCGGCACCGGCAGGCGAGACACGCCTGCCTGATCCGTCGCCCCGTCCCATCGCTCTATTCTCGCCGAGGCCTGCGACACTCGCTCAACGACCGAGGACACGTTCCGGCGCGGCCTCGCTCAACGAGCGAGGGGAGGTCTACTGGGCGGCGCGTTCCAGGATCAGCTCCCGCACGCGGGCTGCGTCGGCCTGACCGCGCATGGCCTTCATGACGGCTCCGATCACCGCTCCGGCGGCCTGCACCTTGCCGTCCTTGATCTTGGCGAGCACGTCCGGCTGGGCGGCGAGAGCGTCGTCGATGGCGGAGATGAGCGCACCGTCGTCCGAGACGACCGCCAGGCCCCGGGCATCCACGATCTGCTGCGGTGTCCCTTCGCCGGCCACCATGCCCTCGAGCACCTGGCGGGCGAGCTTGTCTGTCAGCGTGCCGGCGTCGACGAGCTTCTGCAGCTCGGCGACCGCGGCCGGCTCGACGAGATCACTCGTCTCACGGTCGGCGATGTTCGCCAACCGGGCGATCTCACCGGTCCACCACTTGCGGGCGGCGGCGGGGGTCGTGCCCGCGGCGATGGTCTGCGCGACCTCATCGACCACGCCGCCGTTGACGACATCCTGGAACTCCAGGTCGGTGAAGCCCCACTCGCCCTTCAGCCGCCGCCGGCGCGCAGCCGGCGGCTCGGGCAGGGCGGAACGCAGCTGCTCGACCAGTTCGCGCGAGGGAACGACCGGCAGCAGATCCGGCTCGGGGAAGTAGCGGTAGTCATCGGCGTCGGACTTCGGCCGGCCTGCAGAGGTCGCACCGGTGTCTTCATGCCAGTGCCGTGTCTCCTGCCTGATCGATCCGCCATCGGCCAGGATCGCCGCCTGCCGCCGGATCTCATACCGTACGGCGCGTTCGACCGAGCGCATGGAGTTGACGTTCTTCGTCTCGGTGCGGGTGCCGAGCTTCTCCTGGCCGCGCGGGCGCAGCGACACGTTCGCGTCGCACCGGATGTTGCCGCGCTCCATGCGGGCGTCCGAGATCCCCAGGGAGCGCACGATGTCACGGATCGTCCGCACGTAAGCGCCGCCCAACTCGGGCGCGTGGTGCTCGGCGCCGATGATCGGCTTGGTGACGATCTCGACCAGCGGAACCCCGGCCCGGTTGTAGTCGACGAGCGAGTGGTCGGCGCCCTGGATGCGTCCGGTCGAGCCGCCGACGTGCGTGAGCTTGCCGGCATCCTCTTCCATGTGCGCGCGTTCGATCGGCACCTGCACGAGCGTGCCGTCTTCGAGCTCGACCTCGACCTGCCCATCGAACGCGATCGGCTCGTCGTACTGCGATATCTGGTAGTTCTTGCCCATGTCGGGGTAGAAGTAGTTCTTGCGGGCGAAGCGGCACGACTCGGCGATCTGGCAGCCCAGCGCCAGCCCGAGGCTGATCGAATACCGCACCGCCTGCTCGTTGATCACCGGCATCGAGCCGGGAAGACCGAGATCCACCGGCGCCAGATCGGTGTTCGGCGCGCGGCCGAACGAGTTCGGCGCATCGGAGAACATCTTGGTCTTCGTGTTCAGCTCGACGTGCACCTCGAAGCCGAGCACGGGCTCGAACAGTTCGAGGGCCTTGTCGAAGTCCATCAGCTTGTCGGCCATCAGCGCGCTCCTCCCAGAATCGGTGCCTTCTCGAGCAGCGGGCCGCCCCACGAGTCGACGAGCAGGGCCTCGGCGGCCGCGCCCACACGGTAGAGCCGGGCGTCCTCACGCGCCGGCGCGAGGAACTGGATGCCGACGGGCAGACCGTCATCGACAGCCAATCCCGACGGGATCGAGATACCGGGGACGCCGGCGAGGTTCGCCGGGATCGTCGTCAGGTCGTTCAGGTACATCTGCAGCGGATCGCCGATCTTCTCGCCCAGCTTGAACGCCGTGGTCGGCGCCGACGGAGTCGCGATCACGTCGACCGCGGCGAACGCGTGGTCGAAGTCGCGCTGGATCAGCGTACGGACCTTCTGGGCCGACCCGTAATAGGCGTCGTAGTAGCCGGCCGACAGCGCGTAGGTGCCGAGGATGACGCGGCGCTTGACCTCATCGCCGAAGCCCGCGTCGCGGGTGGCGGCCATGACGTCTTCGACGGTGCCGCCGGGAACCGCGACGCGCATGCCGAACCGCACCGAATCGAACTTCGCCAGGTTGCTGGATGCCTCGGCCGGCAGGATCAGGTAGTACGCGGCGACGCCGTACTCGAAATGCGGGGCACTGATCTCGACGAGCTCGACGCCGTGGGCCTGCAGCAGGTCGAGCGCGGCACGGAAGGACTGCGCGACGCCGGGCTGGAAGCCGTCGTCGGGCAGTTCTTTCACCACACCGACTTTGAGACCCTTCAGCACGTCGCCGCGGGCGCCCTCGCGAGCAGCGTCGGCGAACGACGGCCAGGCGTCGGTGAGCGAGGTGGAATCGTGCGGGTCGTGGCCGCCGATGACGTCGTGCAGGAGGCCGGCATCCAGCACCGTGCGGCTGACCGGACCCACCTGATCGAGCGATGACGCGAGCGCGATCGCCCCGTAGCGGCTGACGCCGCCGTAGGTCGGCTTCATGCCCACCGTGCCGGTCACGTGCGCGGGCTGGCGGATCGATCCGCCCGTGTCGGAGCCGAGGGCCAGCGGCGCCTCGAAAGCGGCAAGCGCCGCGGCGGATCCGCCGCCCGATCCGCCGGGGATGCGCTCGAGATCCCACGGGTTGTGGGTCGGGCCGTATGCCGAGTGCTCGGTGGACGATCCCATCGCGAACTCGTCCATATTGGTCTTGCCCAGCGGCACCAGGCCCGCGGCACGCGATCGCGCGACGACGGTCGCGTCGAAGGGCGACATGTACCCTTCGAGGATCTTCGATCCGCTCGTGGAGGGCATGTCGGTGGTGACCAGCACATCCTTGACCGCCAGCGGCACGCCGGCCAGCGGGCCGAGCTCGTCGCCGGCCGCACGCCGCGCGTCGATGTCGGCCGCGACATCCAGCGCCTTCTCGTTCACATGCAGGAACGCGTGGACGTCGCCGTCGACGGCGGCGATGCGATCCAGGTGTGCGCGGGTGGCCTCGACCGACGAGACCTCGCCGGCGGAGAGCCTGCCGGCCAACTCGGCCGCGGACAGTCGGGTGATGTCGCTCACTGCTCTTCTCCCAGGATCGCGGTCACACGGAATCGGCCGTCGTCGGCATCGGGAGCGTTCTGCAGGGCCTGCTCCTGGGTGAGTGTGTCACCCACCACATCGGGGCGATAGACGTTCTGCATCGGGATCGGGTGACTGGTGGCAGGCACGTCGGGGGTCGCCACCTGCGATACCTTCGCGATGTTGTCGACGATGACGTCGAGCTGGCCGGTGAGGCGCTCGACTTCGGCGTCGCTCAGTTGAATGCGAGCGAGCACACCGAGATGGCGCACGAGATCGGGGGTGATTTCTGACACCCCCTCAGTCTACGGGCGAGTGGATGCCGCACCCGGCGGGCCGGGATGCGACAGGCTGCGCGCACCGACGTCGGTCGCGCTGCACCGCCCACGTCGCTCGCGCTGCACCGCCCACGTCGCTCGCGCTGCCTTGTTCGGCTCCCGCTGCCTGGTTCGGCTCGCGCTGCGCCATTCCGCATCCGCGCCCCGGAACTGGGTACGCACCCTGTCGCTCGCGCTGCCTCGTTCTGTGTTCGCGACCCGGATCTGCGTTCGCGCCCCGAAACTGCACCGCCCAGATCGCTCGCGCTGCCTGGCTCTGCATCCGCGCGTGAGAATCGCATGCGCGGGCGCAGATATCGATAGCGCCGACAGCGCTGCACGCCGTCCGCGCCGCGCCATCCGCGCCGCCTGGTTGCCCGCGCTGTCTCGCCCTGCGTCCGCGCACGAGATCCGCGCCGCCTGGTTGCCCGCGCTGTCTCGCCCTGCGTCCGCGCACGTCATCCGCGCCGCCTGGTTGCCCGCGCTGCCTGGTTCTGCGTCCGCGCGTGAGAATCGCATGCGCGGGCGCAGATATCGATAGCGCCGACGGCGCTGCACGCCGTCCGCGCCGCGCCATCCGCGCGCCGCGCCATCCGCGCGTCGCGCCGTCAGGTACGACGTCAGTCGGGGCGCGGCCTCCTCGGCCCGATCATCACAGAAGAACTCCCGCGGCGCGTAGGCTGAAACGATGACGTCGTTCGATCCGCCGCGCCCGTGGACTGCCAGCTACGCCACCGGTGTCCCTGTCGATCTCGAACCCGTCACCGGCTCGCTCGTGGACATCGTCGCGGCATCCGCTGGCGACTATCCCGACGCACCCGCCCTCCAGTTCTTCGGCCGTGAGACGACGTACCGCGAGCTGCAGGAGCAGATCGATCGGGCGGCCGCGGGTCTGAAGGCACGAGGTGTCGGCGCCGGTGACACCGTGGCCATCGTGCTGCCGAACTGCCCGCAGCACATCGTCGCGTTCTATGCGATCCTGCGCCTGGGCGCGATCGCGATCGAGCACAACCCGCTGTACACCCCGCGCGAGCTGCGCAAGCAGTTCGAGGACCACGGCGCGAAGACGGCGATCGTGTGGACGAAGGTCGTCGAGACGATCCAGGACTTCCCCACCGACCTGGCCGTCACCCACCTCATCTCGGTCGACGTCATCCAGGCCATGCCGTGGACGACGCGTCTCGCGCTGAAGCTGCCGATCGCCAAGGCCCGCGAGTCGCGCGAAGCCCTCTACAGCCGCGTGAGCGGAACCATCGGGTGGGACCAGATCGTCGGCAGCGAGCCACTGCCCGCCAGCCACCCGAAGCCGGCAACCGACGACCTCGCGATCATCCAGTACACGAGCGGCACGACCGGCGCGCCGAAGGGAGCATCGCTCACACACCGCAATCTGCTCTCCAATGCCGCACAGGCCCGGGCGTGGGTGCCGCAGATCATCCGCGGCAACGGGTGCGTCGTCTATGCCGTGCTGCCGATGTTCCATGCTTACGGCCTGACGCTGTGCCTGACGTTCGCAATGTCGATGGGCGCCCGCCTGGTGCTTTTCCCCAAGTTCGACCCCGACCTGGTGCTCGAGGTGACCAAGAAGCATCCGGCGACCTTCCTGCCTCTCGTCCCGCCGATCGCTGAGCGGCTCCTCGCCGCCGCCGCCGAGAAGGGCGTATCGCTGAAGGGCACCGAGATCGCGATCTCGGGTGCGATGGCGCTCCCCCACGAGCTCGTCGTCCCGTTCGAGAAGGCCACCGGTGGCTATCTCGTCGAAGGCTACGGCCTGAGCGAGTGCTCGCCGGTGCTGATGGCCAACCCCGTGGCAGACAGTCGCGTGCCCGGCACCGTCGGTCTGCCGCTGCCGGGTACGCAGTGCCGCGTGGTCGACCCCGACGAACCCACCAAGGACGTCGCGCCCGGCGGCGAGGGCGAACTCGTCGTCCGCGGCCCGCAGGTCTTCGGCGGCTATTACGGCAACCCCGAAGCGACCGAAGACTCGTTCGTCGACGGCTGGTACCGCACCGGCGACATCGTCACGATCGATGAGGCCGGATTCGTGCGCATCGTCGACCGGATCAAAGAACTCATCATCACGGGCGGCTTCAACGTCGCCCCCACCGAGGTCGAGAACGCGCTGCGCCAGCATCCCGACGTCGAAGACGTCGCGGTGGTGGGGCTGCCCAGCGGTCACTCCGGCGAAGAAGTCGTCGCCGCGGTCGTGTTGGCCGAAGGCGTGACAGAGCCTGACGTCGAGGCGATCCGCGCGTTCGGCCGCGGCATCCTGACCCCTTACAAGGTCCCCCGGCGCGTGTTCGTCGTCGACGAACTGCCCAAATCGCTGATCGGCAAGGTGCTGCGTCGGCAGGTGCGAGACAAGCTGATCGACCTGACAGGAGCTGGATCATGACCGACGACACTTCCACCGAGACGGTGGTGGATGCCGACTCCGCCGGTGAACCGCAGGCTCCGGGGTTCGAGGACCTGGGCGTCACCGGGCCGGTGCTGGGCGCGATCCGCGATCTCGGATACGAGAGTCCCTCGGCCATCCAGGCCGCAACGATCCCGCTGCTGATGCAGGGCCGCGACGTGCTCGGCACGGCGCAGACCGGAACCGGCAAGACCGCCGCGTTCGCGCTGCCGGTGCTCGAGCGCCTGGACCTGGCGCAGAAGACCCCGCAGGCCCTGGTGCTGGCGCCCACACGTGAACTGGCTCTGCAGGTGTGCGAGGCGTTCGAGTCGTACGCGTCGAAGATGAAGGGCGTGCACGTGCTGCCCGTCTACGGCGGGCAGGGCTATGGGGTGCAGCTGTCAGCCCTGCGCCGCGGTGTGCACATCGTGGTGGGCACACCCGGCCGCATCATGGACCACCAGGCCAAGGGCACGCTCGACCTGACCGAGCTGAAGTACCTGGTGCTCGATGAGGCCGACGAGATGCTCAAGATGGGCTTCGCCGAGGACGTGGAGCAGATCCTCGCCCAGACCCCGGAAGACAAGCAGGTCGCCCTGTTCTCGGCGACGATGCCCGCCGCGATCCGTCGATTGGCGCAGAAGTACCTGCGCGACCCCGAAGAGGTCGCGATCAAGACCAAGACGACCACCAACCAGAACATCAGGCAGCGGTATCTGGTGGTCTCGTACGCACAGAAGGTGGATGCTCTGACCCGCGTGCTCGAGGTCGAGAACTTCGACGGGGTCATCGTGTTCGTGCGTACGAAGAACGAGACCGAGACCCTTGCCGAGAAGCTGCGCGCACGC
Organism: Microbacterium terrisoli; assembly: GCF_030866805.1. Lineage (NCBI taxonomy): Bacteria > Bacillati > Actinomycetota > Actinomycetes > Micrococcales > Microbacteriaceae > Microbacterium > Microbacterium terrisoli. The sequence continues at coordinate 2,065,053 of NZ_CP133019.1, forward strand.
GGGTACTCGGCCGCGGCGATCAACGGCGACGTGCCGCAGGCCCAGCGCGAGCGGTCCGTGAACCACCTGAAGGACGGCAAGCTCGACATCCTGGTGGCCACCGACGTCGCCGCCCGCGGCCTGGACGTCGAGCGCATCAGCCACGTGATCAACTTCGACATCCCCACCGACACCGAGTCGTACGTGCACCGGATCGGGCGCACCGGCCGTGCGGGACGTTCGGGCGACGCGATCAGCTTCATCACTCCCCGCGAGCGCTACCTGCTGGGGCACATCGAGAAGGCGACGCGCCAGCAGCCGGCGCAGATGCAGCTGCCCACCACCGAAGACGTCAACACGACGCGTCTGAATCGGTTCGACGACGCCATCACGACGGCCCTCGACGAGACCGGCCGCATCGAGGCCTTCCGCGACATCATCGCCCATTACGTGCGGCACCACGATGTGCCGGAAGGGGATGTCGCCGCCGCCCTCGCGATCGTCGCCCAGGGCAAGACGCCACTGCTGCTGGATCCCGAGAACGACCCGCTCGCCGCCTCGGTCGAGGCCGTGAACCGTCCGCCGCGCGGGCGCAGCGGCCGCGATCGTGGCGGAGAGCCCCGCGAACCGCGCGAGCCGCGTCGCGGACGCGGAGACTACGCTCCGTACCGCATCGAGGTGGGCCGCCGGCACCGCGTGGAGCCCCGCCAGATCGTCGGTGCCCTCGCGAACGAGGGCGGCCTGCGCCGCGACGATTTCGGAGCGATCGCGATCAAGCCCGATTTCTCGATCGTCGAGCTGCCGGCGAACCTCGACCCGGCAGTGCTGGAGCGCTTGCGCGACACCCGCATCTCGGGCCGGCTGATCGAGATCACCGCCGACCGCGGTGCGCCCAACCGGCGTCGCCCGGCACGTCACGATGACGACCGGCGGCCCGCGCGCCACGACGGCGATCACCGCAGCTCCTACACCGATCGTGACGACCGGCGGCCTCGTGAGGACCGCACAGCACGCGATGACCGCCCGCCGCGCAAGCCTCGTCACAAGTGAGTCAGACCCGGATCACCGTCACGCCCGTCGCCCCCTCGAGGGCGTCGAAGTCGCCAGCACCGGCCATGCCGTTGACGACGGTGATCCGGTCAGGCCTCGAGCGCGTCAGGACCCTGCTCGACGAGGATCTTGAACTGTGCGGCGTCGATGATCCGAAGCCCGAGCTCTTCGGCCTTCGTGAGCTTGGACCCTGCGCCGGGCCCGGCGGCGACGAAGTTGGTCTTCTTCGAGACGGATGACGCGGCTTTGCCGCCGGCGGCCATGATGGCCTCCTGGGCACCTTCGCGGGTGTACCCCTCGAGGGAGCCGGTCGCCACCACCGTCAGGCCGTCGAGCACACCACCGGCCGTTGCGGCCGCGCCTGGGCCGGGATGCCCCGGCGTCGCCCACTGCACCCCGGCATCCGTCCATCGCTGCACGATCTCCCGATGCCAGTCGACCTCGAACCACTCGCTGAGCGCTTCGGCGATGATGCCTCCGACCCCGTCGACCGCTGCCAGCTCCTCTGGCGAGGCACTGCGGATCGCGTCCAGTGAGCCGAACCACTGCGCGAGCGCACGTGCCGCGACCGGACCGACATGGCGGATGTTGAGCGCGACCAGCAGCCGCCACAGCTCCTTGGTCTTGGCCTTCTCCAACTCGGCGAGCAGCTTCACCGCCGCAGACGACGGCTGCGGTCCGTCGATGCCGGCCTTGCGTTCGTCGGAGGTCGGGTTGCGTCGGAACGGCCGCCGGGTCTTGACGACGCCGTCCTCGTCCTCTTTCGGCAACCCCGTCTCGGCATCGCGCACGACGACCGAAATCGGCACGAGTTCGTCGAGCGTCAGGTCGAACAGCCCCGCCTCGGTGTCGAGCGGCGCCACCGCTGGCGGCTCGGCCTGCGTGAGCGCGGCCGCGGTCACCTCGCCGAGCACTTCGATGTCGAGCGCACCGCGTGAGCCGATGTGCTCCACGCGGCCGCGTACCTGCGCGGGGCACGAGCGCGTGTTCGGGCAGCGCAGGTCGATGTCGCCCTCTTTCGCGGGCGCGAGCACGAATCCGCACTCCGGGCAGCGCTCGGGCATCACGAACTCGCGTTCGGTGCCATCGCGCCGCTCGACGACCGGGCCGAGCACCTCGGGAATCACGTCGCCCGCCTTGCGCAGCACGACGGTGTCGCCGATCAGCACACCCTTGGCCTTCACGACATCCTTGTTGTGCAGCGTCGCCTGCCGCACGACCGATCCTGCGACCCGCGCGGGTACCATCACCGCGAACGGCGTCGCTCGGCCGGTGCGCCCCACCGACACGACGATGTCGAGCAGCTTGGTCTGCACCTCTTCAGGCGGGTACTTGAACGCGATCGCCCAGCGCGGCGCACGACTGGTTTCGCCCAGTTCTGCGTGCAGCGCCAACTCGTCGACCTTCACGACGATGCCGTCGAGCTCGTGCTCCACGTCGTGGCGATGCTCGCCGAAAGACGCGACGAACTCCGCGACCTCGTCCAGCGAATGGCAGACCTTGGTGTGCGGGCTCATCGGCAGGCCCCAGCCGCCCAGCAGGTCGTAGATCTCGCTCTGGGTCGCCACCGGTGGGTTCGGCCACGCCCCGATGCCGTGTACGTACAGGGCCAGCGACTGGACCCGCAGCACCGCTGCCTCGTGCTCGAGCCCCGTCTTCTTGTCGAATTGCTGCCGCAGGCCGCCGCTGGCGGCATTGCGCGGGTTCGCGAACGACGGAAAACGTCTCGCCGCAGCCGTCTTGGCCTTCTCTTCGTCGAACGGCTTCTTGGCCGCACCGCCCCGCGCCGCCCATCGTGCGAGCGCGTCGTCGTAGGCGCGGTCGCGGAACGACGCCTGCGCCGCGTTGAGCCGCTCGAATGCTGCGACCGGGATGAAGACCTCGCCGCGCACCTCGACCAGCGCCGGATGACCGGTGCCGCTCAGCTTCGCCGGGATGCCGGCGACCCGCAGCGCGTTCTCGGTCACGATCTCGCCGACCCGACCGTCGCCGCGGGTGGCGGCCGAGGTGAGCACACCGTTCTCGTAACGCAGGTTGATCGCCAGGCCGTCGATCTTCAACTCGGTCAACCACGCGACATCCCGCCCCGCCGCCGCGTGGGTCTTGACCGCCCATTCGCGCAGTTCGTCGATCGAGAACACGTTGTCGAGGCTGAGCATCCGCTCAGCGTGTTCGATCGTGTCGAGCCCCGTCGTGTCGGCCGCTCCCACCATCTGCGTGGGTGAGTCCTGCCCCTGCAGCTCGGGATACAGCTGCTCGAGCGCTTCGAGCCGATGCATCCAGCCGTCGTAGGTCGCGTCATCCACCAGCGATGTGTCGCGCCCGTAGTACGCGTCTTTCGCCTCGAGGATGCGCGTGGTCAGCTCTTCGGCCTCGGTGCGAGCGTCGTCACGGGAGATGTTCTGCGGCACGAATCGAGTCTACGAGCGGGCACCGACATCCGTGGCGGCAGCGCGCGGCCGGGGCATCAGGCCTCGACGGGCACGGCCGACACCGTGCGGTCGATCGTGAACTGTCCGATCACCCGCGTGCCCTCATACAGCACCGCGGTCTGACCGGTCGCGACGCCGTCGAAGGGATGCCGCGGCCGCACCGTCATGGTTCCCTCGGCATAGACCGCCACGGCTGCGACCGGATCGGCGTGCGCGCGGATCTGCACCTCGCAGTCGAAAGTGCCCTCTGCCTGAGGGCGACCGGCCCACGAGAGGCGCTCCCCCACGATCTCGGCGGTCGCCAGCGCCTCTTTCGGACCGACGACGACGGTGTTCGAGACCGGCTTCACCTCGAGCACGAACCGCGGCTTGCCGTCAGCGGCGGGCACCCCCAGCTGCAGGCCCCGACGCTGACCCACGGTGTAGGCGTGTGCACCCTTGTGGGTGCCCACCACGGCTCCGCTGCGGTCGACGACGTCACCGTCGGCGGCGCCCAGCTTGTCGGCGAGCCACCCGCGCGTGTCGCCGTCGGGGATGAAGCAGATGTCGTAGCTGTCGGGCTTGCGCGCCACCGAGAATCCGCGACGCTCGGCCTCGGCGCGCACGATGTCTTTGGAGGGCGTGTCGCCCAGCGGGAAGTACGTGTGCGCGAGCTGCTCGGCGGTGAGCACTCCCAGCACGTAGGACTGGTCCTTCGCGGCATCGGAGGCGCGGTGCAGCTCGCGGCCCTGCGGCCCGTCGACGAGCTTGGCGTAGTGGCCGGTGCACACCGCGTCGTAGCCGAGCTCGATGCCGCGCTCGAGCAGCGCGGCGAACTTGATGTACTGGTTGCAGCGCATGCAGGGGTTGGGCGTGCGCCCGGCCTTGTACTCCGAGATGAAGTCGTCGACCACCCGCTCGTGGAACCGCTCCGAGAAGTCCCAGACGTAGAACGGGATTCCGAGTTTGTCGGCCACGCGGCGGGCATCCATCGCGTCTTCGATCGTGCAGCAACCGCGGCTGCCGGTGCGCAATGTGCCCCCGGCCCGTGAGAGCGCCAGATGCACGCCCACGACCTCGTGCCCCGCCTCGACCGCACGCGCTGCCGCGACCGCGGAATCCACACCACCGCTCATCGCCGCCAGAATACGCATGGGCTCCAGTCTACGAGCGACGCGCTGGACGTGCGCCGCGTGCCCGCTCGAGGCGCGCCCGACGGTGACGACCGACCCTGCTGTCAGTGCCGCGCGGCGGCGCGGGCGCGCTCGACCGCGACAGGAAGCGCTGCCAACGTCGCGTCGACGTCGGCATCGGTGCTCGTGCGACCCAGCGTGAAGCGCAGAACCTGGCGGGCCTCGGCATCCGTGCGCCCCATCGCCTTCACGACGTGCGACGGCTCAGGAGTGCCCGCCTGACAGGCCGACCCTGTGGACACGCACACACCCGCCTCGTCGAGCAGGAACAGCAGCGTCTCGCCCAGCGCTCCCGAGAACAGCACGTGCGCATTGCCGGGCAGGCGAACCTGCGGATCGCCGAGCAGCTGCGTCTCAGGCACGGTGTGCAGGATGCCGCGGACCAGTCGATCCCGCAGCCGCCGCAGCCGATCGGCCTCGCCCAGACGCTCGGCCTCGGCGAGCTCGGCTGCCACCGCGAAGGCCGCGGCGCCCGCCACGTCCTGGGTTCCCGGCCGCAGCGATCGCTGCTGGCCGCCGCCCTGCAGCAGCGGGGTCGGGGTCAGCGCGCGGGAGACCACCAGCGCCCCCACTCCGACCGGTCCCCCGATCTTGTGCGCCGACACGCTCAGCGCGCTCAGCCCCGACGCGCCACGCACGTCGCCGCGCCACGCACGGAACGACACCGCGACATGGCCGAGGGCGGCCACGGCGTCCACGTGCAGGGGCACACCTGCGGCCGCGGATGCCGCCGACAGCCCCGCCGCGTCGTTGACCGTGCCGACCTCGTTGTTGGCCGCCAGTGCCGTCGCGAAGGCGGCGCCGGGCAGTGCGGCCGTGAACGCATCGACCGGGATGCGCCCGCGAGCGTCGAGCGCGACCGGCCGCACCGCGGCGGTTTCGTGCACGCGCAGCCACTCGACCGTGTCGAGCGTCGCGTGATGCTCACCGTCTGGCAGGACGACGGCATCCCGGCCCTGCGGCCGCGCCCACCACATGCCCTTCAGCGCCGCGTTGATCGACTCGGTGCCGCCGGAGGTGAACACGACCTCGATCGGGTCGCACTCCAGCACGGCGGCGACGCGTTCACGCGACTCCTCGAGCAGGCGACGCGCGTCCTGCCCCGCCCGATGGATCGAGGAGGCATTGCCGACGCCGTCCGCTGCCTGCAGCCACGCGTCACGCGCCTCGGCGCGCATCGGCGTGGTCGCCGCGTGGTCCAGATAGATCGTCACCGTTCAACTTTCGCACGGCGGCACCCGACACGGCGCGCACGCGCAGCGCTCCGACCAGCAGTTCTCCCGATACGGCTTCAGTGTAGCTGAAGGATATGGCGGGACGCGCAATCCGCGGCAACCCGGCGGAACGCAGCCGGATCCCGCCCGACTCAGCCCAGGGTCACCTCGAACAGCAGCCCCAGCGCGTAGGTCACGGCGGCGGCCCCGAACCCGATCAGCAGCTGCCGCAGCGCGCGACGAAGCGGCGGTGCGCCCGAGAGCAGACCCACCATGGCACCGGTGCCCATGAGCGCGGCTCCCACCAGGATGAGCGCGATGAGGATCGCGACACTCCCCGAGAGCCCGAAGATCCACGGCAGCACGGGAATGATCGCACCCGACGCGAAGAACCCGAAGCTGAACAATGCTGCGCGCCAGGCCCCGCCGATGACCTCGTGCGCGTCGGGCACCGCGACCGGCCCGCTCTCGGCCGCGGCGGCGCCCGAGGTCCGCGAGCGGTGCAGCATACGCCGCGCACGCGTGAGTGCGTCTTCGGCGTCCATCCCGCGACTGCGGTAGACCAGTGCGAGCTCGTTCGCGTCGAGGTCGAGGTCCGGCAGCACACCCGCGTCGAGTTCGGCGGGCTCCGTGGCCTCGAGCAGCTCGCGCTGCGAACGCACCGACACGTATTCGCCGGCGCCCATCGACAGGGCACCGGCGAGCAGCCCCGCGATGCCGCTGAACAGCACGAAATGCGCACCGACACCGGTCGCGCCGATGCCCATCACGAGGGCGAGGTTGGAGACGAGTCCGTCGTTGGCGCCGAACACGGCCGCACGGAAACCGCCCGACAGGCGCCGACGGCCGCGGGCGGCAAGGCCGCGCACGACCTCTTCGTGCACCTTCTCGTCGGCGGCCATCGCCGCCGTCGCATGCGGGTCCTGATCGTACGGCGAGCGCCCCTCGGCGTTCTGAGCGAGGGCCAGCACGAAGATCGATCCGAAGTGCCGGGCCATCCAGCCCAGCATCCGCGTGCGCGTCGAGGCCGCTGGAACACTGCCGGGCTCCCCGCCGAGCAGGCCGAGCCAGTGCGCCTCGTGCCGGCCTTCGGCCTCGGCCAGCGCCTGCAGGATCGCACGCTCCTCTCCTGTCTTGCGCCCGGCCAGCTCCCGGTACACGCGCGCCTCCGCGCGTTCGTTCACGAGGTACTGCGCCCATCGGCGCCGGTCACGTGCGGTGGAATCGGGTCTCACGGTCACTCCTGGTCTCGACAACCTTTCGAGGCTATCCGCCAGGGAATGTCGAACCTCGCGGATCCGTGCGATTGCCAGCATTTCGGAGCTCCGAAGCCGCCACCGCACGGCAGGTCAGGAGTGCACGCGCCGGCGCAGCACCTCGATGCGCTTCTGCAGCTGAGCCACCGTGGCCTGCGCGACGGCCGGTCCCCCGCACACGCGGCGCAGCTCGGCATGCACCGATCCGTGCGGTTGCCCAGACTGGCGCGCGTACAGCCCGACCAGGCTGTTGAGCAGTTGGCGCTGTTCTTTCAGCGTCCGATGCAGCGCCTGCGGCACGGCATCCTGACCGTTCGCCTCGCCTGCCCCTGCCGGCTCGCGCGCCTCGCGCTCGTGACGGCGCCGGGTCTGGCGCGCCTGCCGCTGCATGAGCAGCTCGTGCACGGACTCCGGCTCGAGCAGTCCCGGGATGCCGAGGAACTCCTCTTCTTCGGGCGTGCCCGGTGTCGCGAGCTGCCCGAACTCCTTGCCGTCGTAGAGCACGCGGTCGAAATGGGCCAGCGAGCCCAGCGCCTGGTAGCTGAATTCCTCGGTGAGCGCGTCGGAGGCCTTCTCGTCGCGCTCGGCGGCGTCCATCAGATCTTCTTCGGCGTTCCACTCATCGTCCGAGCCCTCGCGGTCCAGGGCGTGGTCGCGTTGGCGCTCGAGCTCGCCCGCCAGCGCCAGCAGCTGCGGCACGTTCGGCAGGAAGACGCTCGCGGTCTCCCCGCGCCGCCGCGCACGGACGAACCGGCCGATGGCCTGGGCGAAGAACAGCGGAGTCGATGCGCTGGTCGCGTACACGCCCACCGACAGCCGCGGCACGTCGACCCCCTCGGACACCATGCGCACGGCCACCATCCACCGGCTCGTGTCTTTCGAGAACGACTCGATGCGGCTGGAGGCCTCGGCTTCGTCGGAGAGCACGACCGTCGGCGCCTCGCCGGTGACCTGCTGCAGGATCGTGGCATAGGCCCGCGCCGCGGTCTGGTCCGTGGCGATAACGAGCCCGCCGGCATCGGGGACCTGCTCGCGCACTTCGGTCAGTCGCCGGTCGGCGCTGCGCAGCACGGCGGGAATCCAGTCGCCCTCCGGGTCGAGGGCGGTGCGCCAGGCCTGCGCCGTGATGTCCTTCGTGTTGTCCTGGCCCAGCTGGGCTTCCATCTCGTCGCCGGTCTTGGTGCGCCAGCGCATCTGGCCGGCATAGACCATGAAGATAACGGGGCGCACGACGCCGTCTTCGAGTGCGCGCCGGTAGCCGTAGGCGTAGTCGCTGCGTGAGAGGCGGATGCCGTGCTCGTCGGGGTGGTACTCGACGAACGGAATGGGTGCGGTGTCGCTGCGGAACGGCGTGCCCGACAGTGACAGCCGCCGTGTGGCGCGCCGGTAGGCGTCACGCAGGGCGTCACCCCAGCTCAGCGCGTCGCCGCCGTGGTGCACTTCGTCGAGGATCACGAGGGTGCGTCTGTCGAGGATCAACCGCTCATGCACCGAGGATTTCACCGCGACCTGCGCATAGGTCACCGCGACGCCCTGGTACTGGCGGGACGGCGCCGCATGCCGGTTGGTGAAGGCCGGATCGAGCCGGATCGACGCGCGGGCCGCGGCATCCGCCCACTGCGTCTTCAGATGCTCGGTGGGGGCGACCACGACGATGCGGTCCACCACTGCGCGACGCAGCAGTTCGCTGGCCAGACGCAGCGCGAACGTGGTCTTGCCGGCACCGGGGGTCGCCGCCGCGAGAAAGTCGCGTGGTCCCTTGCCGACGCCGTCGGGACCATCGAGCGAGAAGTACAGATCGAGGGCCTCGGCCTGCCACGCACGCAGCCGCTGCGCGGTGCCCCACGGCGCGCGCTGCGGGTAGGTCGGCGAGAGATGTTCGGCGGCGAAGCTGCCCAATGAGGCCTGCTCCTCCACCCGATCTCCTTCCGTTGCACGACGACGTTCCAGCTTATGCGACACCTCCGACCCCACAGGCGAGCGGGTGCCGACACGATTAGTCTGGGATCCGGTCACGAACCGGAAGGATGCCGATGCCCGCTGCCGACGATCACCGCACACCGTTCATCGCCAATGCCCAGCCGCACCCGTGGCGTCGCTATGTCGCCCTGGGCGACTCGTTCACCGAGGGAGTGGGCGACCCGTCTCCCGGCGATCCGGACGTGTTCCGCGGCTGGGCCGACCGGGTCGCCGAAGTGCTCTCGGCTCAGGTCGACGACTTCGCGTACGCGAATCTCGCGGTGCGCGGCAAGCTCATCCGGCAGATCGTGGACGACCAGATCGAACCGGCGCTCGCGCTCAAGCCCGACCTCATCACGTTCTCCGCGGGGGGCAATGACGTCATCCGGCCGGGAAGTGACCCCGACGCCGTCGCCGAGCTGTTCCATGACGCCGTCGCGCGGCTGGCGAGCGGTGGGGCGACCGTGGTCGTGTTCACCGGCATCGACACCGACTTCACTCCGGTGTTCCGTTCGATCCGCGGCAAGGTCGCGATCTACAACGAGAACATCCGCACGATCGCCGATGAGTTCGACTGCATCGTGGCCGACCAGTGGTCGCTGAAGGTCGTGCAGGATCCGCGATTCTTCGCCGACGACCGTCTGCACTTCAACTCCCTCGGCCACCACGAGGTCGCCCGCATGGTGCTGCGCGCGCTGAACGTGCCGAACGAGCTGGAGCCGATGCAGCCCGATCCGCTGCCCGTGCGTCCCTGGCGCGAGGCACGCAGCGAAGACCTGGTGTGGGCGCGTGAGTTCCTCGTGCCCTGGGTGCTGCGGCGGTTGCGCCACCAGTCCTCCGGCGACCACGTCACGGCCAAACGGCCCGAGCCCCTGCCGGTGAAGACCCTCGCTCCGGGGAAGGATGCCGCAGCCCGCCGCGGCGATCAGGTCTGAGAGTGAGCGCTCCGGCACCGACCAGCGGTGATCATCGACCAGGCACCCTCCATCGGGTCTTCTCGTTCGGCACGCTACTGGACGAGAAGGTGCAGCGGCACGTGTTCGGGCGCACCCTGACGACGGAGCCGGATGCGTTGCTGGGCCACGAGTTCACCGACGTCGTCATCGACGACCCGGAGGTGGTCGCCGCCAGCGGCCTGGCCGTGCATCGCGGGCTCGCGCGCCGACGCGACAGCACCGTCGAAGGCGCCGTGCTCGCGCTCACCGATGCCGAACTGCGCCAGGCCGACGCCTACGAGGTGTCGGCGTATGCACGACGTCGAGTGCGCACCGCGCACCACCCGAATGCCTGGGCCTACCTCGACGCCCGGCCGTTGGCCGGCGCCGAGCGCATCGCCGTGGTCGGCGACTCGCTTACCTCCGGTCGCAGCGACCGCTCCTGCGGATGGGCGCCGATATTCGCAGCCGCCCATGCCGGCCACAACCCGGTGCGCAATCGCTTCTTCGACCTCACCGCGCCCGGGTCCACCGTCGACGAGGTCCTCCGTGCGGGACTGGTCCGTGCCCTCGACTGCTCCCCCGACACCGTGATCGTATCCGTCGGCGTCACCGAGCTGATCCGACATCCCGGTCACCCCGCTGCGACCGCAGGCGACGTGGTCGCCGGCCTCGAGAAGATCGCTGCCGCGATCGAGTCGCACGGCGCCCGCGTCGTCGTTCTCGGCCCGCTCCGGCACGACGAGCAGCAAGCCCGTGAAGCGCTCGGCGTCGACCTGCCGCGCGGATCCGTGCTCGAATTCGAACGCGTGCTGACGGCGTGGAGCGCACGCACCTACCGCGACCTCATCCCGATCGGCGCGGTTCTGGACCGACGGCCCGACCTGCTGCTCGACGGGCTGCACCCGACAGGTGACGGGCACGCTCTGCTCGCCCGGCACCTGCTGGGATCGGGCGCGATCGTCTCGTGAGCTCTGCGCGCGCTCACCGGGTCGCGTAGAACGCCACGGCCGATGCGGCGGCGACGTTCAGCGAGTCCACACCGCCGGTCATCGGGATCGTGACCCGCCGATCGAGCCGTCGATCGGCTCGGAGGGTGAGGCCGTGCCCCTCGGTGCCGAACACGAGCGCCAGCTTTCCGTGCTGCTCGGCGACCAGCTCGTCGAGCGAGATCGCGCCCTCGCCCAAGGTCATGCCCGCCACGACGAATCCTGCATCCCGCAGCTCGTCGATGCCGGCGGGCCAGGTCTCCAAGCGCGTCCACGGCACCTGGAACACCGTGCCCATCGACACGCGCACCGAGCGGCGGTACAGCGGGTCGGCGCAGCGCGGGGTGACCAGCACCGCGTCGACCCCGAGCGCCGCGGCAGAGCGGAAGGCCGCGCCCACGTTGGTGTGATCGACGACGTCTTCGAGCACCGCCACCCGCCGCGCCCCGGCCACCACGTCGGCGACCGGCGGCAGCTGCGGCCGGTGCATGGCGGCCAGCAGCCCCCGGTGCACGGCATAGCCGGTGACCTGCTCGGCCACCTCGGCAGGCACGAGGTACACGGGCACGTCGGTGTGCGAGACCAGCAGCTGCTCTGCCTCCGGCATCCACTTCTCCTGCAGCAGCACCGACCGCGGCTGATGGCCCACCGCCAGAGCCCGCACCAGCACCTTCGATGATTCGGCCATGTAGAGCCCACCGGCGGGTTCGAGCTTGCGGCGCAGCGCCACATCGGTGAGGTCGCGGTAATCGGCCAGTCGCGGGTCGTCGGGGTCAGAGAGCGGAATCACATGCACTCGTCCAGAATGCCGCGCCGCCTCGCGCCGCCCAAACGCACAGACTAGCCTGGGCGCGGGGAGAGGCACATGACACCGACGATCGACGACGCCGTCCGCACGCTGCGAGGGCGCCGCATCGCCGTGCTGACCGGAGCGGGCGTGTCCACCGACTCGGGCATCCCCGACTATCGCGGCGAGGGTGCACCGGTGCGCACGCCGATGACCGTGCAGCAGTTCCTCGCCGGCGACCAGGCCCGACGCCGTTACTGGGTGGGCAGCCATCTGGGTTGGCTGCGCTTCGCGTCCACCCTGCCGAACGAGGGCCACCGGGCCCTCGCGCGCCTCGAACGCGACGGCATCTCGAACGGCGTGACGACGCAGAACGTCGACGGCCTGCACCTGCAAGCGGGATCAGGCCGCGTCGTCGAACTGCACGGCACCTCGCGTCGGGCCGTGTGCCTGCATTGCGGGCAGGTGTTCGACCGTCGTGACCTCGCGGTGCGCATCGACGCCGAAAATCCGTGGCTCGTCGCCTCGCCCGACGCCGTGCTGCTGCCCGACGGCGATGTGCGCCCCGACTCCGTCGACGGTTTCGTGCTGCCGACCTGCACCGTGTGCGGGGGGATGCTGAAGCCCGACGTGGTCTTCTTCGGCGAGGTGGTGCCGGTGGCGCGGTTCGCCGGCGCCGAACAGATGCTGGCGGCCGCAGACGCCCTGCTGGTGGCGGGGTCCTCGCTGGTCGTGAACTCGGGAATGCGGCTGGTGCAGCGCGCCGAGCGCCGCGGCCTGCCGATCGTGATCGTCAATCGCGGTCAGACCCGGGCCGACGCCCGCGCCGACGTGAAGATCGACGCCGGCACCAGCGAGGTCCTCGCCGAGCTCGCCGAGCGGCTGAAAGCCCGGGCTTGACAGGCTCTGCCTCGGGGACCGTGCGCACAGGGACCTCTGCGCCGGCGCCGATAGGCTGAAACCGTGACCACTCTCATCTTCGTGCGCCACGGCCAGACCGATTGGAACCTGACCCGTCGCGTGCAGGGATCCACCGACATCCCCCTCAACGACACCGGTCGGCGTCAGGCGCGCGAGGCCGCCGCAGATCTGCGCGCGCAGCTCGACGGCCCCGTCGCGCTCGTGTCCAGCGATCTCTCGCGGGCACGTGAGACCGCCGAGATCATCGCCGCCGAGCTCGGGCTCGATGCGCCGCGGCTCTACCCGCAGCTGCAGGAGCGCGCATATGGCGCCGCCGAGGGCAAGAACGACCAGGAGTTCGAGACCCTGTGGGGCCCATGGGCCACAGCCCAGGTCCCCGGCGCCGAGACCCACGACCAGCTGCGCCGCCGCGCCCTCGCGGGGGTGCGCCAGGTCGTGCGCGACGTGCGTCGCGCCACCGCGCCGGCCGTGGCATCCGTCATCGTCGTCTCGCACGGTGGGGTGATCCGCGAGCTCGTGCGCCACGCGACGAACGGCGACCTGCCGCTTCCCGGCACGACCCTGCCCAACGGCGGCGGCTACACCATGTTGTACGAACGCGAGCGGCTGCGTCTGGTGGATGCCGTGCGCCACGCCGACTTCTCCCCTGTCGCGCGCTGAACGGGGCGAGGACACTCCGAGGCACCTACGCCGCGAAGATCTCAGTCTCGGGCGGGCATCACCGGGAACGGCCTCACGCGCGGGAGAGCACCGCGCGCGCGTGCCGCAACACCGGCTCGTCGACCATCCGACCGTCGAACGCGAACACTCCGCGCTCTGCCTCGGCCGCAGCCAGCACCGCCCTCGCCCAGGCGACCGTCTTCGCGTCGGGGCGGTACGCGCCGCGGATAGCCGCGACCTGCGAGGGGTGGATGCACGCCGTCGCGGCGAACCCGCTGGCCGCGGCATCCCGCGCTTCGCGCCCCAGCCCGCCGAGGTCGGGGATGTCCAGGTGCACGGCATCGATCGCCGCTTTCGCGCAGGCACCCGCGGCGACGAGCACCCGCGAACGGGCATACCGGGCGACCTCCCGATAGCGGCCGTTCTTCTTGCGGCTGGACGTGCCGCCGAGTGACGCGACCAGGTCTTCGGCGCCCCACATCAGCGCCACGACGTTCTCGAGGGCGGCGATCTTTCCCGCGGCCTCCACACCGCGCGCGGTCTCGCACAGCGCGATCACGCGCAGCCGACGGTCCAGGCGCCCGATCTTCTTCGCCGATTCGGCCTTGGCCACCATGATCGTGCGGTAATCGGTCTGCAGCACGGTGGAGAGGTCGGATGCCTCGTGCTCGCCGCCGAGCTCGTTGATGCGCACGATCGTGCGAGCCGGATCCAGCCCCGACTCGATCACCGCGCCGCGGGCGGCGACCTTCGCATCGGCCGAGACGGCATCCTCGAGATCGAGGATCACCGCGTCGGCCCGCTCGGCGGCCTTCGTGAACCGCTCGGGTCGGTCGGCCGGGCAGAACAGCAGCGCCGGCCCCATCATGAACGTCATGAGCGGGTCTCTTCTCCCTCGGGCAGGCACCACATCAGCGCGACGCGGGTCGCGGTGGCCACGATCGTGCCGTCCTGGTTGCGGCCGGTGTGGGTCATGGTCACCAGTCCCTGGCCGGGGCGCGACTTCGACAGCCGTTTGGCCACGATCTCGGTCTCGCCGTAGAGGGTGTCGCCGGCGAACAGCGGGTGGGCGAAGGAGATGTCCGACAGTCCCAGCTGGGCCACGAGCGTCCCCTGCGTGATGGGGCCCACCGACATGCCGACGATCGTGGCCAGCGTCCACATCGAGTTCATCAGCGGCTTGCCGAACGGCTGCGTGGCCGCATAGGCGGCATCCACGTGCAGCGCCTGCTCGTTCATCGTCAGCGCCGAGAACAGCGTGTTGTCGGCCTGCGTGATCGTGCGGCCCGGGCGGTGCAGGTAGTGCGCGCCCAGCTCGCATTCCTCGTAATACAGGCCGCGCTGCACGATCTCGGTCATGCCGCCCACGCTACGCCAGCCCCAGCGCCCGGGCGATGACCAGAAGCTGCACCTCCGTGGTGCCTTCGCCGACCTCGAGGATCTTCGAGTCGCGGTAGTGACGCGCCACCGGGTATTCGTTCATGAACCCGTTGCCGCCGAACACCTGGGTGGCATCACGGGCATTGTCCATCGCCGCGTCGCTGGCGACCATCTTGGCGATGGCCGCCTCGGTCTTGAATGGCTTTCCGGCGTCGCGCAGCCGTGCCGCATGGTGCCAGGCCAGGCGTGCGGTGTGCACGCGCGCGTGCATGCGCGCGATCATGAACTGCATCGCCTGCTTGCTCGCCAGCGGCTGGCCGAACACCATGCGCGTGTGCACGTAGTCGGCTGCGGCATCCACACAGCCTTCTGCGGCGCCCGTGGCCAACGCGGCGATCGCGATGCGCCCCTCGTCGAGGATGTGCAGGAAGTTCGCGAACCCGCGCCCCTGCTCGCCGAGCAGGTTGCCCTCGGGCACGCGTGCGTCGGCGAAGGTCAGCGGGTGCGTGTCGGAGGCATGCCAGCCCACCTTGTCGTAGGCGGGCTCGACGGTGAAGCCCGCAGTGCCGTTGGGGACGATGATCGTCGAGATCTCCTTGCGCCCGTCCTTCTCACCGGTGACCGCGGTCACCGTCACGAAGCGGGTGATGCCGGTGCCGGAGTTCGTGATGAACTGCTTGGCGCCGTTGATGACCCACTCGCCACCGTCCAGGCGCGCCGTGGTGCGGGTGGCACCGGCATCCGACCCCGCGTCGGGCTCGGTCAGACCGAAGCCGGCCAGCGCGCGGCCGGCCAGCAGATCGGGCAGGTACTCCTGCTTCTGCTCCTCGGTGCCGAAGCGGAAGACCGGACTCGCTCCCAGGCTCACGCCCGCCTCGAGGGTGATGGCCAGGGACTGGTCCACCCGTCCGATGGCCTCGATCGCCAGGCACAGCGCGAAGTAGTCGCCGCCCTGTCCCCCGTACTGCTCCGGGAAGGGCAGGCCGAACAGCCCCATCTCGCCCATCTGCGCCACCACGTCCAGCGGCAGGGTGTGGGTGCGATCGGCTTCGTAGGCGATCGGTGCGATGACGGTGTCGGCGAACTCGCGCACGAGTCCGGCGAGCTCGCGCTCGTCGTCGGTGACGTCATACGTGGTGTAGGTGTCCATGGTGTCCTCTGAATGGAGATCGGTCAGGGTTGTGTGTCGTTTCGGTGTGCGCGGTCATGCGCCATCGGGTCCGGCGACTGCGGTGCGGCGGCGGGCTCGGTGACGTCGTCGGATTCAGGGTCGACCCGGGCGAGCACCTGGTCGCGCCGCACCTGGTCGCCCAGCGCGGTCGACAAGGTGACCACTCCGTCGTGCGGCGCGGTCACGGGGTGTTCCATCTTCATCGCCTCGATCGTGACGATCTTGGTGCCGGCGGCGACCCGCTCGCCGGAGCCGACGTGCACGGCGACCACGGCCCCGGGCATGGGGGCGCGCAGCTCGGGGTCGGCAGCGCCCGCCTCGCGCTCGCGCAGCGCCCGGCGGCGGGCGGCGGCGGCACGGCGCGTGAGCGGCGTCAGCGCGGTGGTCACCCCGTCGGCATGCACCCAGACGGTGCCGTCGGGCGCGGTCGCGGTGACAGCCGTGCCCGCGGCCGCGCCCGCACGACCGCGGCGCTCGCCCGAGGCGTGCACGATCTCGCCGCCCTGGGTCACGAACTCCTGCCCGGCGGGGGCGGCGGGCTGGCCCAGCCGCCATCCCGACCGCGACAGCCACAGGGGTGAGGCGTGAGCGTGGGATGCCGCATCCTCGCGCGATGCGACCGCCGCAGCCGCGGCATCCAGCGCGTCCGCCGAGGGAGCAGGGTCTTCGAACGGCGGCATGCGATCGATGAGGCCGGTGTCCATGGACCCGGCCTGCACGGCGGGATCGCTGAGGAGTGTGCGGAGGAAGTCGATGTTCGCGTCCACACCGAACAGCACGGTGTCGGCCAGCGCGGCATCCAGAGCCGCGAGGGCGCTCGCGCGATCGTCGGCGTGGGCGATGACCTTCGCGATCATCGGGTCGTAGTCGGCGGTGACGACGCTGCCGGTGCTCACCGCGGCATCCGTGCGCACATCCTGCGAGGCCTGCCACAGCTGCACGTCGCCGGTGGCAGGCAAGAATCCGCGCGACGGGCTCTCGGCATACACGCGTGCTTCGACGGCATGTCCTTGCGGCACGATCTCGCCCAGAGCGAGGGGCTCTCCTGCGGCGATGCGCAGCTGCTGCTCGACCAGGTCGATGCCGGTGACCAGCTCGGTGACCGGGTGCTCCACCTGCAGCCGCGTGTTCATCTCCATGAAGAAGAACTCGTCGGGGCGGGCGGCCGACACGATGAACTCGACGGTGCCGGCACCGGTGTAGTCGACGGATGCCGCCGCCGCGCACGCGGCATCACCCAGGCGGGCGCGGGTGGCCGCATCGATGATCGGCGACGGCGCCTCTTCGATGACCTTCTGGTGTCGGCGCTGCAGGGTGCACTCGCGCTCGCCCAGGTGCACGACGGTGCCGTGCGCGTCGCCGAGCACCTGCACCTCGATGTGCCGCGGCGTCTGGATGAGGCGCTCGAACAGCAGCGTGTCGTCGCCGAACGCGGCCTTGGCCACGCGTCGCGCGGTCGCGACGGCGTCGGGCAGCTCAGACAGGTGGTGCACTTCTTGCATGCCCTTGCCGCCGCCGCCCGCGGACGGCTTGATCAGCAGCGGCAGACCGGCCTCGGCCGCCGCGTGCGCGATCTCGGCGTCGGTCATGCCCGCCGCGCTGAAGCCGGGGACGATCGGCACGCCGGAGGCGGCGACGTGGTCACGGGCGCGGATCTTGTCGGCCATGACATCCAGTGCGCGCTCCCCCGGCCCGATGAACACGATCCCTGCCGCGGCGCACGCGCGCCCGAAGGCCGGGTTCTCCGACAAGAAGCCGTAGCCCGGGTGTATCGCCTGCGCGCCGGTGGAGGTGGCCGCAGCGATCACCGCATCGATGTCGAGGTATGAGTGGGCGGCTTCGGCCGGGCCGATGCGCACCGCCTCGTCGGCTTCGTGCACGTGCGGAGCGTCGGCGTCGGCGTCGCTGTAGACGGCGACGGAGCGGATGTCGAGCCGTCGCAGGGTGCGGATGACCCGGCGGGCGATCTCGCCGCGGTTGGCGATGAGGACTTTGTCGAACACGGGCATGGTCACCATCACATCCGAAAGACGCCGAAGCGAGGCTCCGGCAGAGGGGTACGGGCGACGACGTCGAGCGCGAGGCCGAGCAGGTCGCGGGTGTGGGCGGGGTCGACGATGCCGTCGTCCCACAGCCGCGCCGTGGCGTAGAACGGGTTGCCCTGCTGCTCGTACTGATTGCGGATCGGGGCTTCGAACGCGGCCTGGTCCGCGGCATCCCACTGCTCGCCGCGAGCCTCGTACTGATCGCGCTTGACGGTGGAGAGCACGGAGGCCGCCTGCGGGCCGCCCATCACCGAGATGCGGCTGGCAGGCCATGTCCACAAGAAGCGCGGCGAATAGGCCCGACCGCACATGGAGTAGTTGCCCGCGCCGAACGAGCCGCCGATGACGACGGTCAGCTTGGGCACGCGCGTGGTGGCCACCGCGGTGACCATCTTGGCGCCGTCCTTGGCGATGCCGCCGGCTTCGGCATCCTTGCCGACCATGAAGCCGGAGATGTTCTGCAGGAACAGCAGCGGGATGCCGCGCTGGTCGCACAGCTCGATGAAGTGGGCGCCCTTCAGCGCCGACTCGCTGAACAGCACGCCGTTGTTGGCGACGATGCCCACCGGGTGTCCGTGGATGTGCGCGAACCCGGTGACCAGCGTCGTGCCGTACTCGCTTTTGAACTCGTGCAGCTCACTGCCGTCGACCAGGCGTGCGATCACCTCGCGCACGTCGTACGGCTGGTTCACATCCACCGGCACGACGTCGTACAGCTGCGCCGGATCGGCCACCGGCGCGCGCGTCGGCAGCACCTCCCATGCGGGCTCGGGCGGCGGCGGCAGGGTCGCCACGATGTCGCGCACGATCTCCAGCGCGTGCTCGTCATCGTCGGCGAGGTGGTCGACCACTCCCGAACGGCGGGCGTGCAGCTCTCCCCCGCCCAGTTCTTCGGCCGTGACGATCTCGCCGATCGCGGCCTTGACCAGGGGCGGCCCGCCCAAGAAGATCGTGCCCTGATTGCGCACGATCACTGTCTCGTCGCTCATCGCGGGAACGTACGCACCGCCGGCCGTGCACGAGCCAAGCACCGCGGCGATCTGCGGGATCCGCTCGGCGGACAGCCGCGCTTGGTTGAAGAAGATCCGACCGAAGTGGTCGCGGTCGGGGAACACCTCGTCCTGCATCGGCAGGAAGGCACCACCGGAGTCGACGAGATAGATGCAGGGCAGCCGGTTCTCGAGCGCGACCTCCTGCGCACGCAGGTGCTTCTTGACCGTCATCGGAAAGTACGTGCCGCCCTTGACGGTCGCGTCGTTGCAGACGACCATGACCTGTCGCCCGTGCACGAGGCCGATCCCGGCGATCACGCCGGCGGCGGGCGCCTGCCCGTCGTAGAGTCCCTCTGCTGCCAGCGGTGCCAGCTCGATGAACGGGCTGTCCTCATCGAGAAGCCGCGTGACGCGATCGCGCGGCAGCAGCTTGCCGCGCGCGAGATGGCGTTGGCGCGACCGCTCGGGTCCGCCCAGCGCCACCGCCGCCAGGCGCTCGCGCAGCGCAGCGGCCAATGCGGCTTGCGTCACCGGGTCCGCCGGCATCGCATCGGTGGCAAGGTTGCTCATCGCGCCTCTCCCGTCCCCTGCACAGGACTGTTAGTCTTCATTAACTGGGATTCCAGGTTAGCGAGGATTAACTGAGATGGCAACGGCGACGACAGATCGCATGCGCGCGAAGTCCGACCGGCGCGCGGCGATCGTGCGCGAGGCGGCGCGCCTGTTCGCCGCCCGCGGATTCGCCGGGGTCAGCCTCGAAGACATCGGTGCGGCCGTCGGCGTCAGCGGACCGGCCGTCTATCGGCACTTCGCCGGCAAGCAGGCGCTGCTGGCGGCGATCCTCGTCGAAGTCAGCGAACGGCTGCGCGACGGAGGGGCTGCGGTCCTGGACGAGCAGCAGGATGCCGCGGCCCGCCTGGACGCGCTGATCCGGTTCCACGTCGACTTCGCCCTGGCCGACGCCGACGTCATCCGCGTGCAGGATCGTGATCTCGAGAGCCTGGCCGACTCCGATCGCAATCGGGTTCGACGCCTGCAGCGCGAATACGTCGAGATCTGGGTCGGCGTGCTGCGCGGCATCCACCCCTCCCGCCACGACGCGGACCTGCGCGTGCGCGCCCACGCCGTGTTCGGGCTGATCAACTCGACACCGCACAGCGTGCGCGGCCTGCGCACGGCCCCGTCCGAACAGGCAGTGCGCGCGATCCTCGCTCAGCAGGCCCACGCCGCCCTCACGGCCTGACGGCCGCCCGGCGACCCGCTGCCGCCCGCGTACGCGCCGGCCCAGCCGTCGAGACTACGCGGGCACCTCGGCGAACGCGCGCACCGGGAACGTGCCGAAGCCTTCGACCGCCGGCGGTGCGGCAGTGAACCGCGCACCCCGAGCGGGCACCGCCCCCAGGTTGGCCAGGTGCTCCACGACGTGCACACCGGCCGCCAGCAGCGACGAGTGCGCAGGACGCTGCCCGCCGGATTGCGTGTCGTCGATGTTCAGCGAGTCGATGCCGACCAGCACCGCCCCCGCATCGATCAGCCATTGCGCGCCCTCGGCAGTCAGGAACGGTGCGTCCACCGCGTATTCGGGCGCACCGAACCAGCGATCCCACCCGGTGTGCAGCAGCACGGCGGCGCCGCGCACGTCGCGGTCCGCGAGCATCTCGGCGCTGATTCCGCGGTTCACGGGCGAGACGGCGTCGTCGAGGTGGAACACCTCGGCGCGCTGCCCGACCAGCGTCGCCAGGTCGAGACCGGCGAGGTCGGCGCCGTCGGCATAGCGGTGATAGGGCGCGTCGAGGTAGGTGCCGGTGTTGCCGATCATGGTGATGATGTCCATCGCGAACTGGGTGCCCGGGGCGTACTTCGCTCGGGAGTCCTCGCGCGTGAGATGCGGCGTGATCACCGGCGCCGGCAGTCCGGGATAGGTCACGAGCCCGGCACGGATCGTGTGCGAGAGGTCGACGACCCGCATCGTGCCCCGGTCGGCGGCATCCGCGGTCGCGATGCCGCGGCTGCCGCGGTGCTGCTCCTGCACGATCTGCAGCCCGCGCAGCTCGAGCCGCCCCACCAGTGCGAGTCCGAGGTGCTGGATGAACAGCCGTCCGATCGCATCGACATCGAGGTCGGCCGAAGGCAGATCGAGCCGGAACCCGGTTCCCGACATCTCTCCGCCGTTGGCGAAGGAGACGGCGAAGTCGAAGTGCGCGCGATAGTCGGACATGGTCGTCAGCCTAGGGCTCTTCCGCGCAGGCATTGACCGGATGACGCCCGCGCACGCGTGTGCACGAGCGTCATCCGGCGATCGAAAGCGCAACCGCTCAGCGCAGCAGCATCGCCCGGCCCGGGTCCTGCAGGATGCCGGCCACATCGACCAGGAACCGCGAGCCTTCGGCGCCGTCCACCAACCGGTGGTCGAACGACAGACTCAGGGTCATCACGTCACGCAGGGCGATCTTGCCCTTGTGCTCCCACGGCCGGCGCTGCACGCTGCCCACGCCCAGGATCCCCGCCTCACCGGGATTGAGGATCGGCGTGCCCGCCTCGATGCCGAACACGCCGAAGTTCGTGATCGAGAACGTGCCGCCCATCATCGCCGCCGGCGCGGTCCTGCCCGAGCGGGCGACCTGCGCGAGCTCGGTGATCGCGTCGGCCAGTTCGACCAGCGTCAGGGTGTCGGCATCGGTGATCACCGGCACGATCAGCCCGCGGTCGGTGGCCGCGGCCACGCCGAGGTTGACGTAGTGATGCTCGACGATCTCGCCGGCCTCGGCATCCCACTTCGCGTTCAGGCTGGGATTGCGGCCGAGCGCGAGGCACACAGCCTTGGCCACGACGGCCATCACGCCGATGCGATGGCCCTCGAGCGACCGGTCGGCCTTCAGCGAGGCGACCAGCCGCATCGTCTTGGTGATGTCGAACGTGTGGAACGTCGACACGTGCGGAGCGGTGAAGGCGCTGCGCACCATCGCCTCGGCGGTGTGCTTGCGCACCCCACGGATCGGCGTGCGGCTCACGCGAGCCTCGTCCCGCGGTGCGGGCGTGGATGCCGCGGCTGCAGCATCCGGCTGTGCGGCCGGCACGACACCGACGTGGGCGGCGTACGCCTCCACGTCGCTGCGGGTGATCAGCCCCGTGACACCGCCGGCTTCGACCAGGGCGAGATCGATGCCCAGGTCCTTGGCGAATTTACGCACCGGTGGCGTGGAGCGCGGACGCTCCACCGGGCGCTCGGCCGGCGTCTCGACGATCGCGTCGTGGGGAGCCGCCTCGAGCACGGCGGTGTCGGTCGCCCCGGTGGCGCCACCGCGCGCGACGCGAGCGCGCCGCTGCGGACGCGCCGACTTGCGGGGGGCCGCCCCGTAGCCGACGAGGTTCGGGGTCGCCTTCTCTTCTTCGGGCTCGGCCGTGCCTGCGACCGGCGCCGACGAAGCAGCCGCCGGCTCATCGCCGGTGTCGAATGTGACGAGCACCTCGCCGACCTCGATCGTGTCTCCGGCGGCGTGGTGCAGCTTGCCCACGGTTCCGGCGAACGGCGAGGGCAGTTCAACGACGGCCTTGGCCGTCTCGACCTCGGCGATGTTCTGGTTCAGCGTGACAGTGTCGCCTTCGGCGATCAGCCACTGCACGAGCTCGGCCTCGGGAAGTCCCTCGCCCAGGTCGGGAAGGCGGAAGTCCTGTGCCATTTAGAGTGCTCCTCTATCTCCGGCCGCTGCGCGGCCGAGGCTCACGCCGGTCACAGTTCGACCCCCGTCAGACTGTTCGGGCGGTCCAGCACGCGGTCGACCGCGTCCAGGATCCGGTCGAGGTCGGGCACATGGTGCTTCTCGAGCTTCGCGGGCGGGTAGGGGATGTCCCACCCGGTCACCCGCACCGGCGCGGACTCGAGGTAGTTGAAGCAGCGTTCGGTCACGCTGGCGATGAGCTCGGCGCCCACACCGGCCTCACGGGCCGCCTCGTGGGTGACGATCACGCGCCCGGTCTTGCGCACCGACGCGGTCACCGTCTTGTAGTCCACCGGCGACAGCGACCGCAGATCGATCACCTCGATCGAGGTGCCTTCGTCTTCTGCCGCAATCGCGGCATCCATCGCCGTGGCCACCTGCGCGCCGTAGGTGAGCAGCGTCACATCGGTGCCGGGCCGCGCGATGCGGGCAAGGCCCATGGGCGCGGCGTCGGCGAGGTCGGTGTCGAGGTTCACGGCACCCTTGGTGTGGTAGAGCCGCTTGGGCTCGAAGAACACGACCGGGTCGTCGCAGGCGATCGCCTGACGCAGCACCACGTAGGCGTCCTGCGGGTTGGAGACGGCGACCACGCGCAGCCCCGACGTGTGCACGAAGTACGCCTCGGGCGACTCGGAGTGGTGCTCGGCCGCTCCCACTCCCCCCGCCCACGGGATGCGGATCGTGATCGGCATCTTCACTGCGCCCTGCGACCGGTAGTGCAGCTTGGCGACGTTGGAGACGATCTGGTCGAACGCGGGATAGACGAACCCGTCGAACTGGATCTCCACGACCGGCCGGTACCCGCGATACGCGAGACCGACCGCGGTGCCCATGATGCCGGATTCGGCCAGCGGGGTGTCGACGATGCGCTGCGCCCCGAACTCGTCGAGCAGCCCATCGGTGACGCGGAACACGCCGCCCAGACGCCCGATGTCCTCACCCATGACCAGGACCTTGTCGTCGTCGCGCATCGCGCGCCGCAGCCCTTCGTTGATGGCCTTGACCATCGTCAGATCGGTCACAGTGCCGCCTCCTCGAATCCGTCGAGGTACGCGCCGAACCAGGCCTTCTCCTCCTCGAGCCCCGTGTGCGGCTCGGCATAGACGTTGTCGAGGATGCTGATGGCCGGAGCGGTCGTCATCTGCAGGCACGCCGCCCGCACCGCGGCGCCGAGGTCATCGGCATCCTTCGCCACCTGTGCGGCGAACGCGTCGCCGAACTCGTCCTGCGCCCGCAGGTACGCCTCGACACGGGCCAGCGGGTCGCGGGAGCGCCAGTACTCGACCTCGTCCTTGCCGCGATAGCGCGTCGGGTCGTCGCTGGTGGTGTGCGGCCCCATCCGGTAGGTGACCGCCTCGATGAACGCGGGTCCCTTGCCGGTGCGCGCGTGATCCAGCGCCCAGCGCATGGCGGCGGTCACGGCGAGCACATCGTTGCCGTCCACCCGCATGCTCGGGATGCCGTAGCCCGGCGCCCGGCCCGCGATGGGGGCCTTCGCCTGCACACCGACGGGTTCGCTGATCGCCCACTGGTTGTTCGTGCACACGAACACGACAGGCGCGTTGTACGAGGCGGCGAAGACCATCGCCTCGTTGAGGTCGCCCTGACTGGTCGCGCCGTCGCCGAACCAGGTCGCCACGGCCTGATCGGTGCCGTCGCGCTGGATGCCCATCGCATAGCCGACCGCGTGCAGCGTCTGGGCGGCGATGATGATCTGCGGGATCGCGGTGCCCAGCTCGTTCGGGTCGTAGCTGGAGTGCGCTTCACCGCGCCAGGCCCGCAGGAATCCTTCGGGCTCGGCGCCGCGGGCGTAGACGACGCCCGTCTCGCGGTAGCTCGGGAACGCGAAGTCATCGGTGCGCAGTGCCCGCGCCGATCCGATCTGCGTGGCTTCCTGCCCCTGGCACGGGGCCCACAGTCCCACCTGGCCCTGCCGCTGCAGGGCCATGCCCTCGGAATCGATGCGGCGCAGCAGCACCATGTCGCGGTACAGCGCGCGCAGCTGCTCGGGGCCGACGTCTGTCACCCACGGGTCGAGCTCGTGGTCGGTGATGCGCTCACCGTCTGCGGTCAGCAGACGTGCGACGTCCTCGACGTCGGAATGCAGGTCTGCGGCTGGAGTAAGGGTGTACACCATCGGTCATCCCTCCTTCTCGCGGGTCCCTCGTGGGGCGCTCCGCGTGACGAGCCGGCGTCATCACCGGATACCCCGAGAGTACGTCCGATTCACACCTAGCTCAAGCATGCCGGGTCATAGTGAGCATGTTGCGCAGAAGCAGGCCGGTCATCCATGCTAATGTTTCGCACTATGGCTCAACTGGACAGCGTTGATCTCGAGCTTCTCGCAACCCTCTCGCACGAACCGCGTGCCACCGTGGTCGCCATCGCCGACAAGCTGGGGCTGAGTCGCAACACCGTCCAGGCGCGGATGGCGCGTCTGGAGCGCTCCGGCGCCTTCCTCTCGTTCGAACGTGCGATTTCGGCCACTGCCCTGGGATTTCCCATCGAGGCATTCATCAGCGTGACGGTGCGTCAGGCCGACCTGCCCTACATCAGAACCGAACTGCACCGGGTCCCCGAGGTCGTGCAGGCGCACGGGCTCAGCGGCCCGATCGATCTGCTCGTGCAGGTCGCCTGCCGCGACACGCAGCACCTGTTCGACACCGACGCACGGATCCTGTCGATCGAAGGCGTCGAGCGCACCGAGACGTCACTGGCCATGGGTGAAGTGATCGGCTACCGCGTGCAGCCGCTGATGGATCTGGCTCGCGCCGAGCTCTGACCCGCCCGCCTTTTCGCGTCGAAATCATGTGATTTCGACCAGGACACATCGAACCGACGTCAAAGCGATGTGTTGCGGTCGAAATCATATGATTTCGTCAGAGAGTGTGACGGCGTCGGCCGATCAGGGCAGGAACGCGGTGATGGCCGCTGCCGCCTCGGCCGGCGTCTCGTAATGGATCAGGTGCCCGACCCCCGGGATCTCCACGAGCGTCGCGTCCGAGAACAGGGCCGCAAGCTCACGCTCCTTCTCGATCGGCGTGATGTCGTCGCGTTCGGCGGCGATCAGCAGCGTCGGCTGAGCGATGCCGGCGGCCGCCTCGCGCACGTCGTGCGTCACGCTCGTCACGAACGCGTCGTGCAGCGCCTCGCGGTCGGCGAAGCGTGAGAAGTACGTGTCGTGCTGGTCGTGCACGAATCGCCGCAACGCGGCATCCTTCGTCTTGACCATCGCAACGCTCATCGCCCGCACGATCAGCCCGTTGCGCAGCAGCGCGTCGCCGGCCCGGGCAGGCAGCTTCGCTCCGAGCCAGTAATAGAAGACGGCGAAACGGGTCAGGATGCCGCGGGGTCCGTCGAGCGCGGGCGCGCCGATCGGATTGACCAGGACGAGCCGCGGCGTGGGCAGGCCCCGTGCGACGGCGGCGGCGGCGACGATCGAGCCGAAGCTGTGGCCGAGGACGACCGCGCCGGGTGCCACGTCCGCGCAGAACGCGGTGAGCCACTGGACATACGCGTCCAGGTCGTGCCGCCGTCCGGGCAGCGGCGGAGTCTGGCCGAAACCGGGCAGATCGGGTGAGACGACGCGGATGCCGGGCAGGTGCGCGACGACCGGCTCCAGCCCGTGATGCTCACCGCGGAAGCCGTGGACCGCGACGATCGTGGTGGTCGCGTCATCGGGTCCGTACACCCAGTACGCCGTGGTGCCGCCCAGCACGCGCGCCTCGTGTCGCGCGACGGGGATGGCCTTCAACTGCTGAGCGTACGGGCTGGGCACGGACGCCTGGTCGGACTCGGTCACCCCACGAGTCTAAAGACCGAGCCGCCCCGCATCGGCGTGGGATCGTGCGATGTCGGAGGGTTCGCATACCGTGGGCGACATGGAGCAGCTCCCTCTCTTCGACACACCTGAATGGTCACGTCGAGTGGGGGTGTTCGATCTGGAGACCACCGGGGTCGACGTGACCCGTGATCGGATCGTCACCGCACACGTGGGAGTGCTCGACGCCGAAGGTGCTGTGCTCAGCGCCCGTGATTGGCTCGCCGACCCCGGCATGGAGATTCCGGATGCCGCGACCGCGGTGCACGGCATCACCACGGCCCATGCGCGGGAGCACGGGCTGCCGGCTGCGCAGGTGGTCGCCGAGGTGTCGGCCGCGCTGCGCGACCTGCTGGACGCAGGTATACCGGTGGTGGCATACAACGCCTCGTATGACTTCTCGCTGCTCAAGTACGAGGCGATCCGCCATGCGCTGGCTCCGCTGGACGCCCCCGCGCCGGTGATCGACCCGCTCGTCATCGACAAGGCCTACGATCGCTATCGCCGCGGCAAGCGGACGCTGACGGCGGTGGCCGAGCACTACGCCGTGCGGCTCGACGACGCGCACGAAGCCTCGGCAGACGCCGTCGCCGCCGGACGAGTGGCCCTGGCCCTGGTCGAACGCTTCGCCGATCTGCTGCCGTCGACGGCCGCGCAGCTGCACACCGATCAGATCGGATGGGCACGCGATCAGGCCGAGAGCCTGACCGAGTATTTCGTCCGCATCGGGCGGATCGACCCGGCCGAGAAGCTCGACGGCAGCTGGCCGGTCCGCTGACGCCGTACCGGCCGGTCCGCTGACGCCGTAGCGGAGCCGCCGACCGACGGCCTGCGCGATCCCGGGTACACCGAAGGCCCCGCCGAGGCGGGGCCTTGAAGACGGTGCTTCGTGCGGGGTCGGCTACTTGCCGGCGCCGAAGTTCTTGAAGCGCTGGTTGAACTTCTCGACACGGCCGGCCGAGTCGAGGATGCGCTGCTTGCCCGTGTAGAACGGGTGCGATGCCGACGAGATCTCGACGTCGATGACGGGGTACTCGACGCCGTCGAGCTCGACGGTCTTGTCGCTGGTCACGGTCGAGCGCGTGAGGAAGGTCTCGCCTGAGCCCAGGTCACGGAACACGACGGCGTGGTAGTCGGGGTGGATGTCAGTCTTCATGGAATTCCTTGCGAGTGCGGAAGGGAAATCTACGGCGCGAGAAGCACCAAGGGTCGATTCTATCAGTGCGCGACGGGTGCTTGCGACGCGGCACGCGCCGCGTACCGCCCCGCGGTACTGGTCAGCTCGATCGGCATGCCGAATGCCGTGCTCAGGTTCGCTGCGGTGAGCGTCTCGGCCAGCGGCCCCGCGGCGACCACCTCGCCTTCGCGCAGCAGCAGGACGTGCGTGAAGCCGACCGGGATCTCTTCGACGTGATGGGTGACCATGATCATGGCCGGAGTGGTGGGCGCCTGGGCGTAGCCGCCCAGCAGCTGCAGCAGCTCTTCGCGCGCACCCAGATCCAGGCTTGCGCTCGGCTCGTCCAGCAGCAGCAGTTCGGGATCGGTCATGACCGACCTGGCGATCTGCACGCGCTTCTGCTCGCCTTCGCTCAGCGTGCCGAATGTGCGATCGGCGAGATGATCCAGCCGCCACTCCGCCAGCACCCGCAGCGCACGGCGCTCGTCGATGTCTTCGTACGACTCGTTCCAGCGGCCCAGCACCGAATAGGCGGCAGTCATCACCGTGTTCAGCACGGTCTCTTCGGGCGGCATCCTCCGCGCCATCGCCGACGACGCGAAACCGATGCGCGGGCGAAGGTCGAACACGTCCGTGCGACCGAGTCGCTCATCGAGGATCGTGACCGTGCCTGCGGTGGGGTGGATGAACGTCGCGGCCAGCTGCAGGATCGTCGTCTTGCCCGCGCCATTGGCACCGAGCACGACCCACCGCTGGTCGTCGTCGACAGACCAGTCGATGCCGTCGACGATGTTCCGGGCGCTTCTGCGAACGACGACGTCGGAGAACTCGAGGACGTGTGGCATGCGTCCAGCCTATCGGCCGGAGCCGACCACCTCCGCGTACAGCGCCGCGGTCTGGGTCGCAATCGTCGCCCAGCTGAAGTCGTCGGTCGCCCGCTCACGCCCCGCCTGGCCGTATCGGGCGGCCTGCTGCGGATCCGAGACCACCTCGGTGAGTGCGGCGGCGAGATCGGCCACGAACCTGTCGGGGTCGTTGGGCGTGCCGGTGCCGTCATCGGCCTGATCGATGGGAACCAGTCGCCCGGTCTGTCCGTCGATCACCACCTCGGGGATTCCCCCGGTGGCCGTGCCCACCACGGCCGCCCCGCACGCCATCGCCTCGAGGTTGACGATGCCCAGCGGCTCGTACACCGAGGGACACACGAACGTGGTCGCCGCCGTCAGCACGGTGCACAGCTCGTGACGGCTCAACAGCCGGTCGATCCACACCACCCCGTCGCGCGTGGCCTGCAGGGCATGCACGAGACCCGTCACCTCGGCCATGATCTCGGGCGTGTCGGGTGCACCCGCACACAGCACGACCTGCACCTCCGGCGGCAGCAGCGCCGCGGCACGCAGCAGATACGGCAGCCCCTTCTGGCGGGTGATCCGTCCGACGAAGACCACCGAGGGACGCTCGGGGTCCACTCCCAGAGCGCGCAGCAGGTCGGGATCGTCGACGGGATGCCACTGCTGCACGTCGATGCCGTTGTAGATGACGCGGACCTTGCGCGGATCCAGGTCGGGATAGCTGCGCAGGATGTCGGAGCGCATGCCGTCCGAGACCGCCACGATCGCCGCGGCCCCCTCGTAGGAGGTCCGCTCGATGAAGCTCGAGACGGCGTAGCCGCCGCCAAGCTGCTCGGCCTTCCACGGGCGCAGCGGCTCGAGGCTGTGCGCGGTGACGATATGCGGAATGCCGTGCAGCAGCGAGGCGAGGTGACCAGCGAAGTTCGCATACCAGGTGTGGCTGTGCACGACATCCGCTCCGGTCACGTCGGCAACGATCCGCAGGTCGGTGCCCATCGTCTGGATCGCCGGATTGGACGAGGCAAGCTCCGCAGGCACGCCGTACGACGTCGTGCCCGGCTCCTCGCGCGCAGCGCCGAATGCGTGCACCCGCACGTCGAGGTCGGCCGCAGCATCCCCCCGCATGGCTTTGACCAGTTCGGTCACATGCACTCCCGCGCCGCCGTATATCTCCGGCGGGTACTCCTTCGTCACGATGTCCACGCGCATGTCAGGAACGCTAGTACACACGCCATCCGGGGCCTAGTGTGGTGCCATGCCAGCCACACCCAAGGTCTTCGGAATCATCCTCGCCGGCGGTGAGGGAAAGCGGCTGATGCCACTGACGGCCGACCGGGCCAAGCCCGCGGTGCCGTTCGGCGGTCAGTACCGCCTGATCGACTTCGCAATCTCGAACCTCATCAATTCGGGGCTGCGCCAGGTGGTGGTGCTCACGCAGTACAAGTCGCACAGCCTCGACCGGCACATCTCGCAGACGTGGCGGATGTCGGCGCTGCTGGATTCGTACGTCGCGTCGGTGCCCGCACAGCAGCGACTGGGCAAACGCTGGTTCTCGGGTTCCGCGGATGCCATCCTGCAGAGTCTGAACCTGCTCAACGACGAGCAGCCCGACATCGTGATCGTCATCGGCGCCGATCACGTCTATCGCATGGACTTCCGCCAGATGCTCGACGCGCACATCGCCTCGGGCGCGCGGGCGACGGTGGCCGGCATCCGCCAGCCGCTGGGCCTCGCGCACCAGTTCGGCGTGATCGACGTCGACCCCGAGCACGACGGCCGGATCCGGCAGTTCCTCGAGAAGCCGCAGAATGCGACCGGGCTGGCCGACGCACCGCACGAGGTGCTGGCCTCGATGGGCAACTACATCTTCGACGCCGACGCGCTGGTGGAGGCGGTCACCGCCGACGGCGAGGAACCCACCTCGAACCATGACATGGGCGGCGACATCGTGCCGTACTTCGTCGACCGAGGCGAAGCAGGCGTCTACGACATGAAGCTCAACGACGTGCCCGGCTCGAACGACCGCGACCATTCGTACTGGCGCGACGTGGGCACGATCGACTCGTTCTTCGACGCCCACATGGATCTGATCTCGACTCTGCCCGTGTTCAACCTCTACAACACGGAGTGGCCGATCCATGCGCAGTCGGTCAACTCGCCGCCGGCGAAGTTCGTGCGCGACTCGGTGGGTCGCATCGGCAACGCCATCGACTCCGTCGTCTCGCTCGGCTCGGTGCTCTCGGGCACCCACCTCGAGCGCAGCGTCGTCGGTCCCTGGACGCTCGCAGGCGGCGGTTCGACCATCACCGATGCCGTGCTGTTCGACCACGTGCGCGTCGGCCAGGGGGCTCGCGTGCACCGCGCGATCCTGGACAAGAACGTCGTCCTCGAAGACGGCGCAACGGTGGGCGTCGATCGCGAGCGCGATCTTGCCCGGGGATTCACCGTGACCGATTCGGGCATCACGATCGTCGGCAAGGGCGTGCGGGTCGAGCGCTGAGCCGCCGATAGGGTGGACGCGTGTCTGCGCGCCTGCTCGTCGTCCTCGATGCCGATTCCACACTGATCCGCAACGAGGTGATCGAGCTCATCGCCGACGAGGTCGGTCGCCGGGCCGAGGTCGCCGCCGCCACGGAGGCGGCGATGCGCGGCGAGGTCGAGTTCGCCGAGAGTCTGCGCGCGCGGGTGCAGGCGCTGCGCGGCGTTCCGACCGCCGCCTTCGCGCGGGTGCTGACCCGCATCGAGCCCACGCCCGGCGTGCGCGAACTCATCGCCGCCGTCCATGAGCGGGGCGGGATCGTGGGCGTCGTCTCCGGCGGGTTCCACGAGATCCTCGACACTGTCGCCCGTGAGCTGGAGGTGGACGCATGGCGAGCCAACCGCTTGGAGGCGGCAGCGGGGGTGCTCACCGGTCGGGTCGACGGCGAGATCGTGGATGCCGCGGCCAAGGCGTCCACGCTCCGAGAATGGGCCGATCGGCACGGCGTGCCGCCCGAGCGCACGATCGCGATCGGCGACGGCGCGAACGACCTGCTGATGATGCAGGCGGCGGCTCTCGGGCTGGCCTTCAACGCGAAGCCTGCCGTGCGGGCCCAGGCCGACCTCGTGGTCGGTCCGGTCGACCTTGCTCAGGTCATCCCACTGCTGCCGCTGTGAGCGCAGTGTCGGACGCCTGGACTAGCGTGCGGGGATGAACATCATCCTGGTGCCCGGACTGTGGCTCGACGCATCATCGTGGGATCTGATCCTGCCCGCCCTGCGCGGTGCCGGCCACAGCGTTCAACCGCTGACGATGCCCGGCACCGGTGGGCGCGCCGCCGACACCGCCGATATCGGCATCGCCGATTGGGTCGCGGCCACCGTCGATGCGATCGACGCGGCTGAGGGCCCGGTCGTGCTCGTCGGGCATTCCGGCGGCGGCAACGTCGTCTGGGGCGCCGCCGACGCGCGGCCCGACCGCGTGGCCCGCGTCGTCTTCGTCGACACGGTCCCGCCACCCGGCGACAACGGCATCTCCGAGTTCGACGTCGTCGACGGTGTCGTGCCGTTCCCGGGGTGGGACTTCTTCCCCGACGAAGACGTCCACGATCTCGACGCGGCCACCCGGGAGCGCACGCTGCCACTGACCCACAGCGTTCCGGCCCGCGTGCCCACCGACCCCATCCGTCTGTCCGACGCCCGCCGGCACGATGTCCCGGTGACGCTGCTCATGGGCGATGCCACGCAGGAGCAGCTGTCGGAGGCGATCCGGCAGTGGGGCCCGTTCGCCGCCGAATATGAGGCGATAGCCGATCTCGAAGTGGTGCGCATCGGGTCGGGCCACTGGCCGCAGTTCTCGGTGCCGGAGCGTCTCGCGCAGCTTCTGGTTCAGGCGATCGACCGCTGAGGGTGGCCATCCGACGGCTGCCGTCCTCGTCCGGTACGTTGACGGGGTGACCTCCAAGCCCTGGATTCTGTTCGACATCGGCGGAGTCTTCGCACTCGCGGACGACGGAGTCTGGCAGAAGCGCTTCTCTCTCGGGCTGCGCGACCTGTCCGGTCTGGACGACGACCAGTTCGGCGCGTGCGTCGACGCCGCCGATCTTCCCCGCATCGATATCGAGTCCGATGTGGAAACCGAGTACTGGAGTCGTCTGGGCGACGCACTGGGCTTGGACGAAACGACGCGCCACGAGGTGCGCGCGCAGTTCTGGGACCTGTACTGCGGCACGCCCAATGAGCAGCTCCTCTCCTACGCGCGCGCACTGCCCGCGCCGGTGGGGCGTGCGGCCCTGTCCAATTCCGCCGACGGAGCCCGAGAACAGGAAGAGCGTCGATTCGGTCTGTCCAGCGTCGTCGATCCGATCTTCTACAGCCACGAGATCGGCGTCAACAAGCCCGCGCTCGCCGCGTATGAGATCGCGCTGGCAGGCATGGGCGCAGGTGCGGCCGATGTGCTGTTCATCGATGACCACCAGGGCTCGCTCGACGGAGCAGCACAGGCGGGCATTCGCGGCATCCTGCACACAGACAACACGACGACCATCGCCGCGATCGAGGACTTCCTCGCCACGTATGGCTAATGCCCCATCCCCAGTCCACCATCGACGGGGATGACGGCGCCCGAGATGTAGGCCGCCTCGTCGGAGGCCAGCCACGCGACCACACCGGCGACCTCGTCGGCCGACGCGTAGCGGCCGGCGGGGATGGCCTTCTTATACTCGGCCTTCTTCTCTTCGGGCAGCTCCGCGGTCATCTCGGTCTCGATGAAGCCGGGTGCCACGACGTTCGCGGTGATTCCCCGCGCGCCGAGTTCACGGGTCAGTGAACGGGCGAAGCCGACGAGCCCCGCCTTGGAGCTTGCGTAGTTTATCTGGCCGGCCGATCCGTACAGCCCGACGACGGAGGAGATCAGGATGACTCGGCCCCAACGCGCCTTCAGCATCCCTTTGGACGCGCGTTTGACGATACGGAACGTGCCGCCGAGATTGGTGGCGACGACGCTGTCGAAGTCGTCGTCGGTCATGCGCAGCAGCAGCGTGTCTTTGGTGATGCCGGCGTTGGCGACCACAACCGTGACCGGACCCAGCTGCTGCTCGATCTCGGTGAAGGCGGCATCCACCGCCGCGGAGTCGGTGACGTCGGCGCGGACGGTCAGCGTCCCCTCGGGGCCCTCGCCCGAACGCGCCGTGACCGCGACACGATAGCCGGCATTCACGAAACGCGTGGCGATGGCCCGGCCGATGCCCCGGTTGCCACCGGTGACGAGGACGACGGGGGCTTCAGACATAGGTGACTCCATGGATCAGCGGTCGGATTCTCGCACCAGCCTAGTGGCGACCATCCGGCGCACTCGGCGTAGGCTGGATGCATCGTGAAGACCACGTCGCACCCTCAATCGGCCACCTCGCTGCCCCGCGCCCCGCGTGACGAGGTGGGAACGCGCTCCCATCGCTATCTGCTGCTGATGGGGATTCGCGTACTGTGCTTCATCCTCATGGTCTTCGTCCAGCCGTTCGGGTGGTACACCTGGGTCTTCGGTGCCGGTGCGATCTTCTTGCCGTACATCGCCGTGGTGCTGGCAAACGTCGGTCAGGACGCGAAGACCGCGGTCGCCGAGACGCCCGAGCGGGCATTGGATGCCACGGCGCACGCGGACTCCGAGCACGCCCCGACGGTGATCACCGTACGCGAGACGCGCGAGATCGGCGGAGAGCCCGAGGCTGCGGCGACCCCGGACGGCACGCAGCCGACCGCCGAGCACCACACTCCCGGCGACGCGTCGTGACTTTCGCGTCCGGTGATGCGGACGCCGCGATCCGCGAGAACGTCCCGATCTGCTCGCGGGCGGGATGCCGTCTTCCGGCCACCGCGCAGATCCTGTGGCGCAACCCCCGTATCCACACAGCCGAGCGACGTAAGATCTGGCTCGCATGCGACGAGCACGTCGCATTCCTGCACGACTATCTCGCCTCGCGCCGCTTTCCGGTCGAGGTCGCCCCCTTCCACGCCGACGAGGACCCTCGATGACCACCCGCCGCCAGTCCGCACCGGCCGCCGTCCGGTGGACCGCCTACGTCGGCGTCGCGATCGTCTTCGCGATCGCCTGCGCGTTCCTCTCGAACTGGCAGCTGAGCAAGAACTCCGAGCGCACTGATCAGCTGCAGCTGATCGCGACGAACTACGACGCCACGCCCGTCGCCCTGGGCGACCTCCTCACCCCCGGCCAGACGCTGCCGGCCGGTGACAAGTGGCGCCCGGTGACGCTGACCGGCACCTACCTCGGCGATCAGCAGCTGCTGGTGCGCAACCGCATTCACGCGGGCACCGCCGCATACGAGATGATCGTGCCCCTGCGCACCGCCGAGGGCCGGGTCTTCCTCGTGGATCGTGGATGGGAGCCCCCGGGCAACCGACAGCCGACGCCTGATGTCATCCCCGCCGCGCCGTCGGGCACCGTCGAGGTGGTCGTGCGTCTGCTGCCGGGCGAGAACCTCCCCTCGGCGGGCAAGAACGCGCCGGCCGGTCAGGTGCCTTCGATCAATCTTCCGCTGATCGCGCAGAAGATCGGCGGGGCCGACGGCGCAGCGCTCGATCGCGGCGCCTACGGCCAGCTGGTCTCCGAGAATCCCGCCCCCGCCACAGCGCCGCGTGGGTTCGATGCCCCTTCGGCCGACCCGGGACCGTTCCTGTCCTATGGCATCCAGTGGATCCTGTTCGCCGTGATGGGGTTCGTGTTCATCTGGTACGTGATCCGGTCCGAGCGGCGCATTCGCCGGGAGGACCGCGAGGACGCCGCCGAGATCGAAGCGCTCGCGGCGACCGACCCCGAAGCCGCCGCGCGGCTGGCGGCCGAGCGCGTGGCCGAACGGACACACAGCCGCACCAAGCTGCGTGCGGACCGCGACTCCGAGGATGAGGACGCGCTGCTCGACCACGCTGAACGCTGAGGCGCGTACGCGGGTCAGGCCAGAGTGATCAGATCGGCGTAGTCGCGACCCCAGATGTCTTCGACGCCGTCGGGCAGGATGAGCACCCGCTCGGGGTTCAGCGCCTCGACAGCGCCCTCGTCGTGCGAGACCAGGACGACCGAGCCTTCGTAGTGCGCCAGTGCGCCGAGGATCTCCTCGCGCGAAGCCGGGTCGAGGTTGTTGGTCGGTTCGTCCAGCAGCAGCACGTTGGCGCTGGAGACGACGAGCGTTGCCAGCGACAGGCGCG
The DNA here is from genome assembly GCF_030866805.1 of Microbacterium terrisoli. Taxonomy (NCBI): domain Bacteria; kingdom Bacillati; phylum Actinomycetota; class Actinomycetes; order Micrococcales; family Microbacteriaceae; genus Microbacterium; species Microbacterium terrisoli. The sequence continues at coordinate 2,100,759 of NZ_CP133019.1, forward strand.
TCTTCTCTCCGCCCGACAGCACCCGGGCGGGCTTGAGCACGTCGTCGCCGGTGAACAGGAACGAACCGAGCACCTTGCGGGCCTCGGTCGCGGTGATGTCGGGCGCGGCCGACATCATGTTCTCCAGCACCGACCGGTTCACGTCGAGGTTCTCGTGCTCCTGGGCGTAGTAGCCGATCTTCAGCCCGTGTCCGGGTTCGACCTGTCCGGTGTCGGGCTTGTCCACACCTGCGAGAATGCGCAGCAGCGTCGTCTTGCCCGCGCCGTTCAGACCCAGCACGACCACCCTCGACCCACGGTCGATGGCCAGATCCACATCGGTGAAGATCTCCAGCGATCCGTACGACTTCGACAGCCCCGAGGCCATCAACGGCGTCTTGCCGCACGGTGCCGGCTTGGGGAAGCGCAGCTTCGCGACCCGGTCGACCTGACGCACCTCGTCCAGGCCGCTGAGCAGCTTCTCGGCGCGGGCGATCATCTGGTGGGCGGCGGCGGCTTTGGTGGCCTTCGCGCCGAACTTTGCGGCTTGCTGCTGCAACGCGGTGGCCTTCTTCTCAGCGTTCGCCCGCTCCTTCTTGCGACGCTCCTCGTCGGCCACGCGCTGACGTTGGTAGTTCTTCCAGTTCATGTTGTAGATGTCGATGACCTGACGGTTCGCGTCGAGGTAGAACACCCGATTCACCGTCTCGCCGACCAGTTCGACATCGTGGCTGATCACGATCAGCCCGCCCTTGTAGCTCTTGAGGAACTCCCGCAGCCACACGACACTGTCGGCGTCGAGGTGGTTGGTCGGCTCGTCGAGGATCATGGTCTCGGCATCCGAGAACAGGATGCGCGCCAGTTCGATACGGCGGCGCTGACCGCCCGAGAGGGTGCGCAGCGGCTGGTCGAGGATCCGGTCGGGCAGTGAGAGGTTGTGGGCGATGGATGCCGCTTCGGCTTCGGCTGCGTACCCGCCCAGGGTCTCGAAGCGCTCGGTGAGGTTCGAGTACCGCCGCATCGCGCGGGCCGCGTCATCCATGTCGTCTGAGGCCATCTGCTCAGATGCCTCGCGCATGCCGATCGCCAGAGAACCCAAGCCACGCGCGTCCAGAATGCGGGTGCGCGCGAGCATGTCGGGGTCGCCCGAGCGCGGGTCCTGCGGCAGGTAGCCGAGTTCGCCGGAGCGATCGACCTTGCCCTCGGAGGGCAGCAGGCCACCGGCGAGCACCTTCGTCAGAGTCGTCTTGCCCGCGCCATTGCGCCCGACGAGCCCGATCTTGTCGCCTGCGCCGACACGGAACGACACCTCGGACATGAGGATGCGCGCGCCCACGCGGATCTGCAGGTCGTGCACGGCAAGCACAGTCGACGTCCGTTCGCTCGGTGGAGGGGGATCGGCCAGAAAACGGGCCAGCCTCCCAGTATAGTTCGCCCGGCGTCCGCCTCCCTGAACGTCGCCGCCACGAAGACCACCCTGAAGTATGACGCCGAAGGTACTGCAGAGGGATGTGTCCCCCTGCGCCATCCACCTACCGTTCTGGGGTGGACATCGTCAACGCCTTCCTCCTGACCGCAGCCGCCTCCCCATGGATGCTGCTGGTCATGTTCGCCGTCGCGGTGATCGACGCCGTCTTTCCTCCGATTCCCAGCGAGACCATCCTGGTCGCGGCGGCTGCGGCGCTGGCGGCGTCGGCCGCGGGCGGCGTGATCCCGCTGCTGTGCCTGGCGGCGGCGGCCGGCGCGGTGCTGGGTGACAATCTCGCCTACGGACTGGGTCGCGCGCTGGGCACGCGACGTTTCGGATGGATGCGGCAGCCCCGCGTGGTCGCCGCCCTCGACCGCGCGCAGCAGGCTCTCACCGAACGCGGCGCCGCGCTGATCATCGGTGCCCGCTACATCCCGGCGGGACGGGTCGCCGTGAACATGGCCGCCGGCGCCCTGCGCTACCGGTGGCGCACGTTCTTGCCGGTCAGCGTCGTGGCGGGAGTGAGTTGGGCCGCGTACGGCGCGGGCATCGGCGTGCTCGCCGGCAGCTGGGTTGCCCAGCAGCCGCTGGTGGCGAGTGTGATCGGGGTCGCACTGGCCATCACGATCGGCGTGACAGTGGATCAGCTCGCGGCCGTGCGCCGCCGCCGCGCACGAGCCCGTGCGGCGGAGCAGGCCGCGGCCGCGGCACAGACGAGGCGGGTGGAACTCGTTCCCGAGCACTGTTAGGGTGTGACCCGCATCAGCCGGCTGAGACCAGGCTTCCGATCCGTTCCACGGCCTCGCGCAGCACCGCCGGCGAGCAGCCGATGTTGATGCGCACGTGGCCCTTGCCCTGCACCCCGAACATGGGGCCGAAATGCAACGCCACCTTCGCTTCGCGCAGGATCTTGCGCGCCGGGTTGTCGCCCCAGCCGAGCTCGCGCAGGTCCACCCACGCGAGGTACCCCGCGTCGGGCATGCGATAGCGCGCTCCGGGGACGTGCTCGGTCAGCAGGTCGGCCAGCAGCCGCCGGTTCGCGTCGAGCGTCGCCAGCAGGCTGTCCAGCCACGGGTCGCTCTCCGGCGCGAACGCCGCGACCCCGGCCACCGCCCCGAACAGTCCGGTGCGCCACTCGACCTCGTCGGGCAAAGCGTTCACGACCTTCGCCGTCGCGGCGTCCGCCGTCACCATCAGCGCGCATTTGAGACCGGCCAGGTTGAACGCCTTGCTCGCGCTGGTCACCGCGAACCCCACGCGGGCGGCGGCATCGGATGCCGCCAGGAACGGCGTGAAAACGACTCCCGGCTGCGTCAACGGCGCATGGATCTCATCGCTGATCACGTGCGCGCCATATCGCTCGGCGATCTCGGCCAGCCCTGCCAGGCTCTCGCGGGAGTGCGCCGTTCCCGTGGGATTGTGCGGGTTGCACAAGAGCACCGCCCGCGCGCCGGCGGCCAGAGCAGCCTCGATTCCCGCCAGATCGAGCGCAGGCCCTGCCGCGCCCTCCGTCAGCGGCACACGCTCGACCACTCCGCCCGCTTCGGGCACGGTGTCGTAGAACGGCGGATACACCGGCGGGGTGACCACCACGCGGTCACCGGGCTCGATGACCGCACGCAGCACCTCGACGACGCCCATCATGACGTCGCACGTCGAGCGCACCCTGGCGGGATCGACATCCCACCCCAGGCGGCGCTGCGCGAACGACGCGAACGCCTCACGGATGCCGGGATCCGGCGGTGTGTAGCCGGTGTCGCCCAGCGCCACCGCGGTGTTCAAGCGCGCGGTGATCGCCGGAGCCAGCGCGAAGTCGGTCTCGGCGACGAACAGCGGCAGCACGTCGGCCGGATACTTGCGCCATTTGGTGCTGGAACGCTGCCGCAGCTGATCGATCGGAAGGGCTTCGAGGACGGTGACGGTCACCCCACGAGCCTACCGACGCACGCGAACAGCGTCCGCGCCGACGTCACGGTTCGACTCGCGTCAGATCGCGAACCCGAGCGCGCGCATCATGTCACGCCCGTCGTCGGTGATCTTCTCGGGACCCCACGGCGGCATCCAGACCCAGTTGATGCGGAATCGTTCGACGACGTCGTCCAGCGCCTGCGCCGTCTGCTCTTCGATCACGTCGGTGAGCGGGCAGCCCGCACTGGTCAGCGTCATGTGGACGATCAGCGCATCGTTCTCGTCATCCCAGGCAAGGTCATAGATGAGACCGAGATCGACGACGTTGATCCCCAGCTCGGGGTCCATGACGTCTTTCAGTGCCTCGGTGACCTCGTCGTACTTCTCGGGTGTGAGGGTCGCGCTCATGCTTCGAGTCTACGCATCGATCTCGGCGAGCGGGTCGAGGTCGCCCTCGGGCTCCGGCTCGCCTTCGAGGTAACGGTCGTAGCCCTCTTCTTCAAGGCGGTCGGCCAGCTCCGGCCCGCCTTCTTCGGCAACCCGGCCCTTGACGAGCACGTGCACGAAGTCCGGGTGGATGTAGCGCAGGATCCGGGTGTAGTGCGTGATCAGCAGCACTCCCAGGTTCGTCGCCTCCTTGGCGCGATTCACGCCCTCCGAGACGATCTTCAGCGCATCGACGTCCAGACCCGAGTCGGTCTCGTCGAGGATCGCGATCTTCGGCTGCAGCAGCTCCAGCTGCAGGATCTCGTGGCGCTTCTTCTCGCCGCCCGAGAAGCCCTCGTTCACGTTGCGCTGTGCGAACTTCGCGTCCATGCGCAGGTTCTTCATGGCCTGCTTGACCTCTTTGCTCCACGTGCGCACCGCGGGAGCCTCGCCGTCGACGGCGGTCTTGGCCGTGCGCAGGAAGTTCGTCACGGTCACGCCCGGGATCTCCACCGGGTACTGCATCGCCAGGAACAGGCCGGCGCGTGCGCGCTCGTCGACGGTCATGGCCAGAACGTCCTCGCCGTCGAACGTGATCGAGCCGCCGGTGACCTTGTACTTCGGGTGGCCGGCGATCGTGTAGGCCAGCGTCGACTTGCCCGAGCCGTTCGGGCCCATGATGGCGTGCGTCTCGCCGGTGCGAATCGTGAGGGTGACACCGTTGAGGATCGGCGTGACGCCGGATTCGGTCTCGACGGTCACGTGCAGGTCGCGGATCTCCAGGACTGACATTGATTTTCCTTCGTGAAAGCGTGTGGTGACGGTGCCGGGCTCAGGCCACGGCCTTGGTGACGGCGGGGTCGATGAGAACATCGTCGCCGTCGATCTGAACGACATACACCGGCACCGGTTCGTATGCGGGCAGATTCAGCGCGGCGCCGGTGCGCAGCGAGAAGCGCGAGCCATGGGCCCAGCACTCCACGGTGTCGTCCTCGACGAACCCCTCGGACAGAGAGACCTCGCCGTGCGTGCATGTGTCGCCGATCGCGTGCACGTCGCCGGCTGAGTCGAGCACGACGCAGATCGGCACGTCATCCAGAACGACCTTCAGGGGCTGGTCCTGCACGAGCTCGCTGAGTGCACAGGCCCGCGCAGCGCTCATGCCGTCGCCTCGGCGGGCGCCAGCATCTCGTCGTCGGCCAGTTCGCGCTCGATGTGCGAGATCAGCTGCGTCTCAAGCGAGGGGATGCCGATGCGCTGGATGACCTCGCTGAGGAATCCGAGCACGACCAGGCGACGGGCTTCGAGCTCGCTGATCCCACGAGCCTGCAGGTAGAACAGCTGCTCGTCGTCGAAGCGACCCGTGGCACTGGCGTGACCGGCACCGCGGATGTCTCCGATCTCGATCTCGAGGTTCGGGATCGAGTCCGCGCGTGCGCCCGGCGTCAGAGCCAGGTTGCGGTTGGCCTCGTACGAGTCGGTGTCGACGGCGTTGCGCCCGATCAGCACGTCGCCGACCCACACGGTGTGCGCGTCGGTCCCCTGCAGCGCGGTCTTGTAGAGCACGTTGGCACGGGTGGCCACGCCCTCATGGTGTACGAACACCTGGCTCTCCAGGTGCTGCCCGGCGTCGCAGAAGCCGACGCCGTAGACGTCGGCGTGCGACCCCGCGCCGGCCAGCAGGATGCTGGGGTTGACCCGCACCAGGTCGCCGCCGAAGCTGACGACGAAGTGGCGCAGCGACGCATCCTTGGCCACGACAGCCTGGTGGGACGCTGCGTGCACGGCATCGCGATCCCAGTCCTGCACGGCGATCACGGTCAGACGCGCGCCCTCACGGACGAGGATCTCGACGTTCTGCGCGTACTGCGCCGCCCCGCTGTGGTTGAGCACGACGGTGGCCTGGCTGTTGGCCTCGGCCTCGATCACGAGGTGGGCGTCGGCGCGGTCATGAGCACTCGTGCCGGTGATGGACACCGTGATCGGCTCGGCGACCTCTTCACCGCGCGGCACGCGCACGTGCAGCGCCTGGCTCGAACCCTGCCATGCCACTGCCGAGACGACGTCTTCGGGGCGGAACGTCTCACCGCGGGGTGCGACGCCGATGGCCAGCGGAGGCTGCACGAAGCGCTCGTCGCTGACTTCGTACTGCACGGCGTCATCGCCTGTGGCGACCGCGAACAGGGGCCGCACGCGGGCGATCGGCGTGTGCTTCCAGTTCACCTCGTGCCCGTTCGGCTCGCCGAAGTCGGCGGGCTCGAACGAGTGCGGGCGCTCGGAGCGCGTCTGCACCGGCGCTTCGTAGGTGCGCAGCAGCTGCGCCGCGGGGTCGATGTGGGCGTGGTTGTCTTCCGTCCGAGCGGCGGGAACCTGCTCGGACGCTGTCGTCGTGGCCGCCATCTAGCCGACCGATCCTTCCATGCCCATCTCGATGAGCTTGTTCAATTCCAACGCGTATTCCATGGGCAGCTCACGCGCGATCGGCTCGATGAAGCCGCGCACGATCATCGCCATCGCCTCGTCTTCGGGCATGCCGCGCGACTGCAGATAGAACAGCTGCTCGGCACTGACCTTCGACACCGTCGCCTCGTGACCGAGTTCTGCGTCGTCGACCCGGATGTCGATCGCGGGGTAGGTGTCAGAGCGCGACATGGTGTCCACCAGCAGGGCATCGCAGCGCACGGTGTTGGCCGCGTGGTGCGCGGTCGGCTCGACCCGCACCTCGCCGCGGTAACCCGAGCGCCCACCACCGCGGGCGATCGACTTGGACACGATCGAGGACTGCGTGTACGGCGCCAGGTGAATCATCTTCGCGCCGGCATCCTGGTGCTGGCCGGGACCGGCGAAGGCCACCGACAGGGTCTCGCCCTTGGCGTGCTCGCCGGCGAGGTAGATCGACGGGTACTTCATGGTCACCTTGGATCCGATGTTGCCGTCGACCCATTCCATCGTGGCGCCCTCGTGCGCGATCGCACGCTTGGTGACCAGGTTGTAGACGTTGTTCGACCAGTTCTGGATCGTCGTGTACCGCACGCGTGCGTTCTTCTTCACGACGATCTCGACGACGGCCGAGTGCAGCGAGTCCGACTTGTACACGGGAGCCGTGCAGCCCTCGATGTAGTGGACGTACGAGCCCTCGTCGGCGATGATCAGCGTCCGCTCGAACTGACCCATGTTCTCGGTGTTGATGCGGAAGTACGCCTGCAGCGGGATCTCGACGTGCACGCCCGGCGGCACGTAGACGAACGAGCCGCCCGACCACACCGCGGTGTTCAGCGCGGCGAACTTGTTGTCGCCGGCCGGGATGATCGTGCCGAAGTATTCCTCGAAGAACTCGGGGTGCTCGCGAAGTCCGGTGTCGGTGTCGGTGAAGATGACTCCCTGCGCCTCCAGATCCTCACGGATCTGGCGGTACACGACCTCGGACTCGTACTGTGCCGTCACACCGGCGACCAGGCGCTGGCGCTCGGCCTCGGGGATGCCGAGCCGCTCATACGTGTTGCGGATGTCTTCGGGGAGGTCTTCCCAGGTCTCGGCCTGGCCCTCGGTCGAGCGCACGAAGTACTTGATGTGGTCGAAGTCGATCTCACTGAGATCGGCGCCCCACGTCGGCATCGGTTTGCGTTCGAACAGCTTCAGGCCCTTGAGCCGGCTGCGCAGCATCCACTCGGGCTCGTTCTTCAGCTGCGAGATTCCGCGTACAACGGACTCGGTCAGGCCGCGCTGGGCGATGGCACCGGCGGCATCGGCGTCGTGCCAGCCGAATTCGTACACCCCCAGGCCATCGAGTTCCGGGCGTTCGATCAGAACATCAGACATGACGTCACACACTCTCCTCTTCGGACCGCTACGGTGTCATCCGTCCCGGCAACTCAGTCCCCCACGGGAGTGGTGGGGGTGGATGCCGCTTCTCGGGCCCCGCTCTTCAGACGCGATCAGCACGCCTAGACTGTCAGGGATGCGCTCCGCAGGTGCGGTGCATCCGACCCCTCGATTCTATAGGGTCCCTGCGACCGGCGGGCCGGACCCATCCCGCGACGCGCTGCGGACCGGCCTGGAGGCAGCATCCCGATGTCCACGCAAACGACCACCCCCTCGCGCCCGACACTGCGCCGGCGGATCTGGGAGTGGCTGCCCGACAGCGTGGATCGCCGGGTACGGGTGGCGGCCTGGATCTCGTTCATCACCGAAGTGCTCATCATCGGCACCGGCGGTGCGGTGCGGCTGACCGGGTCGGGCCTGGGCTGCGAATGGCCGCTGTGCACGCCGGACTCGCTCGTGCCGCTGCCGGGCATGGGCCTGCACTCCTACATCGAGTTCGGCAACCGGCTCATGACCGGTGTGGTGGGGCTGGCCGCCCTCGCCGTGCTGCTGCTGATCCTGCGGATCCGCCGCGACCGGCGCGATCTGTACACCATCGCGTGGATCGTGATCGGCGGCATCCTCGCGCAGGCGGTCGTGGGCGGCATCACGGTTCTCACCGGACTGAACGCGTGGATCGTGGGCTTCCACTTCCTCGCGACGCTGGCCCTGGTGGGACTGACCGCGGCGTTCGTGGTGCGCGCCTATGACGAGCGCGGACCGCGTGTCGCCGCCGTGCCGCGCTGGTACGCGATCCTCACCCACATCACCTCGGTCGCGCTCGTGCTGACCCTTCTGATCGGCGTGCTGACCACGGCATCCGGCCCGCATTCTGGCGACCAGCGCGTCGTACGGCACCTGCTCAACCCCGAGATCATGGCCCACGTGCACTCGATCCCCGGCTACACGCTGCTCGTGCTCGTGGTCGTGCTCATGGCCGTCGCCTCTGTGCAGAGGCTGCCCACCAGGCCGTGGCTGCTCAGTCTGCTGGTGCTGCTGCTGGTGCAGATCCCGCTGGGGATCTATCAGGCCGACGAGGGGCTTCCCGCCCTGGCCGTCGGCATCCACATGATCATCGCGGGACTGTCGGTGGCCGCGATGACCGTCGTGGTGCTGCGCCTGAAGCGACACGCCTGACCCCACCGGCGGCGGCCGAGCCGCGAGGGGCGCGGCGACCGGGCCGCACTCGGTCACACACGTTCTCCGCCACCGGCGGATCGCTATGCTGGAACCACACGTGCGCCCTGCGCCGGACCCTGCCGTGGCGACGCTGCACTCTCGGGTGCCGGGCGCCCAACCTGTGAAAGGCGGCCTCGTGTCCGAACTGCGTTGGGAAGAGATCGATCGGCGTGCGGTGGATACCGTGCGCGTACTGGCGGCAGACGCCGTGCAGAAGGTCGGCAACGGACATCCCGGCACCGCGATGAGCCTCGCGCCTGCGGCATATCTGCTCTATCAGCGCATCATGCGCCACGACCCGGCCGACACTCACTGGCTCGGCCGCGACCGATTCATCCTGTCGTGCGGCCACTCGTCGCTGACGCAGTACATCCAGCTGTTCCTGGGCGGCTTCGGACTGGAGCTGAACGATCTCGAGTCATTGCGCACCTGGGGCTCGCTGACCCCGGGCCACCCGGAGTACCGGCACACGAAGGGCGTCGAGATCACGACCGGACCGCTCGGTCAGGGCCTGGCGTCGGCGGTCGGCTTCGCATACGCCTCGCGCTACGAGCGCGGGCTGTTCGATCCGGATGCCGCGGCCGGCACGTCGCCGTTCGACCACTTCATCTACGTCATCGCCTCGGACGGCGACCTGCAGGAGGGCATCACCAGCGAGGCGTCCTCGCTGGCCGGTCACCAGCAGCTGGGCAATCTGGTGGTCATCTACGACGCGAACCAGATCTCCATCGAGGACGACACGAACGTGGCGTTCACCGAGGATGTCGCCAAGCGCTACGAAGCGTACGGCTGGCACGTGCAGACGGTCGACTGGAAGAAGACCGGACAGTACGTCGAGGACGTGCAGGAGCTGAACGACGCGATCGAGGCGGCCAAGGGCGAGACCGACAAGCCCTCGATCATCATCCTCAAGACGATCATCGGCTGGCCCTCCCCCGGCAAGCAGAACAGCGGCAAGATCCACGGCTCGGCGCTGGGCGCCGACGAGGTCGCCGCCACCAAGAAGGTGCTGGACTTCGACCCCGACCAGTCCTTCGCCCTGCCCGACGGCGTGCTCGAGCACACCCGCGAGCTGGGTGCCCGCGGTGCGGCCGCGCACCGTGCCTGGCAGGAGTCGTTCGACGCCTGGGCGGCGGCGAACCCGCAGCGCAAAGCGCTGCTGGACCGACTCGAGGCGCAGGCGCTGCCCGACGACATCGACGACGCCCTTCCGGCGTTCGAGGCCGGCAAGGACCTGTCCACACGCGCCGCATCGGGTGCGGTCATCAACGCGCTGGCCGCACAGCTGCCGGAGCTGTGGGGCGGGTCGGCCGACCTGGCCGAGTCCAACCTCACGACCATCAAGGCCGCGGCATCCTTCAACCCCGACCAGTGGACGACCCACGAGTGGAAGCCCAGCCCGTTCGGCCGCGTGCTGCACTTCGGCATCCGCGAGCACGCGATGGGCGCGATCGTCAACGGCATCACGCTGCACGGTCCGACACGCGCGTTCGGCGGCACGTTCCTGATCTTCTCGGACTACATGCGCCCGGCCGTGCGTCTGGCCGCCCTGATGAACATCCCGTCGACCTACGTCTGGACGCACGACTCGATCGCCCTCGGCGAAGACGGTCCGACCCACCAGCCGATCGAGCAGCTCGCGGCGCTGCGCGCCATCCCGCAGCTGTCGGTCGTCCGCCCCGCCGACGCGAACGAGACCGCGCAGGCGTGGCTCGAGATCCTGCGCCGGCACGAAGGGCCCGCAGGTCTCGCGCTGACGCGCCAGAACGTGCCGACCTTCGCACGCGGCACCGGAGAGGCCGACGGCGACACCTTCGCCTCGGCTGCGCACACCGCGCGCGGCGCATACGTGCTGGCCGAGGCGCCGGGCGGCACGCCCGACGTGATCCTCATCGGCACGGGTTCCGAGGTGCAGCTGGCGGTGGCAGCCCGCGAGGCGCTGGCCGCCGAGGGCGTGAAGGCGCGCGTCGTGTCGGCACCCTGCCTGGAGTGGTTCGCCGAGCAGGACGAGGCATACCGCGAGAGCGTGCTGCCGGCAGCCGTCACCGCCCGCGTCTCGGTCGAGGCCGGCATCTCGATGCCGTGGCGCGGCATCGTCGGCGACCGCGGTCGCTCGGTGTCGATCGAGCACTACGGTGCCTCGGCCGACTACAAGACCCTGTTCCAGAAATTCGGCATCACCGCCGAGGCCGTCATCGAGGCGGCCCGTCAGACCCTCGCCGCGAACGCGGCGACCTCGACACACACTGAGGAGATCGCATGACCAGCCCGACCCAGCAGCTTTCCGACCAGGGCGTCAGCATCTGGCTGGACGACCTCGCACGTCGACGGATCACGACCGGCAATCTGGCCGATCTGATCGCGACGCGCAACGTCGTCGGCATCACCACCAACCCCACGATCTTCGCCAACGCGATCAGCCACGGCGAAGGCTACGAGGGCCAGATCGCCGAACTCGCCGCGCGCGGCGCCTCGGCCGACGACGCGATCTTCGAGATCACGACGACCGACGTGCGCAACGCGTGCGACATCATGCGCCCCGTGTACGACGCGACCAGCGGTGTCGACGGCCGCGTGTCGATCGAGGTCTCCCCCGACCTCGCCCACGACACCGCCGCCACCATCGCCCAGGCGGCGCAGCTGTCCGCAGCGGTAGACCAGCCAAACGCGTACATCAAGATCCCCGCCACCCAGGCGGGCATCAGCGCGATCGCCGACACGATCGCCGCGGGCATCTCGGTGAACGTGACGCTGATCTTCTCGCTGGAGCGCTACGCCCAGGTCATCGAGGCGTATCTCAGCGGTCTCGAACGCGCCCGCGAGGCCGGCAAGGACCTGACGCAGATCTTCTCGGTCGCGTCGTTCTTCGTCTCCCGCGTGGACACCGAGGTCGACAAGCGGCTCGACGCCATCGGGACGGATGCCGCAGCCGCGCTGCGCTCGAAGTCGGGCATCGCCAACGCCCGGCTCGCGTACGAGCTGTACGAGCAGACGTTCGCGGGCGACCGCGCGAAGGCGCTGCTTGCCGCCGGCGCCAACACGCAGCGCCCGCTGTGGGCGTCGACCGGTGTGAAGGACCCGTCTCTGCCCGACACGCTGTACGTCGTCGAACTCACCGCCCCGGGCGTCGTGAACACGATGCCCGAGAAGACACTGGACGCCGTGTACGACCACGGAGTGTTCACCGGTGACAACATCACCGGCAACTACGCCGACGCGCACGCCGTCATCGATGCGCTGGCGATGGTGGGCGTGGACTTCGACGACGTCACCCAGCTTCTCGAAGACGAAGGAGTCGAGAAGTTCATCGCATCGTGGCACGACATGCGTGACACGGTGGCCGCCGCTCTGTCCAAAGCGCAGGGCGCGACCCGGTGAGTTTCGACATCCGCGTCAGCGGTCATGTCAAGGCCATCGTCGACGACGAGCTGCCCCGGCTCGTCCAGGGCCTGCTCGCCTCCGGCATCACCGCGCAGGACCCCACACTGTGGGGTCCGCACGCGCAGGATGAGGCATCCCGTCGCCTCGGCTGGGTGCAGGCGGTCTCGGTCTCGCGACCACTGGTCGCAGAGATCACGGCTCTGCGCGATGACCTGCGAGCGCGCGGGCTCTCGCGCGTCGTGCTGGCCGGGATGGGAGGCTCCTCCCTCGCCCCCGAGGTGATCGCCGCCACCACCGGCGTCCCCTTGACGGTGCTGGATTCCACGGCGCCCGGCCAGGTGCTGGCCGCGCTCGAGGGCGACGGGGAGGGGAGCCTGACCGATACGGTGCTCGTGGTCTCGAGCAAGTCCGGCTCGACTGTCGAGACGGATGCCGCGCGACGGCTGTTCGAGTCGGCCTTCCGCGAGATGGGCGTCGACCCAGCCGAGCGGATCATTGTGGTGACCGACCCGGGCTCGGCGCTGGACCAGTCCGCGCAGGCGGCGGGGTACCGCGTGTTCCATGCCGACCCGACCGTCGGCGGGCGCTACTCGGCGCTGACGGCGTTCGGTCTGGTGCCTGCGGGCCTGGCCGGCGCGGATCTGGGCGAACTGCTCGATGAGGCCGATGCCACGCTGCTGGAAGTGGCCATCGACAGCCCCGAGAACCCGGCGCTGGTGCTGGCCGCGGCGATCGCCGGCGGCACCCCGCGCCGCGACAAGCTGGGCCTGGTATCGGACGGCACGCACATCCAAGGCCTTCCGGACTGGATCGAGCAGCTGATCGCCGAGTCGACCGGAAAGGCCGGCACCGGCATCCTGCCCGTCGTCCTGCTGCCGGTCTCCCCCGAACTCGAGACTCAGCCGGCCGACCTTCAGGTCGTGCGACTGGTCGACGAGGCTCACGAGTTCCACTTCTTCGACCGGCACGAGGGTGAGATCCTGGTCAGCGGATCGCTGGGGGCGCAGTTCGTGGTCTGGGAGTACGCGACGGCCATCGCCGGACGGATGCTGGGCATCGACCCGTTCGATCAGCCCGACGTCGAGTCGGCCAAGGCCGCCACGCGCGACCTGCTGGCCCGCACGCCCGTCGCCACACCGGCCGCGTTCACCGTCGGCGGTGTGGAGGTGCGCGTGTCGGACCCCGCGCTGGCCGCCTCGGGCACTCTGGAGGGCACGCTCGACGCCCTCTGGGAGCGTCTCGGCAACGACGGCTACGTCGCGATCCAGGCCTACGTCGATCGCGTGCACACGCCCGAGCTCGCGGGACTGCGCGAGCTCGTCGCCGCCGATGCCGGACGTCCGACCACCTTCGGCTGGGGGCCGCGCTTCTTGCACTCGACCGGGCAGTATCACAAGGGGGGTCCTGCCACCGGGGTGTTCCTGCAGATCGTCGAACGCGCCGGCGATGACGTGCAGATCCCAGGCCTGCCGTTCACGTTCGGACGGCTGCTCGCCGCCCAGGCCGCGGGAGATGCGCAGGTGCTCGCCGACCACGGGCGTCCCGTCGTGAGCCTGACCCTGACCGATTCGACGACCGAAGTGCTCGCGCTCTTCGAAGCCGCCCAATAGGAGCCGCATGAGTGTGCTGATCACCCGGGACGCCAATCCGTTGCGCGATCCCGACGACCGACGACTGAACCGCATCGCGGGGCCGAGCGCCCTGGTCATCTTCGGTGTGACGGGAGACCTGTCACGCAAGAAGCTGATGCCGGCCGTGTACGACCTGGCCAATCGCGGCCTGTTGCCCCCCGGGTTCGCCCTGGTCGGCTTCGCCCGTCGCGACTGGGCCGACCAGGATTTCGCGGCCGTCGTGTACGACGCGGTGCGGATGCACTCGCGCACCGAGTTCCGCGAAGAGACCTGGCAGCAGCTGCTGCAGGGCATC